>NZ_VFTM01000033.1:0-74499 GCF_006439555.1 Mesorhizobium sp. B3-1-6 | reverse complement strand
TGCGTGGCGTTGGGCGCGCGGGGATCAGGCACCGCGCCAAAGTAGCTCTCAAGACAGGAAATGGCAGTCGCTCCTTCATTGGACTGCCTTCCCAAAGAATCTCTTCTCAGGCCGTTTTCAAGCCCAAAAAACTCATATGCGATTCCCCTGCCCACTTGGGGGGAGATTGGCAGCTTTGGCGCCGCGCTCACTCCTGCGATGTTGAATAGACTTTGGTACGACGCTGGCGATTGCCGAAAGCCTGCGTGACGTCCGATCTCCCCCCTTGTGGGGGAGATGTCCGGCAGGACAAAGGGGGGCGCTGTCCCGCCGGCTTCTCTCTCTTTGGCCTGTCTGAACCGTTGCCGGCGTGGGCGTCGATCCCGTCGACGGGTCATCAGCTCCAGAAACCGGGGTGCCAGCGGCCGTGATGCAGAAGCCGGGATGCCAATGGCGCACGGGCCGGATGAACCGGCGGCCGTTGGGCACGCAATTGCCCCAACGGTTCACGTGCCAGCCGGGACCGCAGCGCCAGCCGACGGTTTCGATCGGCGGTGACGCAGCGCTGGGTTTAGTCATCGGCATGGCCTGGGAGCCGGCTCCGGACAGCAGCAAGGTGCCGGCCGCCAGCGCAACGGGCAGAAAATACTTAGCCAACATGAGTTTGTCTCCGGGATTGATCCCTACCTCCCTGAAACGGAGGACGTGGCCGAAACCCGTCGCAGGCAGGCGGATCACATCTTCGTTATCGGGGCAGAGGTCTCGTTGAGCGTCGCCACGGTCTTCAGCGCGCCGTCCAGCATATCGCCCTTTTCGTCCTTCAGCGCCGCCTCGCGCAGGCGGCGGATCCAGTCGGCGGCATCGTCCCTGCCCTTCAGCATGGGTAGCGCCGAGAGCACGCGGTCGAATTTCGACTGGGCACGCGCATGGGTGTCGCTGTAGCCCTTGATCAGCCGGCGGCAGTTGAGGATTTCGGTGGCCAAAGCGTAGTCCTGGGGCACATAGCCGAGCGCCAGGCCGTACCAGCGCTCCAGATGCTCGACCTCGACCCTGTGGCGCAGCAGGCTGCGGCGCCAGCGGCGCAGGCCGCCGATGAACCAGAGCATGGCGAAGCCGGTGAAACTGTCGGTGCGGATGTGGCGGCCGCGATTTATGCGGCGGTCGAGGAAGGCGGCGAGCTTCGGCCGGCTTTCGATGTAGCTGCCCAGCCCCGCCGGCAGCGTGCCGCAGAACTCCTCGATGCGCGGATGGAAATATTCGGTGACCTGCAGGACCGAACCTTCCTTGACGCCGACTTCCTTGCGCACGCGCCGGTCGCGGGTCGAGCGCGTCTTCAAATCGGCGACGCGGATCATGTCGTCGTAGCACATGGCGTTGGCGAGATGCTTTGCCGCAGCGATCGACAGCGCGAAGCCGCGCTCCGCATTGTCGAGCGCCGCCGCGCTGTCCAACCGGTCGAGATATTCGCCGCCATAGGCGATGTCCTGATAGTCGACGACCTTCTTCAGCCCGCGTTCGGCCATGTCGCGCACCGGCACCGGCAGTGCCGCGACGCGGCCGGCAAGCTCCTGCCAGCCCTTCAGCAAGGTTTCGGGCCCACTGACGCTCGCCGTTGGCCTGGGTTGAGCAATGGCAGGTTTCGCCTCTGCCTCGTCGCCCGCCGGAGCAGCAGCGATGCCTCGCGCGCGGTCGCAGGCTGCGCCGAAGGCCGCGAGGCTTGGCCCGACGCCACGGCCACCGGCGCCGATCGCCTGTTCGTAGCTTTCCCGGGTGAAGGGCAACGCATCGGAACCGGCCAGCGCGCCGAGCAGGCTGGCCGAGATCATGGTGCCGTTGTCGGCGGCGATCTTCTCCATGTCGAAGGCGATGAAGCGCTTGGCCGCCGCTTGCGCCGTCGCATGCACTTTCTCCGACGAGGCGCGGCCGTCGCCCGGCTCGGTCTTTTCCGAGACGGCGGCGATGCGGTGCGAGGAGGTGATCAGCGTCGTGCGCTCGGGCGTGACGAAACCGCGGATGATGGCGCGGCCGGCTTCCATCAATTCGGCGGCAATCAGGATGTCGACATCGCCCTGCGAAGGCGACAGCGCGAAGACCGGCAGCCGGCCGGTGTCGCGGGCCATCTCGATGTAATAGATCGTCGCGCCGGTGCGCTGGGCGACGCCGGCGACGGAGGTCGATTGCGCGATGTAGCCGTTGCGCTCGGCGACGTCGGTGATCCAGTCGGCAAGCACGCCGCCGCCCTGGCCGCCGACCGCGAGCACGGCGAGTTTTATCACCCGCTCGTCATCGGAAGCGCCCGTCTTCGGGTGCAGCGCTGCGTTGTGGTCAAGCATCGGCGAACATCAAACGGCGGCTCTCGCGGCGCCGCTGCAACAGGCCGATCACGGCGCGGCGCGCGCTTTCCAGGAAACGGTCCCAGCGGCCCGGATTGTGAACGACGTCGGCGCGATAGAAGGACGGGCATAGCACGGCCGCATCCGCCACCTCGCCGCAATTGCCGCAGCCGACGCAATTCTGGTCGATCGAGGCGACAGGATCGTCGCGCAGCGGATCGTCGAGCGACTTGACCGACAACGACGGGCAGCCGGAGAGCCGCATGCAGGCATGGTCGCCCGTGCAGATGTCCTCGTCGACGCCGAATTTCGGCTTCACCACGCGCTCACCGCCCTTGATCGCCTTGTCGACCAGCGGCTTCTCGCGGCGCTGCCGGTTGAGCATGCATTCCGACGAGGCGACGATGACTTTCGGCCCCTTCTCCTCGGTGGTCAGCGCCTCGCGCAGCGCGGCTTGCATCTTGCCGACATCATAGGTGCGGTCGATGTGGCGCAGCCATTTGACGCCCATGCCTTTCACCGCTTCATCGATCGGATGTTTTGTGGACTTGGTGCGGTTCGAGGCGCGCGAGGACAGGATGTCCTGGCCGCCGGTGGCGGCCGAGTAAAAGTTGTCGACGATGACGATGACGCCGTCATTCTTGTTGAACACCGCATTGCCGATCGAGGAGGTCAGGCCATTGTGCCAGAAGCCGCCGTCGCCGACGAAGGAGATCGAGCGGCGTTTTGCGTCCGGCGAATTGAAGGCCGAGGCAGAAGCCGGCCCAAGCCCATAGCCCATGGTGGTGGCGCCGAGCTCGAAAGGCGGCATGATCGAGAACAGATGGCAGCCGATGTCGGAGGCGATGTGGTGCTTGCCGAGCTCCTGTTCGACCAGTTTCGTCGCCGCGAAGATCGGCCGCTCCGGGCAGCCTATGCAGAAGCCCGGCGGGCGGCCCGGAACGACATTGATGAGATCGGCCGTATCGACGCCCTCGCCCAGCTTGTTCGGCGCGCGCACCTCGCCCGGCAGCAGATGCGGGGCGTGCGCCCGCAGGAAGGAGCCGATGCCGTCGAGCATGACCTGCCCGGTATATTCGCCGGCCATCGGCAGATGCTCCTTGCCGACCAGCTTGGTGCCGCGGCCGGCCTTGTGCAGCATGGCGGCGAAGGCCTGCTCGATGTAGTTGGGCTGGCCTTCCTCGACGACCAGCACCGCCTGCTTGCCTTCGCAGAAGGACAGGAACTCGTCGTCGACCAGCGGATAGACGGCGTTCAGCACATAGAGCGGCACGTCGGTGTCGCCATAGGTGTCGGCGAGGCCCAGCCGCTGCAGCGCGCGGATGACGGAATTGTACATGCCGCCCTGCATGACGATGCCGATCGAGCCATGGTCCGGCCCGAACATCTCGTTGATCTTGCGGCTCTTGATGAAATCGACCGCCGCCGGCCAACGCTTGGCGACCTTCTCCTTCTCATGCAGGAAGGAGGCGGGCGGCAGCACGATACGGCCGGTGTCGCGGCGCGGCGCGGCAAGCGCATCGGCGACCGACATTGGCGGACGCTTGTTGTCCTTGGCGGTGAAGTGGCCGTGGACGTGGCAGCAGCGGATGCGCACCTGCAGCATAACCGGCGTGTTGGAGATTTCCGACAGCTCGAAGCCGTCCTCGACCGCCTTGACGATCGAGGGCAGGTTCGGACGCGGGTCGAGCAGCCAGACCTGGCTCTTCATGGCGAAAGCGTGGCTGCGCTCCTGCATGATCGAGGAGCCTTCGCCATAGTCCTCGCCGACGATGATCAGCGCGCCGCCGGTGACGCCGCCGGACGCCAGGTTGGCGAGCGCATCCGAAGCGACATTGGTGCCGACTGTCGACTTGAAGGTGGCAGCACCCCGGATCGGGTAATGCACGGAAGCGGCGAGCATCGCGGTGGCGGTCGCTTCCGAAGCGCTCGCCTCGAAATGCACGCCGAGCTCGCCCAGGATATCCTGCGCGTCGGCCAGCACGTCCATCAGATGACTGATCGGTGCGCCCTGGTAGCCGCCGACATAGCCGACGCCGCATTGCAGCAGCGCCTTGGTGATGGCGAGGATGCCCTCGCCCGCGAATTCCTCGCCGGCGCCAAGCCTGAGCTTTTCGACTTCCTTGGCAAAAGACCGTTCGGCCATCTCTGCCTCCTTCCGTTGCCGCTCGCCCATCGCCAGGGGCGGCGCGTATATCTAGATCTCGTGCTTGCGAATGTTGTTCAGCATTTTCTGCAGCGTCGCGATCAGCGCGGCATACTCGGCGTCGTCGACACCGTCGAACATCGCCTCGAAGGCGTCGTGCATGGCCGGCCAGGCGCGCGTGAACAGCGCGCGTCCGTCATCGGTCAGGAACACATGGCGGAAGCGGCTGTCGGTGACGCCCTGCTCGCGCCGCACCAGGCCCTGGCCTTCCAGCGCGTCGAGCGTGCGGCTCAAGGTCGACTGCTCGATCACCGTGTAGACCGAGAGGTCGTTGACGGTGACGCCGTCGGTGACCGAGAGCACGGCGAGCGTCCGCACCTGTGGAATGGTCAGGCCTTGCTTGCGGAAGTCGTCGCGCAGCGTGGCGTTGTAGCGGCCCATGATGCGGTTCATCAGATAGGGCGCGAACTGCTGCAGGCCGATCTGGCCGAGGGTGGAGATGCGCTGGCGTTTTTCGGCGAGTTTCTGTTCCATCAGAGCCTCCCCGCCACAAGGAAGCCGGAGCCGCCGCCGAGGCCGGCGCCCGGATGGGTCGAGGCGCCGATATGATAGAGGCCCTTGATGCCGGTCTCATGGTTGCGGCTGGCCTTGAACGGCCGCCACAGGAAGGACTGGTCGATGGTCGACGAGCCGCCATAGGGATCGCCGCCGACAAGGTTGACGTTCATCGCTTCGAGATCGGCCGGTGAATAGGCGCGGCGCGCGATCACGCTCGCGCGAAAACCGTCGATGTGGTTGGCGAGGATCGCCTCGACGCGGTCGGCATAGGCCTCGCGCAACGCCTCGCTCCAACGGCCTTCGGCCGGCGCCTCGAGCTTGCCGGCGGCATCGCCCTTGATGTGGCGCGGCGCCTCGGGCAGTTGCAGCCAAAGGATCGCCTTGCCCTCCGGGCAGCGCGATGGATCGAGCGCATGCGGCTGGCCGACGCAGATCGTCGGCACCTCCGGCAGCAGACCGCGCACTGCCTCGTTGCAGGCTTTTGAGACGCCATCCAAACCCGGTGTCAGATGCAGCAGCGCCACCTTGTCGAGACCCTCGCCGCGCCAGGCCGGCGGCTTGTCGAGCGCGTAGTGGATCTGGAAATTGCCCTTGCCGTAGCGATAAACGCGCGTCGCTTCGACGTCGCGCTTTGGGGCATCCCCTCCGAGCAGACGGCCATAGAGCTGCGTCGGCGTGACCGAGCAGATGACGCTCTTGGCGGCGCTCAGGGTTTCGCCGAAGGCGAGCCGGACGCCGCTGGCGCGGCCGCCTGTCTGGACGATCGAGGCGACGTCGGCGTTGACGCGGATTTCGCCGCCGCGTTCCCTGATCAGCGCCTCGAAGGCGGCGAGCAGGTTTTTCGCGCCGCCCTTGACAATCGGCGCGCCGGCGGCCTCCAGCGCGAAGGCGATGACCTTGGCGATCTGGCCGGAGAAGGCGTCTTCCGGGCCGAGCCCGGCATGCAGCACCCAGGGCGCCCAGAGCGCGCGGACGATGTCGGATGTGTAAGTCGTTTCCAACCAACCCCGCGCGGGCACCAGCGCCCCGCCCATGAAGGTGGCAAGGTCGCGCGGGCCACGCCGCCAGGCTTCGCCGGCGATGAGCTTCGTCGTCGGATAGGACCAGAGCGCGCCGCCGAGCAGGCCGAACAGCAGCCCGGCATTGCGCTCGATATCGCCGACATCGCCGCCGTGACGGTCGCCATCGCCGGAGGCGATCCGGTTCAGCGCCGCGATGTTGGCGGCGCGGTCGGTGGTGATAACGGCATGGCTGCCGTCCGGCGTGAGCACGCCTGTCGGCGTGGCGGCGTGGCAGAACTCCAGCCCATGCCGCGCAAGGTCCTTGCCGAGCGCGGCAAAAGCTGGCGACGTGACGAACAGCACGAAGGTCGTGGCCATCACGTCATGAACGAAGCCTGGCGCTGTGATCTCCTCGGTGCGCATGCAGCCACCGATGCGGTCGTTGCGCTCGAGCACGAGCACCTTGGCGCCCTTGGCGCCAAGCATCGCCGCGCAGACCAGGGCGTTGATGCCGCTGCCGACGATGATGTGATCGACGTCGCCCATCGTCGTTGCCTTGGCTTTAACCCCGAGGCACCAGCGCCAGCGCTCGGATCGGGCTGCCGGTGCCGCGCTCGATCTTGAGCGGAGCGGCGATCAGGATCGCGCCCTTGGGCGGCAGTTGGTCGAGGTTGCAGAGGCTGGCGAGGCCATAGCGGTTGGCCTTGTGCATCAGCGTGTGCGCCGGGAACGGCGGCTCCATCCCTCCTGCTTTACCGGCATCCGTGCCGATCGTCTCCGAGCCCCAGCCCTTGATGTCCTTGGCTATCAGGAACTGGATGGCTTCCGCCGTCGGGCCGGGCGTGTGCGGGCCAGTCTCGTTGGCGTTGAGGAACTCGGCTTCCGAGCCGTTGCGCTTGTACCAGTCGGTGCGCATCACCACCCACTCGCCGGGATTGATGGCGCCATGCTTGGCTTCCCAGGCCTTGATATGGTCGACGGTGAGCAGGAAGTCGTGGTCGGCCGCCGACTCCTTGGAGCAGTCGATGACGTTGACCGGGCCGATGAAATTCTGCGCCGGAATGGTGTCGGTGGCGCCGTCCGGATAGTCCTTGCCCGTGATCCAGTGCTGCGGCGCGTCGAAATGCGTGCCCGAATGCTCACCGAGCTTCAGCCAATTCCAGGCCCACCACGGGCCGTTCTTGTCATATTTGGAGATCTCGTGGATCTCGACCTTCGGCGTATCGACGGCGAGTTCCGGCGGCAGCTTGATCAGCGGCGTATCGGGACCGAGCGGCGCCGTCAGGTCGACCACCTTGATGGCGCCCGAGAGCAGCTGGCTGGCGACCTCGCCGAGGAGTTTCTGCGTGTCCATGGTCTTTCGTTCCCTCTTGTCGGTGATCATCAAGGCTCGTTGCGGCCCTTAATATACCTACTAGACGAAAACATATGCATCTGCAATTATCTTTAAGCATAAAGCATTTTTGGGGCGGGGCGTGAGCGAGTTCGACGCCATCTTTGTCGGGGCGGGCCACAACAGTCTGGCATGCGCCGCGCATTTGGCGCTCAAGGGCTGGAAAATAGCGGTTTTCGAGCGCAGCGAGGCGATCGGCGGCGCGGTGCGGACCGCCGAATACACGCTTCCCGGCTTCCGGCACGATTTCGGCGCGATGAACCTAAGCCTCTTCGCCGGCTCCGCCTTTCACCGGAAATATGCAAATGAATTGAAAGGTCACGGGCTGGAATTCGCGCCGGTGGGCGACTGTTTCGCCAGCGCCTTTCCGGACGGGACATGTTTCGGCGTCAGCAACGACCTCGAAAAGACGGCGGCGCGGCTGGCCGCCTTCTCGTCGGCGGATGCAGCCGCATGGCGCCGCCTGGTCAGCGCCTTTCCAGGGGAAGCCGAACATTTGTTCCGGCTGCTGGGCTCGCCGATGAGCGCAAAAGCGCTGGCCGGCACGGGCTGGAACCTGTGGCGCAAGAAGGGCATCGCCGGCGCTCTCGATACGGCTCGATTGCTGCTGTCATCGCCTCGCGCCTGGCTCGAGGAAAATTTCGAGACGCCGCATGTGCGCACGACCCTCGCGGCCTGGGGCATGCATCTCGACTTCGCGCCGGACATCGCCGGCGGCGCCGTGTTCCCTTATCTGGAATCGATGGCCAACCAGAGTTTCGGCATGGTGCTGGGCAAGGGCGGCGCCGACACCATCATCCGCGCGCTGGCCGGCATGGTGACGGTGGCCGGCGGCCAGATCACGACCGGCGCGGATGTCGCCGAGATAACGGTTTCTGGCGGCAAGGCGACCGGCGTGCGGCTGGCATCCGGCGAAATCCATAGCGCGACCAAGGCCGTCATTGCCGGTGTCGCGCCGAAAGCGCTGCCGGGCAAGCTGCTGCCCAATGGCTCCGGCAACACCGGCTTCGATGCGGCGATGAAGAAATTCCGCCATGCGCCAGGCACGATGATGATCCACCTGGCGCTGGACGACCTGCCGGACTGGAGCGCCGGCGCCGAACTTCGCCAGTTCGCCTATGTGCATCTGGCGCCGTCGCTCGATGCCATGTCGCGTGTCTATCAGCAGGCGATCGCCGGCCTGCTGCCCGACCAGCCGGTGCTGGTCGTCGGCCAGCCGACGGCGGTCGATCCGTCGCGCGCGCCGCAAGGCAAGCATGTGCTGTGGGTGCAGGTGCGCATGCTGCCGGCGGAGATCCTTGGCGATGCCGCGGGCAAGATCGCCCCCGCTCACTGGGACGCGGTCAAGGACGCCTATGCCGAGCGCGTGCTCGACATCATCGAAAGCTACGCGCCGGGATTGGCCAAGAAAATCCTCGGCCGTGCGGTGTTCTCGCCGCTCGATCTGGAACGCGAGAACCCGAACCTTGTCGGCGGCGACCAGATCTGCGGCAGCCATCATCTGGCGCAGAATTTCCTCTTCCGTCCGGCGCGCGGCTTCGCGCGCTGGAGCACGCCGGTCTCGAACCTCTTCCTCACCGGCGCCGCGACATGGCCCGGCGCCGGTACCGGCGCCGGCTCCGGCTTCATGCTCGCCCAACAACTGGGAGGGAATTAGAGCATGATCCCGAACCGAAGGTCAGCGAACGCAAAAAGTGGGAACCGGTTTTCGGAGAAAGATCATGCTCCAACAAAGAGCTAGAATTCCGGGATGGACAAGCGCGGTTGCCCACCACCGAATGAAAACGCCGCGCGGACAAATGACAACCAACAAGGGGAACGACCATGACCATCAACAGACGTGACTTGCTAGGCTATGGCGCGGCAGCGATTGGCGCCGCCACGCTCGGCCTGCCGAGGGCGGCAAAGGCGGCGGACGAGCTCACCATCGCCTACAATGTCAACCTGCCCTCCTGGGATCCGACAACCGGACCCTCGGCGGTGAACCCGACCATCCAAGGCCTCTACCAGTCGGTGTTCGACCAGATCATCGGCCAGAAGCCGGACCTCTCCTTCACGCCCGGCCTGCTCACCGAATGGGGCTGGAACGACGACCGCACCAAGGTGATGATGACGGTGCGTGAGGGCGTGAAATGGCATGACGGCTCGCCCTTCACACCCGAAGACGTGGTATGGTCGCTGACACGGGCCGGCGACGAGAAGACCGGCAACCCGATCCAGTTCGTCTGGAAGAACGTCAACAATTTCAAGATCGACAGCAACAAGATCACCGGCGACGTCGTGCAGTTCGATCCGGTCTATTTCAAGTGGATGTCGTTCCTGACCGGTTACATCTTGCCCAAGGCCTATTACGAGAAGGTGGGCGCCGAAGGCTTCGAGAAGGCGCCGATCGGCACCGGGCCGTATATGGTCGACAAGTTCGAGCGCAACGCCTTCCTGCGGCTGAAGGCCAATCCGCACTATTGGGGCACGAAGCCGGCCTTCGAGAACGTGACGATCAAGTTCGTCACCGACGCGGCGAGCCGTGTTGCCGAGATCGAATCCGGTTCCTCGCAGGTGACGCTCGAAATTCCCTATGAGGAATATGACCGGCTGATCGCCAAGGACGGGCTGGCCGGCTCGATCAAGAACGTTTCCGACATCGGTATGATCTTCTTCAACGACATCGAGGCGATGCTGGACAAGAACGTTCGCCAGGCGGCCGTGATGGCGGTGGACAAGGATCTGCTGGTGAAGCGACTGTTGCGCGGCTACGGCCAGCCGATCGCGACGCTGGAGACGCCGGAATACGCGGCCTTCGATGCCTCGATCAAGGTCGAGCACAATCCCGACAAGGCCAAGGAACTGCTGGCGGCTTCCGGCTATTCGCCGGAGAAGCCGGTGAAGTTCACCATCCAGACGACCAAGGGCTTCAAGCCCAAGGACTATGAGATGATCCAGGCGATCGTCGGCATGTGGCGCAAGGTCGGCATCGAGGCCAATATCGAGGTCTACGAGATCGCCAAGCACTATGAGCTACGCGCCGCCGACAAGCTGGCGCCAGCCGCCTTCTACAACTGGGGCAATTCCATCGGCGATCCGACCACCTCGACCGGCTTCGCCATGTACGGCCCGAGCCCGCATTCGGTGTGGGACAGCCAGGACCTGATCGACATGATCAACCCGCTATGGGGCGAGAAGGACGAGGCCAAGCGCATTGCCGGCTGGAAGGCCGTCGACAAATACATCGCCGAACAGGCCTATGTGCTGCCGCTGATGCAATATGCGCAGCCGATCGTGCACTCGAAGAAGGTCAATGTCGTGCAACATGTGTCCGGCGCGCTGCTGCCGGCGCTGATGACCCCGGCCGCCTGATCGCCGGTCTTGGATTGCCACGCGCGCCGTCCGCAAGACGGCGCGCATTTTCATCTAGGCATATGGGCGCATGCTGCTGCAGAGATTCCTCGTTCGTCTGCTGACGATGCTGGTGACGCTGCTCGGCGTCGCCATCGTCGTCTTCGTCGTCATCCGCGCGGCGCCCGGCGACCCGATCGCCATGATGCTGCCGCCCGGCGCCAGCAATGACGACATTGCGCGGCTGCGCGCGCTCTACGGGCTCGACAAGTCGATCGTGCAGCAATTCTTCATCTGGCTCGGCGGCGTGCTGCATGGCGATTTCGGCACGTCGATCTCGTTGCGCCAGGACGTGCTCGGGCTGGTCTTCAACCGGCTGCCGGCGACGCTGGAGCTTGCGACCGTGGCGCTGCTGATGGCGATCGCGATCGGCGCCACGGCCGCGATCCTCGGCGCGCGCTCGCGCGGCACGGCGCTCGAAGCGGGCATCGACATCGCCAGCGGCGCGACGCTTTCCATCCCCGATTTCCTGTGGGGCCTGGTGCTGATCCTGCTGTTCGGCGTGCTGGTGCCGGTGTTCGACATCTCCGGCCGGGTGTCGCCACAGCTCGATTTGCCCTTCGTCACCCAGTTCTACCTGGTCGAGAGCATTCTAAGGCTCCGCTTCGACCTCACCTGGGACCTGCTCAAGCATATGCTGATGCCAGCCGTGGCCTTGGCGCTGCCGCTGGCGGCGATCATCGCGCAGCTCCTGAAACAGTCGCTGAAGGAAGTGCTCGACCTCGACTATGTCGTGCTGGCGCGGGTCAAGGGTTTTTCCGAAACGCAGGTCATCCTGCGCGAGGCGCTGAAGAACGCGGCGCTGCCGACGCTGACGCTGGTCGGCGTGCAGTTCACCTTCCTCATCGGCGGCACCGTCATCGTCGAGCGGCTGTTCTCCTATGAGGGTCTCGGCAACATGGCGATCGATGCCGTCATCAACCGCGACCTGCCGCTGATCCAGGGCATCGTGCTGGTGTTCGCGCTGCTCTTCGTGCTGATCAACCTTGCCGTCGACATGATGTATGCGCTGCTCAATCCGAGGCTGCGCCATGGATGACGCGCGCATCGCCCGACTCGGCTTGAGCCCGCGGCTGTGGCTGGCCGGCGGCTGGCTTCTGCTGGCGCTGCTGGCGGCGATCTTCGCGCCAATGGTCGCGCCGCAGGACCCGCTGGCGCAGGACCTGATGCTGGAGCGCCTGCCGCCCTTCTGGCTCGACGGCGCCGAGCCGGGCTATTGGCTAGGCACCGACAGCCTCGGCCGGGACCTGCTGTCACGCCTGATCTTCGGCGGCCGCATCGCCTTCATCGTTGCCTTCGCGGCGGCGACGTCCGCCTGTCTCCTCGGTTCGGCGCTGGGGCTGATCGCCGGCTATTTCGGCGGCTGGGCCGACCGCATCATCTCGCGCATCGTCGATGTGTGGATGGCGTTCCCGCCGGTGCTGTTCGCGATCCTTCTGGTCGCGGTGCTGGGCACGGGGCTCAGTTCCGTCATCCTCGCCATCGCGATCATCGACTGGACACGCTTCTGCCGGGTCATCCGCGCCGAGGCGATGAGCCAGGCGCGCATGGATTATGTCGAGAGCGCGCGCATCGCCGGTTATGGCCGCATCGGCATCATGCTGCGCGAAGTGCTGCCCAATGTGCTGCCGTCGGTGGTGGCGCTGTTGTCGCTCGAAATGGGCATCGCGGTGATCGTCGAAGCGATCCTGTCCTTCGTCAATCTGTCGATCTCGACCGACGACCCGACCTGGGGCGGCATCATCGCCGAGGGCCGGCTGTCGATCCATCAGGCCTGGTGGGTGCTGGTGTTCCCGCTGATCACGCTGATCCTGACAGTGCTTTCCTTCAGCCAGTTCGGCGAGGCGCTGAAGGCGCGCTTCGATCCGGTGCTGCGATGAGCGCGTGCCTCGACATCCGCCGCTTGAGCGCCGTGCTTCCCAACGGCCAGCGCGTGCTGCGCTCGGTGTCGCTTGCCGTCCAGCCGGGCGAAGTGCGCGCGCTGGTCGGCGAGAGCGGCGCCGGCAAGACGATGATCGGCAAGGCCGTGCTCGGCGTCCTGCCGAAAAGCGTGCGCGTCGTCGAGGGCGATATGCTGATCGAGGGCGAGGATCTCGGCCGGCTCGATCCCAAGGCGCGGCGGAACCTGATCGGCGCGCGCACGGCGCTGATCCCGCAGGATCCGCTGACCGCGCTCAACCCGTCGCGGCGCATCGGCCCGCAGATGACCGACCGGCTGGTGCGCATCCTCGGCTGGAGCGGCGAGAGAGCCGACCAGCGCACCCGGCAACTGCTCGACGAGGTGCAGATCCGCGATCCCGAGCGCGTGCTGAAAAGCTACCCGCACGAATTGTCGGGCGGCATGCGCCAGCGCGTGCTGATCGCGGCGGCCTTCGCGGCGGAGCCGAGGCTGATCGTTGCCGACGAACCGACGACTGCGCTCGACGTCACCGTGCAGAAGCAGATCCTGCGGCTGATCGCGCAACTGCAGCGCGATCACGGCACGGCGATCCTGTTCGTCACCCATGACCTCGGCGTCGTCGCCAAGATCAGCCAGAAGGTTTCGGTGCTCTATGCTGGCAAGGTGGTCGAGGAGGCCGATACCGCGCAGCTTTTGGCGGCCCCGCAGCATCCGTACACGCGCGCGCTGATCGCGGCGACGCCGCGCTACACCGATCCGTATGCCTCGCTGAAGCCGGTGGACGAGAGCGTGCTTGCCGGGCTGGCGGCCGAGATCGCCGCCGCCGACAAAGGCTGGAGGCCCGGCCATGGCTGAGCCGCTGTTTTCCGTGCGCGGGCTGAAGGTGGCGCTGCCCGACATGACGCGCAAGCCGCTGATCGGCCGCGCGCCGCTGGCCGAAATCCTGAAAGGGCTGGACTTCGACCTGCCCAAGGGATCGGTCACCGGCATCGTCGGCGAGTCCGGCTCCGGCAAGTCGACGCTCGGACGCGCGCTGGTCAGGCTGATCGAGCCGAGCGCCGGCTCGATCGGCTTCGAGGGGCACGACATCAGCCGTCTTTCGGAGGCCGAGCTGAGGCCACTTCGCCGCGACCTGCAGATGATCTTCCAGGACCCGATGTCGTCGCTCAACCCGCGGCATACGATCTTCAGCATCATCGCGGCGCCCCTGAGGCAGAACGGGCTTGGCGACCGGCTGAAAGAGCGCGTGGCGGAAGCCCTGCAGCGCGTCGGCCTGCCGCAGAGTTTTACCAGCCGCTACCGCCACGAGCTTTCGGGCGGCCAGCGGCAGCGCGTCGGCATCGCGCGGGCTCTGGCGCTGTCGCCGAAATTCGTGCTGGCCGACGAGATCGTCTCCGGCCTCGACGTCTCGACGCAGGCGCAGATCCTGACGCTGCTGGAAGGACTGGCGGCCGAGATGGGACTGACGGTCGCCTTCATCAGCCATGATCTGTCGGTGATCCGGCGGCTCTGCCAGCAGGTCATCGTCATGCGCGAAGGCGTGATCGTCGAGGCGAGCGCCACCGACGCGCTGTTCGCCAGCCCGAAGGAAACCTACACGCGCGACCTGCTCGCCGCCATTCCGCTGCCGGAGATCGATCCGGACTGGCTGCAGCCAGCGGCGAAGGCGCCCGAATGAACTGAGCAATCCGCACGCCGACCAGCGGGCCTCGGATGTGCGCAAGGACAAGTGAGCCCGTCAACGGAGGGTGACATGAACTTCACAACTCGCGGCGCGATGCTTGCCGCAATCCTGTTCGGCTCAATGGGGGCCGCATCGGCGGATTCCATACCCGGCATGCGCGGGCACGACCACACCGGCCTTACCGTGCCCGACATGAAGCAGGCCGTCGACTTCTTCACCAATGTCGTCGGCTGCAAGAAGGCGATGTCCTTCGGTCCATTCGCCGACGACAAGGGCACGTTCATGCAAGACGTGCTCGGCGTCGATCCGAAGGCGGTGATCGAGGAGATCACCATGGTGCGCTGCGGCTATGGCTCGAACATCGAGCTGTTCAAATACACCGCGCCCGACCAGAAGGACCTGACGCCGAAGAACAGCGACATCGGCGGCTTCCACATCGCCTTCTATGTCGACGACGTCGCCGCCGCGAAGACCTATCTCGAGGGTAAGGGTGTTAAAACCCGGATGGGACCGCTGCCGGTGAAGGAAGGGCCGGCCGCCGGGCAGACCATCCTCTATTTCCAGACGCCTTGGGGGCTGCAGCTGGAGGCGATCAGCTACCCGGATGGGATGGCCTATGAAAAGGGCGCCGAGACAGTGTTGTGGAGCCCGAAGGATCCGACCAAGTGAAGAACCAAACGCGCCGGCGGCGATCATTCAATTATGAAACTTTAAGCTTGAAATAACTGCCGCGCGGCGCAATACTGAAAATTGGGATCGCTGGCATTGCCGGCGTTCCCGATGCCTTAGAGCGTTTCACGCAATTCCGGACGGAAACCGCTACTTTTCCCGGAATTGCTCTGGAGGAGATCGCAAGACATGAAGGTTGCGGTTCTCGGCGGCGGACCAGCCGGCCTCTACTTTGCCATCTCGCTCAAGCTGCGCGACGCCGCGCACGAGGTGACGGTCTATGAGCGCAACCGCGCCGACGACACGTTCGGATGGGGCGTGGTGCTGTCGGCGGAGACGCTGGAGAACCTGACTAGGAACGACCCGGTCAGCGCCGTCTGGATCAAGAAGCATTTCGCCTATTGGGACGACATCGCCGTCATCCATGACGGTGTGCGCACGGTGTCCTCGGGCCATGGCTTCTGCGGCATCGGGCGCAAGCGGCTCTTGGTCCTGCTGCAGCGGCGCGCCCGCGAGCTCGGCATCAAGATGATGTTCGAGACCGATATTTCCGACCCGAAACCCTTCATGGAAACGCATGACCTGGTGGTCGCCGCCGACGGGCTCAACTCGAAGTCGCGCGCGGCCTTCGCCGATGTCTTCAAGCCGGACATCGACACCCGCAAATGCAAGTTCGTGTGGCTGGGCACGACGCAGAAATTCGACGACGCCTTCACCTTCATCTTCGAGAAGACCGAGCATGGCTGGGTGTGGGCGCATGCCTACCAGTTCGACAGCGAGACCGCGACCTTCATCGTCGAATGCAGCGAACAGACCTGGGCCGCGTTCGGTTTTGGCCAGATGACGCAGCAGGAATCGATCGCGGTCTGCGAGCGCATCTTTACAAAGCATCTCGGCGGCCATCCGCTGATGACCAACGCCAACCACATCAGAGGTTCGGCCTGGATCAATTTCCCGCGCGTGCTGTGCGAGCGCTGGTCTTACAAGAACCTGGCGCTTATGGGCGATGCGGCGGCCTCGGCGCATTTCTCCATCGGCTCCGGCACCAAGCTCGCGCTGGAGAGCGCGGTGGCGCTCGCCGATTATGTCGAGTCCGAGCCGGACCTCGAAGCGGCCTTCCACAAATATGAGGATGCGCGGCGCACCGAGGTGCTGAAGCTGCAATCGGCGGCGCGCAACTCGCTCGAATGGTTCGAGGAAGTCGAACGATATCTCGGCCTCGATCCAGTTCAATTCAACTATTCGCTGCTCACCCGCTCGCAGCGCATCAGCCACGAGAACCTTCGTCTGCGCGATGCCGAATGGCTGGCGGGCGCCGAGGAATGGTTCCAGCGCAAGGCCGGCGCCGGCGGCAACAGCCTGCGCCGCGCGCCGATGTTCGCGCCGTTCAAGCTGCGCGACATGACTTTAGCCAACCGCATCGTCGTTTCGCCGATGGCGCAATATAAGGCCATCGACGGCTGCCCGACCGACTGGCATTTTTCGCACTATGCCGAGCGCGCCAAAGGTGGCGCCGGCCTGCTTTACATCGAGATGACCTGTGTCAGCCCGCAAGGGCGCATCACGCCTGGATGCCCGGGTTTCTACAGACCGGAGCATGAGGTCGCCTGGAAGCGGCTGGTCGATTTCGTCCATGCCGAGACCGAAGCAAAGATCTGCGCCCAGATCGGCCATTCCGGCGCCAAGGGCTCGACCCGTGTCGGCTGGGAGGGAACGGACGTGCCGCTTGCTACCGGCAACTGGCCGGTGATGGCGCCGTCGGCCGTGCCATGGTCGCCGAAGAACCAGATGCCTAAGGCGATGGACCGCGCCGACATGGATCTGGTCCGCGACCAGTTCGTCGCCTCGGCCCAGATGGCCGAACGCTGCGGCTTCGACATGCTGGAGATCCATGCCGCGCACGGCTACCTGCTGTCGGCCTTCATCACGCCGCTGACCAACCGCCGCACCGACGACTATGGCGGCTCGCTGGAAAACCGCATGCGCTATCCGCTGGAGATCTTCCATGCGGTGCGCGCGGTGTGGCCGGCCGAAAAGCCGATCTCGATGCGCATTTCGGCCAATGACTGGGTCGGCATCGAAGGCGTCACGCCTTCGGACGCGGTCGAGATCGCGAAGATGCTGCACGAGGCCGGCGTCGATCTTTGCGACGTATCGGCCGGGCAGACCTCGATCGCCGCCAAACCGGTCTATGGCCGCATGTTCCAGACGCCGTTTTCCGACCGCATCCGCAACGAGGTCGGCATGGCGACGATGGCGGTCGGCAACATCTATGAGCCGGACCATGCCAACTCCATCCTGATGGCTGGTCGCGCCGACCTCGTGGCGCTGGCCAGGCCGCATCTTGCCGATCCCTATTGGACGCTGCACGCGGCGGTGACGCTCGGCGATCGCGGCGTCAAATGGCCCGATCCCTATCTGCCCGGACGCGACCAGATCTACCGGCTGGCCGAGCGCGAAGCGGCTGCGGGGCTCAAAGTATGAGCGCCGCGCGCGAAACCGTCGGCAGGCACGCGCTGGTCACCGGCGGCGGTTCCGGCGTCGGCAAGGCCATCGCGCTGGCACTGGCGGCAGAAGGTTTGGCCGTCACCATCTGCGGGCGGCGCGAAGCTGCCCTTGCCGAGGTCGCAAAGGAAAGCGACCGCATCTTTGCTGCCGCCGCCGATGTCACGAACGAAGCCGACATGGCGGCTCTCCACGAGAAGGCGGAAGCCACGCGCGGACCATTCGACATCGTCGTCGCCAATGCCGGCATGGCGGGCAGTGCGCCGCTGCACAAGACTTCGCTGACCGACTGGCAGCGCACGCTGGACACCAACCTCACCGGCGCCTTCCTGACTGTGAAGCCGACGCTCGCCGGAATGCTGGGGCGCAAACAGGGCAGGATTGTCTTCATCGCCTCGACCGCGGGCCTCAAAGGCTATGCCTATGTCGCGCCTTACGTCGCCGCCAAGCACGGCGTGGTCGGGCTGATGCGGGCTTTGGCCGCCGAGACAGCCAAATCCGGCGTCACCGTCAACGCCATCTGCCCGGGCTTCGTCGAAACCGACATGCTTGAGGAATCCGTCCAGCGCATCGTTAAGAAAACGGGACGTTCCACCGATGAGGCGCGCGCGAGCCTCGCGGCGACGAACCCGCAAGGGCGTTTCATCCAGCCGGAGGAAGTCGCGACGGCGGTGCTTTGGCTGTGCAGCGACGCCGCGCGGTCGATCACTGGGCAGGCAATCTCGGTCTCGGGAGGTGAGACATGGTAGCGGGACCTACGTCCGCCGGACCGGGCAAGGACAGGCTGCGGCTGTGGATACGCCTGCTGCGCGCCTCGCGCACCATCGAGGCCGAGCTGCGCGAGCGGCTGAAGAAGGAGTTCGACACGACGCTGCCGCGCTTCGACGTGATGGCGGCGCTCTACCGCGTGCCGGAAGGCATGCTGATGAGCGATCTGTCGCGCTTTCTGCTGGTGTCGAACGGCAATGTCACCGGCATTGTCGACCGGCTGGTTTCCGAAGGGCTGGTGACGCGGGCGCGGCGCAATGGCGACCGGCGCACCTCCATGGTGCGACTGACCGAGGAAGGCACGAGATCTTTCGCCGCGATCGCCGCCGCACATGAGAGCTGGGTCGGCGAGCTGCTCGGCAATGTCAGCGAGGACGAGGCGCGGCGGCTGGCCGGCATGCTGAAATCGTTCCGCAGCAATTGGGAGGGACGCGAATGAGTGCCATGGCCAAACTCAAGCCGAAGCATTTCCTCTGGGAGGTCGAAGGTAAGGTCGCGAAGGTTCGGCTCGACCGTCCGGAGCGCAAGAACCCGCTCACCTTCGACAGCTATGCCGAGTTGCGCGACACGTTTCGCGACCTGGTCTATGCCGACGATGTCGATGCCGTGGTGTTCCTGCCCAATGGCGGCAATTTCTGCTCAGGCGGCGATGTCCATGACATCATCGGACCGCTGGTCAAGATGGACATGAAGGAACTGCTCGCCTTCACGCGCATGACCGGCGACTTCGTCAAGGCGATGCTGAACTGCGGCAAGCCGATCATTTCCGCGGTCGACGGCGTGGCCGTCGGCGCCGGCGCAATCATCGCCATGGCCTCCGACATCCGCATCGCCACGCCGGAGGCAAAGACCGCCTTCCTGTTCACCCGCGTCGGCCTCGCCGGCTGCGACATGGGCGCCTGCGCGATCCTGCCGCGCATCATCGGCCAGGGCCGCGCGGCCGAGTTGCTCTATACCGGCCGCACC
Source organism: Mesorhizobium sp. B3-1-6 (assembly GCF_006439555.1). Lineage (NCBI taxonomy): Bacteria > Pseudomonadati > Pseudomonadota > Alphaproteobacteria > Hyphomicrobiales > Phyllobacteriaceae > Mesorhizobium > Mesorhizobium sp. B3-1-6. The sequence goes on along the minus strand of NZ_VFTM01000033.1, from coordinate 55,204 downwards.
ATGAGCGCCACCGAGGGCGAGCGCTGGGGGTTCTACAACCGGCTGGTCGATGCGGCGGCACTCGAAGCCGACGCGCTCGATTTGGCGGCGCGCATCGTCGCCGGCCCGACCTTCGCGCATGGCATCACCAAGACGCAGCTCAACCAGGAATGGTCGATGGGTCTCGACCAGGCGATCGAGGCGGAAGCGCAGGCGCAGGCGATCTGCATGCAGACCGGCGATTTCGAGCGGGCGTATCAGGCGTTCGTGGCGAAGCAGAAGCCGGTGTTCGAGGGGAATTGAGGATGTTGTGTCCGCTTAACAAGGACATGCTGGCGGGACAGCGCCCCCCTCTGTCCTGCCGGACATCTCCCCCACGAGGGGGGAGATCAGATGTCGCGTCCGCTTTCGCCAATCTCCACCCTCGCAAGAATAGCGGCGGCGCCCAAGCTGCTAATCTCCCCCCTTGTGGGGGAGATGTCCGGCAGGACAGAGGGGGGCGCCGTAGAGTGCAAACCTCGCAGAACTGCGGAGGCGAGAATGCCTGACCGCTCCTTCCTCGACTGGCCCTTCTTCGAGGACCGCCACCGCGAGCTCGCCGAGCGTCTCGAAGCCTGGTGCCAACGAAATCTCCCTGTCGACCATCACGACGTCGACGCCGCCTGTCGCGAGCTCGTCGCTAGACTCGGCCGCGACGGCTGGCTGAAGCCGACGGCGCTCGACCCCGCCAACCCCGGACCGCTCGACGTGCGCACGCTCTGCATCACGCGCGAGACGCTGGCGCGCCACGATGGGCTCGCCGATTTCGCCTTCGCCATGCAGGGGCTGGGCACTGGCGCGATCTCGCTGTTCGGGACGCCGGAGCAGCAGCGCTGGCTGGAAAAGACTCGGGCCGGAAATGCCATCTCGGCTTTCGCGCTGTCGGAGCCGCGCTCGGGATCGGACGTCGCCAACATGGAGATGACCGCTGTCCGCGACGGCGGCGACTATGTGCTTAGCGGCGAAAAGACCTGGATCTCCAATGGCGGCATCGCAGACCTCTATGTCGTGTTCGCCCGCACCGGTGAGGCGCCCGGCGCGAAAGGGATTTCCGCTTTCGTCGTGCCAGGCGATGCGAAGGGGCTCAGCGTCGCAGAGCGGCTCGAGGTCATCGCGCCACACCCGCTGGCGCGGCTCTCCTTTGACAATGCCCGCGTCCCGGCTTCCGCGCTTGTCGGCAAGCCCGGCGATGGTTTCCGCATCGCCATGTCGGTGCTCGACGTCTTCCGCTCGACGGTGGGCGCGGCGGCACTCGGCTTCGCACGACGCGCGCTGGACGAGAGCGTCAAGCGGGCGAGCGAGCGCAAGCTGTTCGGCGCGCCGATGGCGGAATTGCAGATGGTGCAGGGCCACCTCGCCGACATGGCGCTGGATGTGGATGCCGCCGCGCTGCTCGTTTACCGCGCCGCCTGGACCAAGGACATGGGCGCCGCGCGGGTGACGCGCGAAGCGGCGATGGCCAAGCTGTTCGCCACCGACAAGGCGCAGGAGGTGATCGACAAGGCGGTGCAGCTGCATGGCGGCGACGGCGTGCGCAAGGGCCACATCGTCGAGAGCCTCTATCGCGAGATCCGGGCGCTGCGCATCTATGAAGGCGCTTCGGACGTGCAGAAGGTGGTGATCGCCAGGCAGGTGATAGGCGGGGCGTGACGCGATGCCTTGCGAACCAAATTTGAAATAGGGGAGGCCAGACATGCATACGATCCTGCAGCCCGAAGGCTGGGCCAAGCCGATCGGCTACGCCAATGGCGTTGCCGCACAAGGACGACTGGTGTTCGTCGGCGGCCAGGTCGGCTGGAACGCCGAGTGCAAATTCGAGACCGACGACTTCGTCGGCCAGGTGCGCCAGACGCTCGCCAATGTCGTCGCCGTGCTCGCCGAAGCCGGCGGCGAGCCGCGGCACATCACCTCGATGACCTGGTACTTCACCGACAAGGCCGAGTATGTCGGCAACCTCAAAGGCATCGGCGAAGCCTACCGCGACGTGATCGGCCGGCATTTCCCGGCGATGGCCGCCATGCAGGTGGTGGCGCTTGTCGAGGACCGAGCCAAGGTGGAGATTCAAGCGACGGCGGTGATACCCGAGTAGCTACTGGCGAAGGCCCGCCTGCCTTAGCAACGGCAGCACGTGGTCGCAGAAATAGGGCAGTTCCTGGGTGTAGTTGACGAAGGACAGCGCGATGCCCTGGTAGCCATGGACGGCGATCGCCGCCATGTCGGCGGCGATCGTTTCCGGCGTGCCGATCAGCGGATATGTGCCGGCGCCGCCGGCGAAACGCTGGCGGTAGCGGTCATAGGCATGCGGATCATGCGATTGCGAGAATTCCTTCTTGCCGGCCATATGGGCATCGACCGCTTCGTGATCGGCCATCGTGACGGCGTAGCGCGTGTAATAGGCTTGCGCCTCCTCCATGGTCGGGCGGCAGACCACATGCGCCACGGTGTAGACGCCTACGTCGCGGCCCGCTTTGGCGGCTCGCTCGCCGATATCGGCGACATGCTTGCCGGCATCGCTCATCTCCGAGAAGGTCGTGAAAAGATAGTCGCATCTGGCGGCGGCGAAATCCCGGCCCGGTCCGCCGAAAGCGGCGTTCATCGTCACCGGCCGCGGCGCCTGCAGGCTGGCCGGCCGGCTCACCGCCTCCTTCAGCCGATAGTAAGCGCCCTCATAGTCGAGCGGCTCGCTTGAAGCATAAAGCCGTTCGAGTATCTCGATCCACTCGGCTGCCTGGTCATAACCCTTCTCGACCAGCGGCGTGCCGAACATGCCGAATTCCTTCGGGTTCCAGCCGCAGACGATGTTGAGCCCCGCCCTGCCCTGGCTGATATGGTCGACCGTCGCCAGCGCCTTGGCGGCATAAAGCGGATGCACCAGCGGCACATGCACAGTCATGAACAAGCCGATCTGTTCGGTCACGGCGGCAAGCGCCGCCGCCCAGGTGAAGGTCTCGAAGGAGAATTCGCGCACCTTGTTGCGGCCGCCGAAGCCGCGCCAGCGGGCGATCGGCAGCATGAATTCGAGGCCCGCGCGATCGGCGATCTGCGCCGCCGTCAGATTATCCTGCCAGCTTGCCGTCCAGCGTTCCGGCACATCGGTGATGGCCAGCCCGCCATCGGCGTTGGTGGAAAAGACGCCGAGCTTCAGTCTGTTCGGGCCGTGCAGGGGGTGCGCTTTGGTCATGTCCGGAACTCGTGGCGGAAGACCCACACGCTAGGCCCGGAGAAAAATATTTCAAGCCTGAAACAGCTTCGCCTCACCGCAGTTTGCGGATATGCATTGGGCAACGCGAAAAGGGGATAGGCATGAGCGAATTCCGCCAGAAATGCATCGGCAAGGCGAACCTCATCGGGTCCTTCGCCGCCATCCCCCATCCGGTCGCCATCGAAGTGATGGCGTCGTCCGGCCTCGATTTCCTCTGCATCGACTGGGAGCACGCGCAGATTTCGCGCGAGACGATCGAGACCATGCTGCGCGCGGCCGACGTGCACCGTGTGCCGACCATGGTGCGCGTTCCCGGCCATGCGCCAGAAGCGATCCAGGCGGCGCTGGACAGCGGCGCGCAAGGCGTGCTGATCCCGCGCGTCTCGACAGCGGCCCAGGCGGCGATGGCGGTCAAGGCCTCGCGCTATCCGCCGCACGGCGAGCGCGGTGTCGGCCCCGGTCGGGCCGCCGGCTACGGCTATCGCATTCCCGAATATCTTGCCGCCGCCAATGAGCGGATTGTCGTTGCCATTCAGGTCGAGACCGCCGAGGGGCTGGCCAATATCGAGGCGATCACAGCCGTCGACGGCATCGATGTTGTCTTCGTCGGCCCAGGCGACCTCTCGGTGTCGATCGATGCCGTCGGACCGGCGGGCGCGGACAAGCTCTCCCAGGCGATCAGGACAATCATCGGCGCGGCGGCGGCACATGGCAGGACCGCCGGCATATTTTGCACCAGCCCGCAGAATGTCGGCCGATGGACAGCCATCGGCGCGAGCTTCTTCGTGCTGGCCAGCGACACGATGTTTCTTGGCGCCGGCGCCGCGGCCAACTGCACCGCCGCGCGCGCCGAACTGGGCTAAGGCATGTTGATATTCAGGTGATGCCGGTCTGGCCTCAACACGCCTAATGCCGATCGCGGTCAAAAGCGTATCGGCGAAGCGACAGGCCAGCCAACTTTTTAAGCTTAAAACTTTTGCCTTGAAAAGCGCCGCGCTTTGGATAGCATCCGAAGCTGATGCGACTGCCGTGGCGGAGGGGCTTTTCCGGTCGGTCCATCGTTGGTGGAAGGGGGTTTCAGTCCTTGTCGTTTGTGTTGCCCCAGTCGTCGTCCAGCGCGCGCTATGCTTTCGATGGCGTGCGGGCGCAAATTCGCGACCTGCACACGGAAAACATCGCAAACCTAGCGGTTCGCGCGCGAGAGCTCGGCGATGTCATCGCACTCTGGTACGGCGAGGGCGACATGGTGACGCCCGCCTTCATCCGCGACGCGGCGAAGGCCGCTTTCGACGAGGGCCTGACCTTCTATGTTCCCAACATGCGCGGGTACGGCCCGCTGAACGAGGCGCTGTCGGAGTACCAGACGCGCATCCATGGCCGCTCGATCCCGATCGCGCGGACCACGGTGATGCCGGGCGGCATGCAGGCGCTGTACCTTGCGCTCGAGCTGCTGGTCGATACCGGCACCAACGTCGTCTATGTCGCGCCGCAATGGCCGAACATCCACAACGCCATCCACCTGATCGGCGGCGAGCCGCGGCCGTTCTCGCTCGACTTCAAGGATGACTGGCGGCTCGACCTCGACCGGCTGTTCGCCACCTGCGACGCGCGCACCCGCGCCATCTTCCTGTCGACGCCCTCCAACCCGACCGGCTGGACGGCGACGCGCGAAGAGATGCAGGCGCTGCTCGACTTCAGCCGGCGCACCGGTATCTGGATCATCTCCGACGAGGTCTATGGCCGGCTCTATTTCGACGGCGACGTCGCGCCCTCGATCCTGCAGATCGCCGAGGACGGCGACCGGGTGCTGTCGGTCAACAGCTTCTCGAAAGCCTGGGCGATGACCGGCTGGCGCATCGGCTGGCTGACCCATCCTTCAGGCGTTGCCGACCAGCTCGGCGCGATGACGCAATATATCAACAGCGGCACCGCGGCCCCGATCCAGGCCGGCGCCGTGGCGGCGATCCGGCAGGGCGAGCCGCTGGTCGAGGAAATCAGACAGCGGATCAGGACCGGTCTCGACCTTGCCTATGACAGGCTGGCGCAAATCCCAGGCATCATCCTGCCGACCAAACCGCGCGGCGGCATGTATGCCTTCTTTGCGCTTGAGGGTGAGAGCGACGCCCGGCAAGCCTGCGCCAGGATCCTGGAGACGGCCCACGTCGGGCTGGCCCCCGGCCATCTCTTCGGAAGCTCGGCAACGGCATTCCTCAGAATGTGCGTCTGCCGCGACCGCGACCAGATAGCGACCGCGCTCACCCGCATGGTCGCCGCCATGAATTGACGCCCCGCTGGGAGGCGGGACGGCAAGAAACCGTGCGGGGTCAGCCCGCCCGATCAACAACCAGAGGGAAGACCCAGAGGGAAACCAAATGAGCTTTACGCGTCGCAACCTGCTTGTTCTGGCCGCCGCCATCGGCATCGCCGCCGGCCCCGCCACCGCTTATGCCGCCGATGTGCTCAATGTCGGCGCCTATCCGACCAATCCGCCCTTCGAATACAAGAACGAGAGCGGCACTTTCGAGGGTTTCGAGGTCGACATCGTCAACGAGGCGGCCAAACGCATCGGCATGACCACCGACATCGCCGATCTCGGCTTCCAGGCGCTGTTCGCGGCCACCACCTCAAAGCGCATCGACGTCGCCATCTCCTCGATCACCATCACGGCCGAGCGGCTGAAGTCGCAGTCCTTCACGCAGCCCTATTATGATTCCGACATGGGCATCGCCACCAAGACCGACAGCGCGATCAACGCCGAGGCAGATCTCAAGGGCAAGGTCGTCGGCGTGCTGTCCGGCTCGACCGGCGAGACCTGGGTCAAGGACCACCAGGCAGCCGACGGCTTCAGCGACGTGAAGGGCTACGACACGCAGCAGAACCTTCTGCTCGACCTCAGCGCCGGCCGCGTCGACGCCGCCGTCAGCGACGTCCCCGGCATGCAGTACTCCTTCCAGAAGATGAAGGACCTCGTCGTCAAGCAGCGCATCAAGACCGGCGAACAGTACGGGCTGATGATGACCAAGGACCATCCGCTGCTCGGCAAGCTGAACGACGCGCTGACGGCGATGAAGAAGGACGGCACGCTGGCCGCCATCCACAAGAAGTGGTTCGGCACCGACGCGCCGGCGGACTCCTCGACGGTCAAGGAAATGCCGCTGCCCAAGGCCTGAGCGGACTGACGAAAAACGAGCCGTGTCGGCTTTCGAGGCCCGCACGGCTCGTTTCCTTTCTCCCGGAACCGCAGGGCAGAGCTGATCTGATGTTTTGGGCCTCTACCCTCGTTTTTACGCACCTCCGGACGGAAAACCGTTTCACACTTTTCCTGGAATTGCTCTGACACGGTTCGGGAACACCCCATGTCGCTAATCGACACCTTCTTCAATCCCGACGTTATCGCGTCGAGCCTGCCGGCGCTGCTGCGCGGCTTCCTCAACACGCTGCTGCTCGGAATTATGAGCATCGTCATCGGCATCGTCATGGGGCTGGCGATCAGCCTTGTGCGGCTCTACGCGCCGAAACCGTTGCGCTGGCTCGCCATCGGCTACACCGACATCTTCCGCGCCTTGCCGGTGCTGGTCGTGCTGATCTTGATCTATTACGCGCTGCCTTTCCTCGGCATCCGCCTGTCGTCCTGGGCGTCCGCCGTGACGGCATTCGCCATCATCATGTCGGCTTATTCGGCCGAAGTGTTCCGCTCCGGCATCGAGAGCATTCCGAAGGGCCAGTTCGAGGCGGCGCAGGCGCTCGGCCTGCCGTTCATGCTCACTCTGCGCAAAGTGGTGCTGCCGCAAGCCATCCGCGTGGTCATCCCGCCAATGACCAGCAATTGCGTCTCGATGTTCAAGGACACTTCGCTCGCCTCGACCGTGGCGCTGCCGGAACTCTTGAAGGAAGCGACCAATGCACAGTCGCTCTACGCGAACCCGTCACCGCTGATCGGCGCGGCGCTGGTCTATCTGATCTTCCTCTGGCCGATGGTTCGCCTGGTCAGCCTGCTCGAGCGCCGCTTCCAGACAGAGAAGACGCGCTGACGCCAACCAGTCCCCATCCAAGTCCTTCGCAGGAGCTTACCCGTGAACAAGCATCAGACAGACAATGCGAACGCCGCCGCGTTCCCCGTCGAAAAGATTCGGGCGATGTTCCCGGCGCTGCAGCGTGCCGGCGACTTCATCTTCATGGACAATGCCGCCGGCGCGCAGATTCCGCAAAGCGTGCTCGACGCGGTGACCAACCATCTGGTGTCGCACAATGTGCAGCGCGGCGGCCGCTATGGCCGCAGCGTCACCGTCGACCAGTCGGTGGCCGAGGCGCGGACAAGCGTCGCGCTGCTGATCAATGCCTACAGCCCGTCCGAAATCTGCTTCGGCATGAACGCCACATCGTTCATCCGCCTGGTCAGCCTCGGCATCGGCCAGATGCTTTCCAATGACGCGGTTGGGGGACGCGACGAGATCGTCGTCACCGACATGGACCATGACGCCAACATCGCCACCTGGCTGGCACTGGAATCCGCCGGCGCCAAGTTCAAATGGTGGCGCATGCGCGAGGACGGCAATCTGCATGTCGACGATCTCAAGCCGCTGGTGTCGGAGCGCACGCGCCTCGTCGCCTGCACGGTGACGGCGCATTCGATCGGCTCGATCGTCGATGTCGCCTCGGTGGCCAGGATCGCGCATGCGGCCGGCGCCGAAGTGTTTCTGGATTGCGTGCATTACGGGCCGCACGGGCTGATGGACGTGCAGGCCTGGGGCTGCGACTATCTCGTCTGCTCCGGCTACAAGAATTTCTCGCCGCATATGGGCTTCCTGTGGGGCCGCTTCGAAACGCTGAAGCGGCTGCCGACCTTCCGCGAGGATTTCATCCCCGACGAGCCGCCCTACAAGGTCGAGGCCGGCACCTTCATCTACGAGAACGTGTCCGGCATGGACGCGGCGGTGCGCTATCTGGAATCGATCGGCCGCAATTTCCTGCCCGAAAACAACCGCTCGCGCCGCGACAACATCGTCGCCGGCATGAACGCCATTCGCGACTACGAGCTGATGCTGGCGCGCGAGATGATGGCTGTGTTGAAAAGCTGCAACGCCACCATCTACGGGGTTGCCGACGAAACCCGCCTCAATGAACGGGTGCCGACCTTCTGCTTCAACATCGGCACGCTGTCGCCGCAGCGGATCGTCGAGGAGATGGCGGCCATGCAGATCGGCATCCGCGACGGCCACATGTACGCGCCGCGGCTGATGAAGCGCCTCAACCTGTCGATGGACAGCGGCGCCATCCGCGCCTCGCTGGTGCACTACAACACGGTGGAGGAAGTGCACAAATTCGGCGAGGCGCTGCGGGCGATTATTGCGAAGTTGTCGTGATCTGATTTCGTGGCGAAATGTCGGCGGGACAGCACCCCCCTCTGTCCTGCCGGACATCTCCCCCGCAAGGGGGGAGATTGGCAGCTTCGTCGGCGGCGCTCTTCATCCGACGTAGGCGATTGGCGAAAAGCATAGTGACATCCGATCTCCCCCCTTGCGGGGGAGATGTCCGGCAGGACAGAGAGGGGTGTGAAGGAACGCGGCGCCACAGGCACCTTCTCAATCGTCCTATCCCAGAAGCTCCCGCGCCAGGACGAAGCAGAGGTCACGCCGCTTTCTTCTTTGCCAACCTCGCCTTGATGCTCGCGATGTCGGCGCGCGGCGTCGCGGCGAACAGCGTCTTGGTGTAGGCGTGCTTGGGGTCGGAAAAGACCTCGTCGCGCGGGCCGTATTCGACCGCTTCGCCGAAATACATCACCATCACGTCGTCGGCGATGTAGCGCACCACCGAGAGGTCGTGGCTGATGAAGACATAGGTGAGCTGGAACTCGTCCTGCAGATCGGCGAGCAGGTTGAGCACCTGCGCCTGCACGGAGAGGTCGAGCGCCGAGACCGGCTCGTCCAGCACCAGCAAGCTCGGATTCAGCATCAGCGCGCGGGCAATGGCGATGCGCTGGCGCTGGCCGCCCGAGAACATGTGCGGGTAGCGGTTGTAATGCTCCGGTCCGAGGCCGACCTTCTTCAGCATCTTCATCGCCAGGTCGCGGCGCTCTTCGGCCGGCTTGTCGGTGTTGATCAAGAGCGGCTCGCCGAGCACGTCGCCGATCTTCTGGCGCGGGTTGAGCGAACCATAAGGATTCTGGAAGACGATCTGCACCTTGCGGCGCATTTCCTTCGACAAGCCATCCCTGGCGATGTCGACCTTGTTGCCGTCGATGAAGAGTTCTCCGGAGGTGGCCGGATCGATCAGCGTGATGATGCGGGCAAGCGTGGACTTGCCGCAGCCGCTCTCGCCGACGATGGCCAGCGTCTTGCCCTTCTCGACGCTAAAGGACACGCCCTTCACCGCGTGCACGGTGCGCGCGCCGCGGAACAGGCCGCCGCCGACATGGTAGTCGCGCTTGATGTCCTTGCCTTCGACGACCTTGGTCATGCGCCGGCTCCGGTCATGTACCAGCTCCCTGGGGAGCCGGCTCGAACAGCATGTCGGAGACGGTCGGCAGCCGGTCGCCGACGGCGTTCTCCGGCAGCGCCGAGAGCAGCGCGCGGGTGTAGTTGCTCTTAGGCGATTCAAAGAGCGACAGCACGTCGGCCTCTTCCATCTTGCGGCCCTTGTACTGGACGATGACGCGGTCGGCGGTCTCGGCCACCACGCCCATATTGTGGGTGATCATGATCAGGCCCATGCCGTATTTGGCCTGCAGCGAGACCAACAGATCGAGGATCTGCTTCTGGATGGTGACGTCGAGCGCGGTGGTCGGCTCGTCGGCGATCAAAAGCTTCGGGTTGCAGGCGATCGCCATGGCGATCATGACGCGCTGGCACTGGCCGCCCGACATCTGGTGCGGGAAGGAATTGAGCCGCTCCTCCGGTTCCGGAATGCCGACCTGCTTGAAAAGCTCGATGGCGCGCGCCCGGCGCTGGGCCTTGTCCATGCCCATGTGGAAGCGCAGCACTTCCTCGATCTGGAAGCCGACGGTGAAGCAGGGATTGAGGCTGGCGATCGGCTCCTGGAAAATCATGGCAATATCCTTGCCGATGATCTTGCGGCGATCGGTCGGGCTCATCTTCAACATATCGCGGCCGTTGAAGGTCATACGGTCGGCGGTGACGGTGGCGGTCCAAGGCAACAGGCCCATGACGGCCAGCATCGACACCGACTTGCCGGAACCGGACTCGCCGACGATGGCGAGCACCTCGCGCTCGTCGACATGGAGCGAGACGCCGTCGACGGCGCGGAACGGGCCGGACGCGGTCTGGAATTCGACGACGAGGTTCTGGATGTCGAGCAGCGCCATCATGACCTCCTGAGCTTGGGATCGAGCGCATCGCGCAGGCCGTCGCCGACCAGGTTGATGGCAAGCACGGTGATGAGGATCGCGAGACCGGGGAAGGTCACCACCCACCAGGCGCGCAGGATGAATTCACGCGCCGAGGCAAGCATGGTTCCCCATTCCGGCGTCGGCGGCTGGGCGCCGAGGCCGAGGAAGCCGAGCGCTGCGGCTTCCAGGATGGCGTTGGAGAAGGACAGCGTGCCCTGGACGATCAACGGCGCCAGGCAGTTGGGCAGGATGGTGGCAAGCATCAGCCTGATATGTCCGGCGCCGGCGACCTTGGCCGCAACAACATATTCGCGGCTCTTCTCGGCCATCACGGCGGCGCGCACCAGGCGGGCGAAATGCGGCTGCAGGACGAGCGCGATCGCCAGCATGGCGTTGAACAGGCCGGGGCCGAGGATGGTGACCAGCACCAGCGCCAAGAGCAGCGACGGGAAGGCCAGGATCAGGTCCATGACGCGCATGATCGCGACGTCGACCCAGCCGCGGAAATAGCCCGCCAGCAGACCGAGCGTGATGCCGCCCGTGAGAGCCAGCGTGACCACCACCGCGCCGATCAGCAGCGAGAAGCGCGCGCCGTAAAGCAGGCGCGAGAGGATGTCGCGGCCGACCGGGTCGGTGCCGAGCAGATATTGCGTCGAGCCGCCATCCTGCCAGGCCGGAGGCCGCAGGAACGCGGTCTTGTCCTGCACGTCGGGCGCATAGGGCGCGAGCAGCGGCGCGAAGAGGGCAGCCAGCACCAACAGGATGAAGACGAACAGGCCGATGACGGCGCCGCGGTTGACCGAGAAATAGTGCCAGAAGGTCTTGAGGCCGGTGAGGCGATCCGGGCTGCCGGCGGCCATCGGGGCGATTTCGGTCTGGCTCATCTATGCCGCCCTGATGCGTGGGTTTATGACGGCGTAGAGCACATCGACGATGAGGTTCACCGCCATGACGATGAGGGCGATCAACAGCAGACCCGATTGCACGACGACATAGTCGCGCTTGAAGATGGAATCGACCATCCACTTGCCGATGCCCGGCCAGGCGAAGATGGTTTCGGTGAGGATGGCGCCGGCGAGCAGCGTGCCGACCTGCAGGCCGATGGTGGTGACGACCGGGATGAGCGCGTTGCGCAGCGCATGCACGCCGATGACGCGGCCCGCCGAAAGGCCCTTGGCGCGCGCGGTGCGGACATAGTCTTCGCCCAGCACTTCCAGCATGGCCGAGCGCGTCTGGCGCGCGATCACCGCCAGCGGAATGGTGCCGAGCACGATCGCCGGCAGGACGAGATGGCTGAGCGCCGAGCGGAAGGCGTCCCATTTGCCGTAGAGCAAGGTGTCGATCGTCATGAAGCCGGTGATCGGCTTGAAGAAGAACTGCAGGCCGATGCGGCCCGAGACCGGCGTCCAGCCGAGATAGCCGGAAAAGAAGATGATGAGCAGTAGGCCCCACCAGAAGATCGGCATGGAATAGCCGACAAGCGCCGTGCCCATCAGCGACTGGTCGAACCAGGAGCCGCGTTTGACGGCGGCAAAGATGCCGGCCGGGATGCCGAGGATCATGGCGAAGATCATGGCGAAGAAGGACAGCTCCAGCGTCGCCGGGAAGAGTGTCTTGAACTCCTCGAGCACCGGACGCTTGGACGAAATGGAGACGCCGAAATCGCCGGTGGCAACCTCACCGACATAGCGTGCGTATTGCTCCCAAATCGGCAGATTGTAGCCGAACTGTTGCTTCAGCTCTTCATAGCGGGCGGGCGCGACGCCATGCTCGCCGGCCATGGCAAGAATCGGGTCGCCGGGCAGCAGTCGCACGAACGCGAAGGCGCAGATGGTGATGCCGACAAGGGTCGGGATCAGGAGGGCGATTTTGTTGAGAAGATATCGGAGCATCTTGAATGGAATGGGGCGGCGCTAAAGTTTACGCCGCCCCGTTCGCAATCTTATTCGGCTTTGTCAACGCCGTCGAAGCGGTGAATGCCGAGCGGGTCCATCTTGTAGCCGGTGACGTTGTTGCGAACGACCGAATAGACCTGGCTGTGGGCCAGCAGGAAGGCGGGCGCTTCCTTGGCGAAGATCACCTGCGCCTGCTCATAGAGCTTGGTGCGCTCGGCCTGGTCGCTGGTCTTCTTGGCCTTCTGGATCAGGTCCTCGAAGTCCTTGTCGCACCAGCTGGAGTAGTTCGACACGCCGATGGCGGAGCAGGCGAAGAGAGTGGCGAAGAAGTTGTCCGGATCGCCATTGTCGCCGGTCCAGCCGATCTGGAAGGCGCCGGGACGGTCCTTCTTCTTGCCTTCCTCGCGATACTTCGTCCACTCGTAGTTGACGATGTTCGCCTTGACGCCGACCTTGGCCCAGTCGGCCTGAATCAGCTCAGCCGCGCGCTGGAAGTTCGGGTTGTAGGGACGAACGCGATCGGCAGCCCAGAGCTGGATTTCCTTCAGCCCGGCAGCCTCAAGCACCTTCTTGGCCTCATCCGGATTGTAGGCGTCGGTCTTCACGTCCTTGTCCCACGACCACATGGTCGGCGGGATGAGGTTCTCGGCCGGGATGGCGCCGGCGTCCTGGAACAGCGACTTGATCAGGGCTTCCCGATCGATCGCCTGGTTGAGCGCATGACGCACTTCCGGTTTGTCGAGCGGCGGGATCGTGGTGTTGTAGCTCATGTAGCCGATGTTCAGGCCGGCCTGATCCATCAGGGTCACGTCCTTGTTGGCCTTGATGGTGGCGATGTCGGCCGGGTTCGGATAGGGCGCGATGTCGCATTCGCCAGCCAGCACCTTCTGGATGCGGGCGGTCGCGTCAGGCGTGATGGCGAAGACGAGATCGTCGATCTTTTCCTTGCCCTTGAAGTAGTCGGGATTGGCCGCATAGCGGATGACCGAATCCAGCTGGTAGTCGACGAACTGGAACGGACCGGTGCCGATCGGCTTGGTCGAGAAGTCGGCCATCTTGCCGTCCTTCTGCAGCTGGTCGGCATATTCCTTCGACACGATCGAGGCGAAGTCCATGCCGAGATTGGCCAGCATCGGCGCGTTCGGCTCGGTCAGCGTCAGCTTGACGGTGAGGTCGTCGACCTTCTCCCACTTGGCGACGTATTTCGGCATGTCCATGCCGGTGTAATAGTCCCAGGTGAGGTTCGGCAGATACTTGTCGCCGTTCCACGGATTCTCCTTGTTGAACTGGCGATCGAAGGAGAAGACGACGTCGTCGGCGTTGAGGTCGCGCGTCGGCTTGAAATAGTCGGTTGTCTGGAACTTCACACCCGGATGCAGATGGAAAGTATAGACCAGGCCATCGTCGGAAATTTCCCACTTGTCGGCCAGACCGGGCTCGATCTCGGTGCCACCATGCTTGAATTCGACCAGTCGCGAATAGACGGTGCGCGAAGACGCGTCGAAGTCGTTACCGCCGGTCGTCGTACCCGGATCGAAATTGGCCGGCGACGCTTCCGAGCAATAAACGAGCGTCTTAGCACTGGCCATGCCGCTGAGGACGCTTGCAGCCAGCAACGCGGCTGCAAAAGTCATTGTCTTTTTCATTGAGCACTCCCTGATGTTCTCTCAAGCCCCTCTATCAGGCTCGCGAAGGGCGCATATAAGCACCGTTTCTTCGCCTTTGGAACACCTCGTTTGCGTACCCCATGGGAAGCGGGAAAAGAATCTAGCTTTTGCTCCAAATGCAGAAAAAGTTAGCAGTTTTTTCTGCTCACGACATTATTAACGATGGCGATTTTTTATTGATCGGCCGCCTTTCGAAATGGCGGCGTCAGGCATGGCTGCCCGGAATCGCCCTCCGTCCAAGCACGATGCGGAAGGCGATCGAAGCACAGCGTTTCGACGGCAAATCTTTCCCCGCATTGCCGCTGGGGCAAGGCTTGCACGGTCGCCGATAGAGGCAATACATAGACGATGGGCGGGATTTCCGGAAAATCCGCAACCGGCGAGGAGGACGCTTCGTTTGGAGGCGGGCGCCCGGATAGAAGGCGACAGGGAGAGACAGGTGGCAAGAGCAGCCAAGACGACAGCCGCGGCGAAAGCAAGGGCCAAGGCCGCCGCCGGAAGCGATGCGCCCAAGGCTATGAAGGCCGCAGCCACGCCGAAGACAAAGGCGGCAGCAAAGCCTGCGCCCGCCAAGTCCGCCGCGAAACCAGCCACCGCCAAACCCGCAGCGGCAAAGTCCAAGCCGGCAACCGCGAAAGTGGACAAGCCGGCAACCGCAAAAGCGGAGGCCGCCAAGCCGACCACCGCCAGACCTGCCTCGAAAGGCCTGCCGAAAGCGATCACCGAGCTCACTGTCGGCCTGCCGGAAAAGCCATGGCTGAAAAGCTATCCGAAGAACATGCCGGCCGAGATCGGCGCCCTGCCCTACAAGTCCATCGGCGACTTCCTGGTCGGCGCCTGCAAGCAATTCGGTGGGCAGCCGGCCTTCGTGTGCATGGGCAAGTCGATGACCTATGCCGAGCTCGAGCGGCTGTCGGCCGCGTTCGGCGCCTACCTGCAGGCGAGAGGCCTGGAGAAGGGCGCGCGCGTGGCGCTGATGATGCCGAACGTGCTGCAATATCCGGTGGCGATGATGGCCGTCCTGCGCGCCGGCTACACGGTGGTGAACGTCAATCCGCTCTACACGCCGCGCGAGTTGGAGCATCAGTTGAAGGATTCCGGCGCGCAGGCGATCGTCATCCTCGAAAACTTCGCCGGTACGCTGCAGGCGGTGATCGCCAGGACGCCGGTCAAGCATGTCATCGTCGCGGCGATGGGCGACATGCTGGGCGGCCTCAAGGGCGCCATCGTCAACCTCGTCGTGCGGCGGGTAAAGAAGATGGTTCCGGCATGGTCGCTGCCCGGCCATGTCAAATTCAACGCCGTGCTCAAGACCGGCGCGACCATCGCCTTCAAGCCGCCCACGGTCTCCGGCGACGACATCGCCTTCCTGCAATATACGGGCGGCACCACCGGCGTCTCGAAGGGCGCTGTGCTGCTGCATCGCAACGTGCTTTCGAACGTCGCGCAGAATTCGCTTTGGGTGGAGGACGCCTATACGGTGAAGCCCAAGCCGGCGCATCTCAACTTCATCTGCGCGCTGCCGCTCTATCACATCTTCGCGCTGACGGTGAACGCGCTGATGGGCATGCAGCAGGGCGCGCAAAACGTGCTGATCCCCAACCCGCGCGACATTCCGGGCTTCGTCAAGGAACTGGCGAAATACCCGATGCACATCTTTCCCGGCCTCAACACGCTGTTCAACGCGCTGCTCAACAATGAGGAGTTCCGCAAGCTCGACTTCAAGCCGCTGATCCTGACGCTGGGCGGCGGCATGGCGGTGCAGAAGGGCGTCGCCGAACGCTGGAAGGCGCTGACCGGCTGCCCGGTGAGCGAAGGCTACGGTCTGTCCGAAACCTCGCCGGTGGCGACCGCCAACAAGTTCAGCTCCAGCGACTTCACCGGCACGATCGGCCTGCCGCTGCCTTCGACGGAAATCGCCATCCGCGACGACGATGGCAACAACGTGCCGCTCGGCGAAGTGGGCGAGATCTGCATCCGCGGCCCGCAGGTAATGGCCAGCTACTGGAACCGGCCCGACGAGACCGCCAAGGTGATGACCAAGGACGGCTTCTTCAAATCCGGCGACATGGGCTTCATGGACGAGCGCGGCTACACCAAGATCGTCGACCGCAAGAAGGACATGATCCTGGTCTCCGGCTTCAACGTCTATCCCAACGAACTGGAAGAGGTGGTGGCGCATCACCCAGGCGTGCTCGAAGTGGCGGCGATCGGCGTGCCGGACGAGCATTCCGGCGAAGTGCCTAAATTGTTCGTGGTGAAGAAGGACCCGGCGCTCACCGTCGAGGCGCTAATGGCCTATTGCCGCGAGAACCTGACCGGCTACAAGCGGCCGAAATTCATCGAGTTCCGCACCGAGCTGCCGAAGACGCCAGTCGGCAAGATCCTGCGGCGGGCGTTGCGGGACCAGGCTTGAGCGATCACTCCGCCGGCAAGACACGTGAGCGAGGCGAGCGGCTCGATCCGGCGGAATTCATCAAGGCGAACATGCGGCTGGCGCCGGTGCCGTCAGTGCCGGAGATCCAGCTCCATCAGGCGCATCCCGGCAGCGGACTGCGGCGGCTGCTCGAACCGGACGACGACAGCGACGGAAACGCGACCGAGCCACAGCCACCCTATTGGGCCTATGCCTGGGCCGGTGGCGCGGTGCTGGCCCGCTATATCCTCGACCGTCCGTCGATCGTCGCCGGCAAACGGGTGCTCGACCTCGGCGCCGGCTCGGGGCTGGTCGGCATCGCGGCGGCAAAGGCCGGAGCGCGCGCGGTGATCGCGGCAGAGATAGACCGCAACGGCGCTGTGGCGCTCGGCCTCAACGCGCAAGCAAATGGCGTCGCCATCGAGATCGTCGGCAAGGACATTACCACCGGTCCGCCGCCGGCGGTCGAGCTGGTGCTGGCGGGCGACGTCTTCTACGCGCAGGACGTGGGGCAGCGGATGATGCCGTTCCTCGACCGCTGCCTCGCCGCCGGCATCGACGTGCTGGTCGGCGACCCCGGCCGCGCCTGGCTGCCCAGGCCACGGCTTTGCCTGCTCGGCGAATACCAGGTGCCGGATGTCGGCGGAAACGGCGGCAGCGAGCCCAGGCCCAGCGCCGTGTTCGCTTTCGTGGCGGAACGTGGTTAGCCCGCCGGAACGTTCACCCGCGCGGCCAGGAAATCAGGCAGGTCGGCAACCGAATCCAGAACGACGTCCGCCATCGGCGCCAGCGAGTCGCGCGTGCCGGTGCCGGAGAGAACGCCCACCGCCAGGCCGCAGCCGCCGGCGCGCGCCATTTCGAGGTCATGGCGGTTGTCGCCGACCATGGCGATCTCGCCCGGTTTTAGCCCGGTCAGGTCGCAGAAAGCGACGACCGTGTCGGGCGCCGGCTTGGAATTGGCAACGGCGTCGTAGCCGAAGGCAGCATCGAAGAGCTGCGCGATGCCCAGCGTAGCGAGCGTCCTTTCGGCGCCGCTGGTCGAATCGTTGGTGGCAACGCCCATCCGATAGGATCGTTTGTGCAGTGTCCGCAGCGAGTCGATGACGCCCGGCAGCGCGACCGCCATGGCCGACCCCTGCACCGAAGTGATCTCGTTGAAGCGGGAAACGGCGTGCATCTGGTCCTCCTCGGACAGACGCGGGAACCAGAGCTCGACGACGTCCATGTTCGAACCGGAAGCGAAGATCGAATCGGGCTTGAAGCGTTTCGTGACGAAGTCGAAGCCGGCGGCGGCAAGCAACCTATCCGCTTTCCAGCGGTCGCCCTCGGCGGCATCCATCGCCATGAAGTCGGCGACGCCGAGCCAGGTTGTGTTGAAGTCGACAAGCGTGCCGTCCTTGTCGAACAATATTCCCTTGATATCCGCCAATCCTTTTACTCCGCGCCACGCAATTGGTGGATATGTCCCACCAGTCCGGCAGTCGAGGCGTCGCGCTTTGCGGCAGTCTCCTTACCCTCCACGACAGGCAGCAGGCCGGTCGCCAATTCCTTGCCCAACTCAACACCCCATTGGTCGAAGGAATTGATGTTGAACAGCGTGCCCTCGACGAAGACGCGATGCTCGTAAAGCGCGATGACCCGACCCAGCGTGCGCGGATCGAGCTTTCTATAGAGAATGGTCAGCGAGGGGCGATTGCCCGAGAAGACGCGGTGCGGCGCAATGCGATCGACGTCGGCCGGCTTCATGCCCTTGGACAGCATCTGCGCGCGCGCCTCTTCCAGCGTTCGCCCCTTCATGAAGGCTTCCGACTGCGCCAGGCAGTTGGCGAGCAGCAGATCGTGCTGGTGCTTCAGTTCAGGCTCGTGACCGATGGCGGCGGCGAGGAACTCGACCGGGATGAAGTCGGTGCCCTGATGCAGGAGTTGGAAGAAGGCATGCTGGCCGTTGGTGCCGGGCTCGCCCCAGACAAGCGGACCGGTCGGCGTGGCGACCGCGGTGCCGTCCAGCGTGACGCTCTTGCCGTTCGATTCCATGTCGAGCTGCTGCAGATAGGCCGGCAGGCGCGACAGGCGCTGGTCGTAAGGAATGACGGCACGGGCCGGATATTTGCAGACGACGCGATGCCACCAGCCGATGAGCCCCAAAAGCACCGGCAGGTTCTTTTGCATCGGCGCGGTGCGGAAATGCTCGTCCATCTCATGCGCGCCATCGAGGAAAGCGCGGAAATTGCGCGGGCCGACGGAAATCATCACCGGCAGGCCGATGGCGCTCCAGACCGAGTAGCGGCCGCCGACCCAGTCCCAGAAGCCGAAGACGCGGTCTTGTTCGATGCCGAACTTCGCCACGAGGTCGAGGGCGGTCGAGACGGCGGCGAAATGCTTGCCGACCGCTTCCTTGCCAAGCGCCTTCTGCACCCAATCGCGCGCCGTCTGCGCATTCGTCATCGTCTCGACCGTGGTGAAGGTCTTGGAGGCGATGATGAACAAAGTCGTTTCGGGAGACAGGCCCTTCAGCGTGTCATGGATATGGGCGCCGTCGACATTGGAGACGTAATGCGCGCGCGGCCCATCATGGTAGGGCGCTAGCGCCAGCGTCACCATCGCCGGGCCGAGGTCCGAGCCGCCGATGCCAATGTTGACGATGTCGGTGATCTTCTTGCCGGTGGCGCCAGGCGCCTTGCCGGAGCGGATGGCGTCGGCAAAGGCGCCCATGGCGTCGAGCACGGCAATCACGTCGGCCTTGGTGTCCTGACCGTCGACGATCACGCTCTTGCCGGTCAGGTTGCGCAGCGCGGTGTGCAGCACGGCACGATTCTCGGTGATGTTGATCTTCTTGCCTTCGAACATCGCGGCGCGGCGTCCCGCGAGATCGGCCGCGCCCGCGAGCTTTTCCAGCATCGCCATCGTGCTTGCGTCGACGGCGCATTTCGACCAATCGAGCAGAAGATCGCCATCGGTGGCGGAGAATGTCTCGAAGCGTTTGGGATCGGCGGCGAAGGCCTCGCGCATGGTGCCCCTGGCCGCCGCGCGCTGCTCACGCAGAGCGGCGACCTGCTTGTCGAAGCTTGACTGATCCACTGGCGGGCTCCTGGCGGGTTTTTAAACCATTTTAACAGGCCGGATGTTTCCGGCGCGTGTCGGCGCGTCATTCTATCGAGCCGATTTCCATTTCGTTCAAGCGGTGGCGATGACGCACCTCGTCACGCTTTGATGAGAGGTGATATTGGACGGTGAGGAGGCGGGAATTTCGCCGCGACGATCCTGCGCATCGCGAGGCGACGATGCTGCGCATCGCGCTTGGGGTGATGCCACGACGACGCTGCGCGTCGCGCCTTAACGTGTGGCGACGATGCTCCGCGTCGCGCTTGATAGATCACTGGCATAAATCCCAGCGATCAGAAAAATTGATTGGCGCAACCCCTTATGCCACCCATACACTCCACTGGTCCAGCCAAGTGAAAACAGCTGGCCATCCGAGGAAGATTTCCCATGCCACAGCGCAATGACACGGCCATATGGTCCGGCCTGTTCCGGATTTCGGCTGAATCCGGCCAAACCCTTCAGGCGCAGATCCGCCAAGCGATCGTCGCGGCCATTCTCGACCGACAGATCGCCGCCTCGATGCCGCTGCCGTCCTGCCGCATTCTCGCGGAAAAACTTGGGGTTGCCCGCGGCACGGTGGTGCTCGCCTTCCAGCAGCTGGTCGACCAGGGCTTCCTGGTCGCGCGCGAACGGCGCGGCCATTTCGTCAATCCGGACGTGCTGGCCACTCCCGCCAAGCCGCACCAGAAGGCGCCGGACCAGCAGAACGAGATCGACTGGAAGGCGCGCCGGCAGATCGCCGCAAGCGACATGCCGCCGCCGGCCAAGCACGACAACTGGATCAAGTCCTCCTATCCGTTCGTCTACGGCCAGTTCGATCCGGCGCTGTTTCCGACCGCCGAATGGCGCGAGTGCAACCGCATGGCGCTGGCGGTGCTCGAGATCCGCAACTGGGCGTCCGACATGGTGGACCGCGACGATCCGCTGCTGATCGAGCAGATCCAGGCCAGGCTTTTGCCGCGGCGCGGCATCTTCGCCAATCCGGACGAGATCATCGTGACGCTGGGGGCGCAGAACGCGCTCTATATGTTGGCCACGCTCTTGATGACCAAGGGCTCGAAAGTGGCGATGGAAGACCCCGGCTACCCCGATGCCCGCTCGATCTTCCGGCTGGCCGGCGCCGATATCCAGCCGGTCCCGGTCGACCAGTCGGGCATTGTGACCTCGTCGATCCCCAGCGATTCCGGCTTCGTCTTCGTCACGCCCAGCCACCACTGCCCGACCATGGTGCCATTGTCGGCGGAGCGGCGGCAGGATCTTCTGGCGCGTGCCAACCGCAACAACCAGATCATCATCGAGGACGGCTATGACAGCCAACTGCTCGACGAGGCGCCGCAGCAGGCGCTGAAGAGCCTCGATCGCTCCGGCCGCGTCATCTATGTCGGCTCGATGTCGAAGACGCTGGCTCCGGGTCTCAGGCTTGGCTACATCGTGGCCTCGGCCGGGCTGATCGCCGAGCTTCGCGCGCTGCGCCGCTTCATGCTCAGACACCCGCCGGCGAACAACCAGCGCGCCGTTGCGCTGTTCCTGTCGCTCGGCCATCACGAGGCGCTGGTGCGCAGGCTTTCCACCGCCTTCGACGAACGGCGCAAGCGTCTGGTCCATGCGATTTCCGCTTTCCTGCCAGAATGGCGCTCGACCGACTCGGCGGGCGGCACATCGCTCTGGCTGGAAGGGCCGCGCGGTACCGATTCACGTGGCCTTGCCGAAGCCGCCGCTTCGCGCAGCGTCATCATCGAACCCGGCGACCGGTTCTTCGACCGCAGCGAAAAGCCCTCTCGTTTCATGCGCTTGGGCATCTCCTCGATCTCGCTGCAGCATATCGAGCCGGGCATCCGCGAACTCGCCACCGCCGCCGGCCGCAGGCCTGCGGCCGCCTGACCGCCACAGACTTCCAAAAAGGGCCGGCGCTGCGCCGGCCCTTTTTGTTTGGGCGCCCTTATCACTTTAGAAATCTGGCATATTCGACGGGATTGGCTGGCTCATAGGCTGCACCAATGCCGACGGCATAGTCGGGGCCAGAAGGGGACGAGGCAGGCCGATGGTGGACCAACCGCCGCGCCAGCTTCGCAGACAAAGACAAAAGGTGGAGTGCTTCCATGTCAGTGGCTTTCGAGAAGCAGGAAGCGTCGTCGGACCAGCGTTCGCGGCGTTCCGGCGGGCGCGAAGCGCGTCGTGCAATGCGGGCAGCGCCTTTAGCCGACGACATCCGGCCGGTCCGGGCAGGCCTCGAGGGCGGCAGCTACGGACCATTGAGCCAGAACGATCGCGAGCGCATCCACGAAGCGGTGCTGACGCTTCTGGAGACGGTCGGGTTCGCCAACGCCATCCCGTCCTGCATCGAGGCGCTGACCCGGGTCGGCGGCACCTATGGCGACGACGGCCGCATCCGGCTGCCGCGCGCGCTGGTGCTGGACACGATCAAGAAGGCCGCGCGCAACTTCACCCTCCACGGCCAGGATCCGAAGCACGACATGCTGATCCAGGGCAAACGCGTGCATTACGGCACGGCGGGCGCGGCGGTGCATCTGGTCGACGTCGAGAAGCGCGAATACCGCGAATCGCTGCTGCAGGATCTCTACGACGCGGCCCGTCTCGTCGACGGGCTCGACAACATCCATTTCTTCCAGCGCACCATGGTGCCGCGCGACATTCCCGATCCGCTCGATATGGATTTCAACACGCTCTATGCCTGCGTGATGGGGACATCCAAGCATGTCGGCACCTCGTTCACCGTGCGCGAGAACGTCAAGCCGGCGCTGGAAATGCTCTATGCGATCGCCGGCGGCGAGGAGAATTTCCGGGCGCGGCCGTTCGTGTCGAACTCGAACTGCTTCGTCGTGCCGCCGATGAAGTTCGCCGAGGACGCCTGCGGCGTGCTCGAGGCCTGCGTCGAAGGCGGCATTCCGATCCTGCTTCTGTCGGCCGGACAAGCCGGCGCCACCGCGCCGGCGGCGATTGCCGGAGCCGTCGTGCAGGCGGTGGCGGAAGTGCTGATGGGCCTGGTCTATGTCAATGCCATCAAGCCTGGACATCCGGCGATCTTCGGCACCTGGCCGTTCGTTTCCGACCTCCGCACCGGCGCCATGTCCGGCGGCTCGGCCGAACAGGCGGTGCTGACCGCGGCCTGCGCGCAGATGGCGCAATATTACGACCTGCCGGGTGGTTCGGCCGCCGGCATGACGGATTCGAAACTGCCCGACATCCAGTCTGGTTATGAAAAGGGCATCACCGACGTGATGGCCGGTCTTGCCGGCCTCAATCTCGTCTATGAGTCAGCTGGCATGCATGCCTCGCTGCTCGGCTTCTGCCTGGAAAGCCTGATCATCGACAACGACATGCTCGGTCATTGCCTGCGCTGCGTGCGCGGCATCGAGGTGACCGACGAGGCGCTGTCGATCGACACCATCGCCGATGTCTGCATGAAGGGTCCCGGGCACTATCTCGGCAATGATCAGACGTTGAAGCTGATGCAGACCGAGTATTTCTATCCCGCCGTCGGCGACCGTTTCTCGCCCAAGGAATGGAACGAAAAGGGCCGGCCCGACATCCTGTCGCGGGCGATCGCGGAGAAGAAGCGCGTGCTTGCCGAGCGCTTCCCGCGCCACGTCTCGCGACTGCTCGACGACAAATTGCGCGCCCGCTTCGGCGAGATGATCAAGTTGCCGCGCAACAAGATGGGCGGCTAGGACGCATTGATATTCCGGTGAGGCCGGCCTGCAAATGGCGGCTTCCTGTGCTTCCGGCCTTCGCCGGCCGAAGCACTCATGGGCGGCGGCGCGGAAGTTAAAGCTACGGCTGGCGTAGGCCGGTGCTCAGGTACGTAAGTACGCTCCGCTCCGGTTCTCGAAAAACACCTTTTTCGACTCGGCCTGACCTGAATCCAGACGCATCCCACCCAGCGGTTCACTCCACACTGAGCCCATAGCGCTCGACCACCTCGGCGTTGATCAGCTTGGCGTGCAGCGTCATGAGCACGATCTGCGCATCGAAACTGTCGCCGGCCTCCAGCGCCGCCTCGATGCGGCGCTCGACCGCCACTGTCGGCTCGCGGCCGTTGGCCTGCTCGAACACCTGCGGCCCGGCGACGCAATAGCCGCAGAGCTGTGCCACGGATTGATAGGCGCCTGCCGGCGGCTCATCGGGCCAGCGGTCGTTCATCAGATTGACGATGGTAAGCTTGACGCCTTCCGGCACCAAAGCCGGATGCAGGTCGGCCGCGCGCAACGCGTCGTCGAGCTGGCGCAAGTCGCCGGAGCGGCCGAACATGCCGAGAAAGCCGAGGGAAGAGCGCCGCCTGGCCATGATGATCCTGTGTCCTCAACCAGCTTGTACGACGCCTATCTGGATGCACCGGGCGGCTGAAACAAGGGCACAAGAAAGGGGCGGCTGCGCTTCGCAAGCCGCCCCTTGATTTCTCCAAGCCGGAAATTCAGTGATTGTCGCGCGGCACGCCGCTGGTATGGGCGACGTCCTGGTACTTCACCGCCGGCTTCAGCACCATGCCGGCCGAGAACTGGTCGACCATGCCGCGCTGGATCTCCTGCCAGGGCGTCTGGTGCTTGGGATAGTGATAGCCGCCGTTGGCCTGCAGCGCGGCGCGCCGCTTGGCGATCTCGTCGTCGCTGACGAGGATATTGGCCGTGCCCTTCTTCAGGTCGATGCGGACGCGGTCGCCGCTCTTGAGAAGCGCCAGCCCGCCGCCGATCGCGGCTTCAGGCGAGGCGTTGAGGATCGACGGAGAGCCCGACGTGCCGGACTGCCGGCCGTCACCGATGCAGGCAAGGGCGTGGATGCCCTTCTTGATGAGGTAGGCCGGCGGCTGCATGTTGACCACCTCGGCGCCGCCCGGATAGCCGACCGGACCGGCGCCGCGCATGAACAGGATCGTGTGCTCGTCGATGCCTTGCGCCGGATCGTCGATGCGGGCGTGATAGTCCTCCGGCCCGTCGAAGACCATGGCGTTGCCCTCGAAGGCTTCAGGGTCGTTCGGGTTGGACAGATAGCGCTCGCGGAATTCCGGCGAGATGCCGCTCATCTTCATGATCGCCGAATCGAACAGATTGCCCTTGAAGTTGATGAAGCCGGCATTGGCCTTCAACGGCTTGTCGACGCTGCGGATAACGTCGGAATTCTCGTTGACGGCGCTGCTGCAATTGTCGCCGATGGTCTTGCCGTTGGCGGTCATGGCATCGGGATGCGGCAGGCGCCCGGCCTTCATCAGCTCGGCCACCACCGCCGGCACGCCGCCGGCATGGTGATAGTCCTCGCCGAGATACTCGCCCGTCGGCTGCAGGTTGACCAGGAGCGGGATGTCGAGGCCGATCTTCTGCCAGTCGTCATTGTCGAGCGGCACGCCGAGATGGCGTGCGATGGCGTTGAGGTGGATCGGCGCGTTGGTAGAGCCGCCGATGGCCGAGTTGACGACGATGGCGTTCTCGAAGGCCTCGCGCGTCATGATTTCGGAGGGCTTCAGGTCCTCATGCACCATGTCGACGATGCGCTTGCCGGTCTCGTAGGCGATCTGGCCGCGCTCGCGATAGGGCGCGGGAATGGCAGCGGAGCCCGGCAGTTGCATGCCGAGCGCCTCGGCCAGCGAATTCATGGTGGTGGCGGTGCCCATGGTGTTGCAATAGCCGGTCGAGGGCGCCGAGGAGGCGACGATGTCCATGAACTCGTCATAGTCGATCTCGCCGGCTGATAGCCTTTGGCGCGATTCCCAGACGATGGTGCCGGAGCCGGTGCGCTTGCCCTTGTGCCAGCCGTTGAGCATCGGGCCGACCGACAGCGCGATCGCCGGAATATTGACGGTCGCAGCAGCCATCAGCAGCGCAGGCGTGGTCTTGTCGCAGCCGATGGTGAGCACGACGCCATCAAGCGGATAGCCGTAGAGCACCTCGACGAGGCTGAGATAGGCGAGGTTGCGGTCGAGCGCGGCGGTGGGGCGCTTGCCGGTCTCCTGGATTGGATGGCACGGGAACTCGAACGGGATGCCGCCCATCGAGACGATGCCTTCGCGCACGCGCTTGGCAAGCTCGATGTGATGCCGGTTGCAGGGCGAAAGGTCGGAACCGGTCTGCGCGATGCCGATCAGCGGCTTGCCCGACATCAGCTCGGCGCGCGTCAGGCCGTAATTGAGGTAACGCTCGAGATAGAGCGCCGTCATGCCTGGATTGTCGGGATTGTCGAACCACTCCTGCGAGCGAAATTTCTTCTTCCTGGTGGGGGCGCCTGCCATGGTGGTCTCCGTATTTGTATGACAAATCGATAGGACAATGCGTCCATGCAGGCAAGAGGCAGGCGCTGCCGGGACCCGGACTTTGGTGCGATAGACTTGTTTCGGGCCGCGCGCTACGACCGACCAGCATCAGCAATCCGGGAGGTCTTGATGGCTTTGGTGATCGAAGGCGAGGAGCGGATCGCCGCACCCATCGGGAAAGTGTGGGAAGCCCTCAACGACCCGGAAATCCTGAAGGAGGCGATTCCCGGCTGCCAGAGCCTGGAAAAGACCTCGAACACCGAGATGGCGGCGACCGTGGTGCTGAAGATCGGCCCGATCAAGGCGACCTTCAACGGCGAAGTCACGCTGAAGAACCTCAAGCCGCCGCATTCCTATACCATCCAGGGCGAAGGCAAGGGCGGCATTGCCGGCTTCGCCAAGGGCGGCGCCGACGTGACGCTGACCGCCGACGGGGCGGACTCGACAGTGCTCAAATACGCAGCCAAGGCCGAGGTCGGGGGCAAGATCGCGCAACTCGGCAGCCGGCTGATCGAGTCGACATCGAAGAAACTTGCGGGACAGTTCTTCTCGACGTTCGGCGGGAAGGTCGGCGCCTGACCCTTCCCTCAAGGGAAAGGGGGTTATTCGAACACGATGTTCGGCACGGCGGCTTCGGCAGCGCCGCGCTCTTCCTGGACCCTTTTCCAGACCTTTAATGCGATATCGCGATAGATCTTCGCCTCTGCGCCGTCCGGCTTGGAGGCGACGACCGGGGTGCCGGCGTCCGAGCTTTCGCGAATGCCCATTTCCAGCGGCACCTCGCCGAGGAAAGTGACGCCGAGGCGCTCAGCCTCGCGGCGCGCGCCGCCATGGCCGAAAATGTCGTAGCGCTTGCCCGTGTCCGGAGCGAGGAAGTAGCTCATGTTCTCGACGATGCCGAGCAGCGGCACGTCGACCTTCTTGAACATGTTGAGGCCCTTGCGGGCGTCGATCAGGGCGAGGTCCTGCGGCGTCGAGACGATGACGGCGCCGGCGAGCGGCACCTGCTGGGCCATGGTGAGTTGGGCGTCGCCGGTGCCGGGCGGCATGTCGACCACCAGCACGTCGAGCGGACCCCACTCGACCTCGCGCAGCATTTGCGTCAGCGCCGACATCACCATCGGGCCGCGCCAGATCATCGGCGTCTCCTCATCGACGAGGAAGCCCATCGACATCACCTTAAGGCCGTAATTCTGCATCGGCTTCAGCACCTTGCCGTCGACGGTCTGAGGCCGGCCGTGGATGTTGAGCAACCTGGGCATCGACGGGCCGTAGATGTCGGCATCGAGCACGCCGACCTTCAGCCCGTTGGCGGCAAGGCCGAGCGCCAGATTGACCGCGGTGGTCGATTTGCCGACGCCGCCCTTGCCGGAGGCGACCGCGATGATGGCGTCGATGCCGGGCACGCCGCGCTTGCCGTGGCTCTGCGATGCGGGCGCGTGCGGCGCGGGTCGCTGCGGCGCAGGCGGCGGGGTGGCTGGCCGAGGGGCGGCCGGGCGTGCCGGAACCGGCGCTTCCATGCCGCCGCCCTTCTTCTCCGCCGTCAGCGCGACGACGGCGCTGGCGACGCCGGGGATGGCCTTCACCGCGCGTTCGGCGGCGGCGCGCAGCGGCTCGAGCTCCTGGGCGCGGGCGGCGGGAACGGTGATCGAGAAGAAGACCTTGGAATCGGCGATGAAGATCTCCGAGACCATGCCGAGATCGACGATGTTGCCGGTGAAGTCCGGCCCGTTCACCGTCTTCAGGCGCTCGACGACGGATTCCTTGGTAACGGTCATGATCTTTCCTCGGGGCTTTGGCGTTCCAGATAGTGCAGTTTCCCGGCAGAACCAAGCCGTGGCGCAATGGCTCGCCCGGCGTGCCCGGAAAGCGACGGATGGTGTCGGATTTGCCAACCGGGGTCGAGGTCCGGGCCTCGGCCATGGTCAAACGACCTATCCGCGCTATCTCGATTGCCATCACGATAATCTGTGAAGGAGACCGTCATGCTCCAAAACAGCAATGCGACAGCCAATCTCGCAGTGAAGGACCTGGAAAGGGCCAAGGCTTTCTATGAAGGAACGCTAGGCCTCAGCCAAGTGGACGACATGGGCGGCGAACTGATCGTCTACAAAAGCGGCGACACGCTCATCAACGTCTATCATTCGCAGTTCGCCGGCACCAACAAGGCGACAGCGGTGACATGGACGGTCGGCGACCAGATCGAACCGATCGTCAAGTCGCTGAAATCGAAAGGCGTCAGCTTCGAGCACTATGAGATGCCGGGCCTGACGCTTGAAGGCGACATCCATGTCGGCGATGGCATGAAGGTCGCCTGGTTCAAGGACCCCGACGGCAATATCCTCAACCTGGTTGGATAAAAGCGCCGGGGTTGTCGGCCGACGTCAAGATTGTGCCCGATCGCAACAGCCTATCTGGCGCAGGCTTTCGGCGCTCGATAGTTTGCGTCGATGATCGACAAACTGGAATTCTTCATCGCTTTGGCCAAGGAGGAGCATTTCGGCCGGGCCGCGGAGGTGTGCGGCGTCACGCAGCCGACGCTATCGGCCGGCATCAAGCAGCTCGAGGGGCAACTCGGCGTCATGCTGGTGCTGCGCGGCTCCCGCTTCCAGGGCCTGACGCCGGAAGGCAAGCAGGTGCTGGGCTGGGCGCGCCGCATCGTCGGCGACTCGCGCACCATGCGCGAGGAGATGCGGGCGGCGCGCCACGGTCTGTCCGGGCGCATCCGGATCGCGGCGATCCCGACGGCGCTGGCCATGGTGGCGCGGCTGACGACACCATTCCGCGAAAAGCATCCGGGCGTCACCTTTTCGGTGCTGTCGCGCACATCCATCGAAGTGCTGTCGCTGCTCGGCAATTTCGATGTCGATGCCGGCATCACCTATCTCGACAACGAGCCGCTGGGGCGCGTCACCAGCGTGCCGCTCTATGACGAGCGCTACCAGCTGATCACGGCGGTCGGGAACCCTTATTCCGACCGCGACAAAGTGTCGTGGGCCGAGATCAGCCAGTTGCCGCTCTGCCTGCTGACGCCGGACATGCAGAACCGGCGCATCATCGACCAGCACCTGGCGGAAGCCGGCGTGCAGGTGCGGCCGACGCTGGAATCGAATTCGATGATCGTGCTCTTCTCGCATATCCGTACAGGCAAATGGTCATCGATCATGCCGCTCAACCTTGCGGAAACGTTCGGCTTTTCCGAGCCCATCCGAGCCATCCCCATCGTCGAACCGGATGCCAGCCACACGGTCGGGCTGGTGGCGGCGCCGCGCGAGCCGCACACGCCGCTGGTGCAGGCGCTGCTGGACGAGGCGATGGCGCTGGCGGACGATTTCCGCCGCCACCGCTAGGCTAGACAATGCGAGCTGCCCCGATCTTGATAGAAAATTTCTATCAAGCGACGGGAGCGCTTTATTGATTTCGGAGGTTTCCTCTGATTTCGTAAGGACTTAGCGATATTGCGCCCTATGCATGTCGTTGCCCCGAAACCGCTCTATATCATGGGGTGACATACATTGGCCGCCACGACCAGGGAGGGCGCTGCGTGACCATGCAGGCCGCAAGTACCGAGATCGCGTCGCGCACGGCGGCGATCATTGACGAGATGAAGGGCCTCGAAGGCCCGCTGCTGCCGATCCTGCACAGCATACAGGAAGAGTTCGGGCACGTTCCGAAGGACGCGCTGCCGGTGATCGCCGACGGGCTGAACCTCTCCCGGGCCGAGGTGCACGGCGTGGTCAGCTTCTATCACGATTTCCGCGCCAAGCCTGCCGGACGGCACGTGCTGAAGCTTTGCCAGGCGGAAGCCTGCCAGTCGATGGGCTCCGATGCCGTCGCGGCCAAGGTCAAGCAGTTGCTCGGCATCGATTTCCACGAGACCACGCGCGACGGATCGGTTACACTGGAGCCGGTCTACTGCCTCGGGCTTTGCGCCTGCTCGCCGTCGGCGATGCTCGACGGCGAAGTCATCGGCCGGCTCGATGACGAGAAGATCGAAGAGATCGTCGCGGAGGCACGTTCATGATCCCGCGCATCTATGTTCCGGCAGATTCCGGCGCGCTGGCGCTCGGCGCCGAAAAGGTCGCCAAAGCGATCGAGAAGGAACTCAAGGAGCGCGGCATCGAGGCCAAGATCGTGCGCAACGGCTCGCGCGGCGCCTATTTCCTGGAGCCGATGGTCGAGGTGGCCACGGCCGAGGGCCGCGTCGCCTACGGGCCGGTCAAGCCGTCCGACGTCAAGAGCCTGTTCGACAGCGGCTTCCTCAAGGGCGGCCACCACAAGCGCTGGCTGGGCTCGCCCGACAAGATCCCCTTCTTCGCCAAGCAGACGCGGCTGACCTTCGCACGCTGCGGCATCAACGACCCGCTGTCGCTTGACGCCTACAAGTCGCTGGGCGGCTTGCGCGGGCTGCAGAACGCGGTCGCCATGGCGCCGGCCGACGTCGTCAAGCAGGTTACCGAGTCCGGCCTGCGCGGCCGCGGCGGCGCGGGCTTCCCCACCGGCATCAAGTGGAAGACGGTGCTGGATACGGCGGGCGCGCAGAAATACATCGTCTGCAACGCCGACGAAGGCGACAGCGCCACTTTCGCCGACCGCATGATCATGGAAGGCGATCCCTTCGTGCTGATCGAAGGCATGGCGATCGCCGGCATCGCCACCGGCGCGACCAAGGGTTTCGTCTATATCCGCTCGGAGTATCCGCATGCGGTGGCGACGATGAACAAGGCCGTGGCGATCGCCCGCAAGGCCGGCGTGCTGGGCGTCAATGTGCTGGGTTCGCCCAACGCCTTCGACATGGAGATCCGCGTCGGCGCCGGCGCCTATGTCTGCGGCGAGGAAACCTCGCTCTTGAACAGCCTCGAGGGCAAGCGCGGCGTGGTGCGCGCCAAGCCGCCGCTGCCGGCGATCCAGGGCCTGTTCGGCAAGCCGACCGTGATCAACAATGTGATCAGCCTGGCCTCTGTGCCTGTCATCATGGACAAGGGCGCCGCCTACTACAAGGATTTCGGCATGGGCCGCTCGCGCGGCACGATCCCGATCCAGATCGCCGGCAACGTCAAGAATGGCGGCCTGTTCGAGACGGCCTTCGGCCTGACGCTGGGCGAGATCGTCGACGACATCGGCGGCGGCACGGCTTCGGGGCGTCCGGTCAAGGCGGTGCAGGTCGGCGGCCCGCTCGGCGCATATTTCCCGCGCGCCTTGTTCGACACGCCCTTCGACTACGAGGAATTCGCCAAGCGCGACGGGCTGATCGGCCATGCCGGCATCACCGTGTTCGACGACAGCGCCGACATGCTGAAGCAGGCGCGCTTCGCCATGGAATTCTGCGCCATCGAAAGCTGCGGCAAGTGCACGCCCTGCCGCATCGGCTCGACGCGCGGCGTGGAGGTTCTCGACAAGGTCGCCGCCGGCATCGAGGCGGAAAAGAACCTCGCTCTGGTCACCGACCTCTGCAACACGATGAAGTTCGGATCGCTCTGCGCGCTGGGCGGCTTCACGCCCTACCCGGTGATGAGCTCGATCACGCATTTCCCCGAGGATTTCAAACCCGCGCCTGCGCGCGTGGCGGCTGAATAGGAGCTGGCAGAAGATGAACATCAAGGCCGACTTCCCGACACTCATCGAAGAGATCGACTACGGAACGCCGGAGTCGAAAGCGACGAAGCAGATCACGCTGACCGTCGACGGGCAAAGCATCACCGTGCCGGAAGGCACGTCGATCATGCGCGCGGCGATGGAGGGCGGGGTCGAGATCCCGAAGCTCTGCGCCACCGACATGCTGGACTCCTTCGGCTCGTGCCGCGTCTGCCTGGTCGAGATCGAAGGACGCGGCGGCACGCCGGCCTCCTGCACGACGCCGGTCGGTGAAGGCATGGTGGTGCGCACGCAGTCGGACCGGCTCGACGCTATCCGCCGCGGCATCATGGAGCTCTATGTCTCCGACCATCCGACCGGCTGGAACGAGAAGGCCGGTACCGGCGCCAGCGAATTCGACGCGGTGGCGAAGTCGGTTGGGCTCTCCGAGAACCGCTACGGCGTCGAAGGCCGCAACCACGTCAAGGAAGAGAACGGCGTTGCGCCTGGCCATGGCTCGCTGGCGGTCGACTACATCGCCCGCGACGAATCCAATCCTTATTTCACCTATGATCCGGCGCAGTGCATCGTCTGCTCGCGCTGCGTGCGCGCCTGCGAAGAGGTGCAGGGCACCTTCGCGCTGACCATCGAGGGCCGCGGCTTCGAGTCGCGCATGGTCGCCGGCATGCATGAGGACTTCATCGCTTCCGAATGCGTCTCCTGCGGCGCCTGCGTGCAGGCCTGCCCGACGGACGCGCTGCGCGAGAAGACCGTGCTCGAAAAGGGCATGCCGGAGCGCTCGGCCGTCACCACCTGCGCCTATTGCGGCGTCGGCTGCTCGTTCAAGGCCGAGGTCAAGGATGACGAGGTCATCCGCATGATGCCTTACAAGGACGGCAAGGCCAACCACGGCCATTCCTGCGTCAAGGGCCGCTTCGCCTATGGCTACGCCACCCACAAGGACCGCATCCTGTCGCCGATGATCCGCGAGAAGATCTCCGATCCGTGGCGCGAAGTGAGCTGGGAAGAGGCGATCGCGCATACGGCGAAGGAATTCCGCCGCATCCAGTATCAGTACGGACGCACCGCGATCGGCGGCATCACCTCGTCGCGCTGCACCAACGAGGAGACCTATCTCGTCCAGAAGCTGGTGCGGCAGGGCTTCCGCAACAACAATGTCGACACCTGCGCCCGCGTCTGCCATTCGCCGACCGGCTACGGGCTCGGCCAGACATACGGCACCTCCGCCGGCACGCAGGATTTCGATTCGGTCGAATTCACCGACGTCGCCGTCATCATCGGCGCCAATCCGGCCTCCGCCCATCCCGTCTTTGCCTCGCGGCTGAAGAAGCGGCTGCGCCAGGGCGCCAAGCTGATCGTGCTCGATCCGCGCCGCACCGAGATGGTCAAGTCGGCGCATATCGAGGCCGACTACCACCTGCCTTTGAAGCCCGGCACCAACGTGGCGGTGCTGACGGCGCTGGCGCATGTCGTCGTCACCGAAGGCCTGTTCGACGAGGCCTTCATCCGCGAGCGCTGCGACTGGGCCGAGTTCCAGGACTGGGCATCCTTCGTCGCCCTGCCGGAGAACAGCCCCGAAACCGTCGGCAAGCTATCGGGCGTGGATCCGGAACTGATCCGCGGTGCCGCGCGCATGTATGCCAAGGGCGGCAATGGCGCGATCTATTACGGCCTCGGCGTGACGGAGCACAGCCAGGGCTCCACCACGGTGATCGCCATCGCCAACCTCGCCATGGCCACGGGCAATATCGGCCGGCAAGGCGTCGGCGTGAACCCGCTGCGCGGCCAGAACAACGTGCAGGGCTCCTGCGACATGGGCTCGTTCCCGCATGAACTGCCGGGCTACCGCCATATCTCCGGCGAGGCGGTGCGCGACATCTATGAGAGCCTGTGGGGCGTGAAGCTGGACGACGAGCCCGGCCTGCGCATCCCCAACATGCTGGACGCCGCCGTCGACGGTTCGTTCAAGGGTATCTACATCCAGGGCGAGGACATCCTGCAGTCCGATCCGGACACCAAGCATGTCGCCGGCGGCCTCGCCGCGATGGAATGCGTGGTCGTGCACGACCTCTTCCTGAACGAGACGGCGAACTACGCACATGTCTTCCTGCCGGGCTCGACCTTCCTCGAGAAGGACGGCACCTTCACCAATGCCGAGCGCCGCATCAACATGGTGCGCAAAGTCATCGAACCGAAGGCGCGCTATGCCGACTGGGAAGCGACGCAGGAGCTCGCCCGCGCCATCGGGCTCGACTGGAATTACACGCATCCGTCGCAGATCATGGACGAGATCGCCAAGACGACGCCGAGCTTTGCCGGCGTCTCCTTCGAGCTGCTCGACCGCGTCGGCTCGGTGCAGTGGCCCTGCAACGAGAAGGCGCCGCTCGGCACGCCGATCATGCATGTCGACGGCTTCGTGCGCGGCAAGGGCAAGTTCATCCGCACCGAATATGTGGCGACCGACGAGCGCACAGGTCCACGCTATCCGCTGCTGCTCACCACCGGCCGTATCCTGTCGCAGTACAATGTCGGCGCGCAGACCCGGCGCACCGAGAATTCGATGTGGCACGCCGAGGACCGGCTGGAGATCCATCCGCACGACGCCGAGGTCCGCGGCGTGCGCGAAGGCGACTGGGTGCGGCTGGCGAGCCGTTCGGGCGAAACCACGCTGCGCGCGTTGATCACCGACCGCGTCTCGCCCGGTGTCGTCTACACGACCTTCCACCACCCGGACACGCAGGCCAACGTGATCACCACCGACTTCTCGGACTGGGCGACCAATTGTCCGGAATACAAGGTCACCGCTGTGCAGGTGGCGCCGTCCAACGGTCCGAGCGACTGGCAGAAGGACTATAACGAGCAGGCCAAGCAGAGCCGGCGCATCGCCCCGCTGCAGGCGGCGGAGTAGGTGTGTCGAGGACAGAGCTCAATCTTGACGGCTGATCGACCCCCACTCCGTCGAGCTTCGCTCGACACCTCTCCCCCGATCGACGGGGGAGAGGAAAGGCGCGCGGCGATCCCAGTTGGCTCCTTTCCTCTCCCTCCGGAGGGGGGAGAGGTGGCGCTGCGAAGCAGCGACGGAGTGGGGGAAGGCGTTGGAGAGCAATTGCCGATTGACGTAAGAGGCCTTCGACATATCCTGAGCGAAATGGCCGGCAGGCCAGGGACTGGCGCCTCGTGAACCGCCCTCCTATCTCCCAAATCTCTCGCCTCGCGCATCGCGCCGGCGGCACCTCGGCCGCGAACCGCATGGTGCCGGAGGAGACGCCGGTGGCGTTCTCCTTTGCCGGCACCACGCATGCGGTGATGATGGCGAGCCCGGCCGATTTCGAGGATTTCGCGCTCGGCTTCTCGCTGACCGAAGGCATCATCGCCGACCCAAAGGAAATCGAAGCGATCGAGGTCGAGGATCTCGGCGCCGGCATCGATATCCAGATCCGGCTGAAGGACCAGGCCAACACGCGCTTCCAGGCGCGGCGGCGCAGGCTTGCCGGGCCGGTCGGCTGCGGCCTGTGCGGCATCGAATCGATCGAGGAGGCGATGCGTTCGGTCGATGCGGTCGGTGCGTCGAAGCTTACGCTCGATGCCGAAGACATCACCCGTTCGGTCAGGCTTTTGTCGAAGGTCCAGCCGCTGCACACCGAAACCGGCGCTGTGCATGCCGCCGGCTTCTACGTTCCCGGCAAGGGCATCGTGATGGCGCGTGAGGATGTCGGCCGCCACAACGCGCTGGACAAGCTCGCCGGTGCGCTGGCCAAGGCCGGCATCGACGGCGCGAGCGGCGCCGTCGTGGTGACCTCGCGCGTGTCGGTCGAGATGGTGCAAAAGACGGCAGCCATCGGCGCTTCGATCATCATGGCGGTCTCGGCGCCGACCGCCCTTGCCATTCGCACGGCCGAGGCCGCCGGCATGACGCTGGTGGCGCTGGTTCGGGGCGACGATTTCGATATTTTCACCCACCCCGAACGGGTGGCTTCCGGAGTTGCCAAGCATGTCGCATGACGAAGACCACATCGCCAGCACCAAGGAAAAGCTGGTGCGCATGGCCAACCAGATCGCCACCTTCTTCCATTCGAAGCCGCGCGAGGAAGGCATTACCGGCGTTGCCGAGCACATCAACAAGTTCTGGGAGCCTCGGATGCGGCGCCAATTCTTCGAGATGCTGGACGCCGGCACGGAGAATTTCGACGACCTTGTGATCGCCGCCTCGGCCAAGATCAAGCGGCCGATCAGCCCGGCGGAGGCCGACACGAAGCTTGGACTCAAGGCTTTCCCGGCCGACATCGCCGCTTCCCAGAAATAGTCGCAGCGACCGGCCGTCTTACATTTCTTTTTGCTAAAGTTTAAGCTGCCGCTACCTGGTCGGCTCTGCTATGTTTGACGATCGGAAATCGTCAGGCCAGGCGGAAGAACTCGTGAGGCCGATCGAGACCAGATACGCGAGCAGCGGAGAGGTGCGGATCGCCTATCAGGTGGTCGGCCAGGGCGCGTTCGATCTGGTCTTCGTGCCGGGCTTCATTTCCAATCTCGATCTGCATTGGGAAGACGAAGGCTACAGCCGCCTGTTGAAACGGCTCTCAGCCTTCTCGCGCCTGATCCTGTTCGACAAGCGCGGCACCGGGCTTTCCGACCGCGTCGACAACCACAATCTGCCCAGTCTCGAAACGCGCATGGACGATGTGCGCGCGGTGATGGACGCCGCCGGCAGCGGCCGGGCGGCGATCCTCGGCGCCTCGGAGGGCGCGCCGATGGCGATGCTGTTCGCCGCCACCTATCCGGAGCGGACGCGCGCGCTCGTCCTCTATGGCGCCTATGCGCATTTCCACAGATGGGTGATGCCGCCGGAACGGCTGGAAGCTTTCATCGACACGGCGGAGACATCGTGGGGCACCGGCGCCACCTTGCCGAATTTCGCGCCTGGCCGGGTGGACGATACCCACTTCACCCAGTGGTGGGCCCGGTTTGAGCGGCTGTCGGCCAGTCCGACGGCGGCCGCAGCGCTTGCCCGCATGAACGCCGATATCGACGTGCGCGATATACTCGGGATGATCAGGGTGCCGACATTCCTGATCCATCGCCGTAACGACGCCCGCGTCGACCCCGATGCCAGCCGCTTCCTGGCCAGGAAGATCCCCGGCGCTCGCCTGGTCGAGATCTCTGGGCGCGACCACCCGATCTGGACCGGCGACGTCGACCGAGTGGCCGATCTGATCGAGGAATTCCTGACCGGAGAACCGGCGGTGGCCGACACCGAGCGCGTGCTGGCGGCGCTGCTGGGGACGCGCATCTACGACACGGCCAAGCTCGGCGACCGCATGTGGAGCGAGCGCAGCCAGCGCTTCCAGGAAACCTGGCGGCTTCTGGTCGGCCGCCATGGCGGCCGCACGGCCGGCACGCATGGCGAATTGATGATGTCGCGCTTCGATGGGCCGGCGCGCGCCGTGCGCTGCGCCGCGGCGCTGCGCGAGGCGGCCCAGCAGATCGGCGTGGCCAGCGCGCAAGGCGTGCATGTTGGCGAGATCGAAATGCGCGGCCAGCCGGTCGGGCTGACGGCGCGGGTGACGATGCAGCTCGCCGCGCATGCCGGGCGCGGCGACATCCTCGCCTCGCGGCTAGTCGCCGATCTCGCAATAGGTTCCGGCCTGCATTTCGTCGATGCCGGCCGCGTCAGCCTCGATGAGGTGGACGAGCCCATGCCGGCAGTTCTGGCGACGTCGGAGCAGCATCTGGAGCCGGCCTGCCGGCCCAAGGCAAGGCCCGCCGAGCCGGCCGCGCTGACGGCGCGCGAGAGCGAGGTGGTGAACCTGATCGCCGACGGCAAGAGCAATGCCGCGATCGCCGCCGAACTCTGCCTCAGCGAGCACACGGTCAAGCGCCATGTCGCCAACATATTGCTCAAGCTCGACCTGCCGTCGCGGGCGGCGGCGGCGGCCTTCTCGGCCAGACATGCTGGCCCGGACGGGCCATGAGAGCCATGGCGCTTTCGGGCGAAGCGGTCGGGGCGCCCTAAGAGGTATCAATTCTCCCCATGCAGGCTAGGCGATGCAGCCACGAAGGCACTGCGAATGGAGGATGAAATGCTGAAATTGAATCGCAAGATCGGATTGCTGGCATTTGCCGCGGG
This sequence comes from Mesorhizobium sp. B3-1-6, assembly GCF_006439555.1. Classification (NCBI taxonomy): domain Bacteria; kingdom Pseudomonadati; phylum Pseudomonadota; class Alphaproteobacteria; order Hyphomicrobiales; family Phyllobacteriaceae; genus Mesorhizobium; species Mesorhizobium sp. B3-1-6. Next base: position 17,581 of record NZ_VFTM01000033.1, on the reverse strand, counting down.
CGCGTTGCTGGCCATCACTCCGGCGCGGGCCGAGGACGCCTCGGCAACCGCGGCCTACAAAGATATCCAGGCCACGCTCGGCACGGTGCCCGACATGTTCAAGACGCTGCCCGATGTCGCGGTGGCCGGCGCGTGGGCCGAGATCAAGGGCGTGCAGCTCAATCCGAACACCGCCCTCAATGGCAAGACCAAGGAGCTGATGGGCCTGGCGGTCGCTTCGCAGATCCCCTGCCAGTACTGCATCTATTTCCACACGCTGGCGGCCAAGGCGAACGGCGCGAGCGACGAGGAGATCAAGGAGGCCATCGCCATGGCGGCGATCGTGCGCCACTGGTCGACGATGCTCAACGGCAGCCAGGTCGACCTCGCCACATTCAAGAAGCAGACCGACGACCTGTTCGCCGCCGTCAAGGCGAAGTCGCAGTGAAAGACCCTCGGCCCGGCGGTCACGCCGGGCTGCGTCCCGAGCAACGGAACGCCCGATCAGACGGGCCATGGAGGCAAGAAATGTTGACCAAGACAAAGACAGTGGATGGCGCCGCGATCAAGAAGGCGATCGAGGGCCGTGACGGCAAGCTCTTGTCGAGCTTCTACAATGACGATGCGCTGGTGCGGGTGATCGACCGGAACAATCCGCCGAGCAAGCCGCGCGAGATCCGCGGCCGCGCGGCGATCAGCACCTTCTGGGACGATATCTGCAGCCGGGCGATGACCCACAAGGTGGATACCACCATCGCCGAGGGGGACAACCTCGCCTTCATGCAAGCCTGCGCCTATCCGGACGGCACAAAAGTGTACTGCGCGGCGATGGTGGAGCTGAAGAACGGCCTGATCGCGCGGCAGACCGTCGTGCAGGCCTGGGACGAATAACAAGTCGCGGACAAATCAAACAGCGGCCTGGCCGCAATCATGAGGGAGAGCAAACATGTTCAGCGCCAGATGGCAGATCGACGCGAAGTTCGGCCAGAAGCAGACCGCACTCGAGCTGATGCGGAAATGGGAGCGCGAGATCGGCTCGCAGGTCGGGCTCGCTGACTTGAATTTTCGCCTCATGACCGGCTCGATCGGCGCACGTGAAGCGACGATCGAGTCCCATCACGAGGTCGAAAGCCTGGCCCAGCTGGAAGCGTTCTTTGCCAAGATCGCCAAGATCGACGCGCACGCCAAATGGGGCAAGGAATTAGAGCCCTATGTGGTGTCGGGCACCAGCCAGTGGCAGATCTTCCGCATCGTGGAATAGCTGCACCGTCGAAGAGCCGGGGCTGAGAGGCCGCCGGCGAGCACGAAGGCGCGAGTGGCCGCGACGCGGGCGGCCGCTCGTCAGCATCAGATCGACAGGGCCAGGGACCGAGCATCCCGGCACGGCCGGCCCCGGCCGGGTTGGCTGCCATGTCATGGCTCTCCCGGGCCATGCCCCGCTGGCCCTTTCGGGCGAAGCGGCGCGCACCGGATTGGTGCAATGTGCTCTTCCTGCACCGTCGAACGCACCCGCCCGTCGAGGCGGCATAACGAAGCAACAAATGCGTCGCGCCGACGCCGCATGGCGGTGGGCGCAATCAAGGGAGCAAACCGATGACCGACGAAACCCATGCAAAACTGCGTGAAAGCCTGCGCGGGGAGGTGATCCTGCGTGACGATGCCGGCTACGACGAGGCCCGCAAGGTCTATAACGGCATGATCGAAAAGCGCCCGCTGCTGATCGCACGCTGCGCCGATGTCGCCGACGTGATCACCGCCGTGAAATACGCGCGCGACAACGACCTGCTGATCGCCGTGCGCGGCGGCGGGCACAACGGCGCCGGGCTGGGGATTTGCGACAACGGCCTCGTCATCGACCTGTCGATGATGAAAGGGGTCCATGTCGATCCGAAAACGCGCACCGTGAGGGTCGGGCCAGGCTGCACGTCGGGTGACGTGGACCATGCCACCCATCCTTTCGGGCTGGCTGTTCCGGCCGGCATCGTCTCGACCACGGGCGTTGCCGGTCTGACCCTCGGCGGAGGGACGGGCTATCTCACGCGCAGATACGGTCTCACCATCGACAATCTGGTCGAAGCCGATCTGGTGCTGGCCGACGGCAGCGTGGTGACAGCCAGCAAAGCCGAGAATCCCGACCTGTTCTGGGCGCTCCGGGGCGGCGGCGGCAATTTCGGCGTCGTGACCAGCTTCCTGTTCCAGGCCCATCCCGTGAACATGATCTTCGGCGGCCCGGTGTTCTGGGAGGCCAAGGATGCGTTGGCCGTCATGCAGACCTATCGCGACTACCTGCCGGAGGCGCCGGAAGATCTTGGCGCCTTTGTCGGCCTGAAAACCGTTCCCTCGACCGATCCCTTCCCGCGCGAATATTGGGGCAAGCGCGCCTGCGCCATCATCTCCTGCTACAACGGCACCGAGGAGGACGGGCGCAAGGCCATGGCGCCGCTGCTCGATAATCTGCCGCCGCCGATTTTCAACTGGATGGGCGTGATGCCATTCCCGGCCTTGCAGGCATTGTTCGATCCGCTGCTTCCGAAAGGCCTGCAATGGTATTGGAAGGGCGATTTCGTGAAGTCGCTTCCCGACGAAGCCATCGCCACCCATATCGCCCAGGCCGCCGCGGCGCCGAGCGAATTGTCGCTCATGCATCTTTACCCGATCGACGGCGCCGTTCGCCGCGTCGGCAAGAACGAAACCGCATGGAACGCGCGCGATGCAACCTGGTCGATGGTCATCGCCGCCATCGATCCCGATCCGGGCAAGGCCGCCGACCTCACCAGATGGGCCAAGACCTACTGGACGAGCATCCATCCCCATAACGGCGAAGGCGGTTACGTGAATTTCATGATGGACGACGAAGGAGAAGCGCGCGTGCAGGCGAGCTATGGCGCAAATTACGAGCGGCTGAGCCAGGTGAAGCGCACCTATGACCCCTTCAACGTCTTCCGGGTCAACCAGAACATCAAGCCCGCGACTTCGATGACGGAGGGCAGGACAGCCGCTTAATTCTTACGCTGATCCCGCCGACACAGGGGTCGTCGCGCCGAGGCCGGATTGCCTCCGAATTGCTCTTCGCAAATCGGTGCAATCCGACCTCTCCCACAAGGGAAGAGGCAGAAGGCGCTAGCCGTGCGCCACCATCACGTGGCGGACGGCGGTGTAGTCCTCCAGCGCGTAGAGCGACATGTCCTTGCCGTAGCCGGACTGCTTCAACCCGCCATGCGGCATCTCGTTGGTCAGCATGAAGTGCGTGTTGATCCAGGTGCAGCCATATTGCAGGCGGGCGGCCGTCGCCATGGCGCGCGAGACGTCTTTCGTCCATACCGACGAGGCCAGGCCGTAGTCGCTGTCGTTCGCCCAGTTCACCGCTTCATCGACGTCGGAGAAGCGAGTGACCGAGACGACCGGACCGAACACCTCGCGGCGCACGATCTCGTCTTCCTGCAGCGCGCCGCCGATGACGGTCGGCTGGTAGTAGAAGCCGGAGCCTTCGCCCGGCTTGCCGCCGGTGGTGATCTCGATGTGCTTCAGTTCCGAAGCGCGCTCGACGAAGCTCGACACGCGGTCGCGCTGGCGGCGCGAGATCAGCGGCCCGATTTCGTTCTCGGTGTCGTCCGGCTGGTTGTATTTGATGGTCGAGACGGCGGAAGAGAGGTCGGCGACGAGCTTGTCGTAGATCTTCTTGCCGGCATAGATGCGGCAAGCGGCGGTGCAGTCCTGGCCGGCATTGTAATAGCCGAAGGCGCGCAGGCCGTTGACCACCGCGCCGAGGTCGGCGTCGTCGAAGACGATGACCGGTGCCTTGCCACCAAGCTCCAGATGCGTGCGCTTGACCGACTTGGCGGCCGCCTGCAGCACCTTCTTGCCGGTGGCGACGTCACCGGTGATCGAGATCATGTTCACCTTGGGGTGGTTGATCAGCGTGTTGCCGACGCTGTCGCCGCGGCCGAGCACGACATTGACGACGCCCTCGGGCAGCACCTCGGCGAGGATCCTGGCCAGCTTCAGCGCCGTCAGCGGCGTCTGCTCCGACGGCTTGAAGACGACCGTGTTGCCGCCGCCGATCGCCGGCGCCAGCTTCCAGGCCATCATCATCAGCGGATAGTTCCAGGGCGCGATGGAAGCGACGATGCCGACCGGGTCACGCCGCACCATCGAGGTGTGGCCCGGAATATATTCGCCGGCAACCTGGCCGGGCATCGAACGCACCGCGCCGGCAAAGAAGCGGTAGCAGTCGACGATCGCCGGAATCTCGTCATTGAGCACGGCGTTGATCGGCTTGCCGCAATTCAGCGCTTCGAGCGCCGCGAAGTCCTTCGCCTCGGCCTCGATGCGGTCGGCGATCTTGAGCAGATAGCCCGAGCGCTGCGCCGGCGTGGTGCGCGACCAACTGACGAACGCTCGTTCGGCCGCAGCGACGGCAGCCTCGATCTGCGCCGGACTCGCTTCGGGCAGGTTGAGGATCGTCGCGCCGGTCTTCGGATTGAGGATCGGCTCCTCGGTCTCGGTGCCCTTCTCGAATTTCGAGCCGATCAGCATCTGGGTGTCCATGGACGTCACTCCCTAATCAATTCGGTTATTTGCCCGAACCGGCGATCTGGTCGCCGTCGCGGGTCAGGTAATAGGCAAAGAGGATCGGCAGCAGCGTCACCAGCACGACGACCATGGCCACGACATTGGTGACCGGGCGCTGGCGCGGGCGGATCAGTTCCTCCAGCATCCAGATCGGCACGGTCTGCTGCTGGCCGGCGGTGAAGGTGGTGACGATGACCTCGTCGAAGGAGAGCGCGAAGGCGAGCATGCCGCCGGCGAGCAATGCGGTTGCGATGTTGGGCAGCACGACATGCCGGAAGGTCTGAAAACCGTCGGCGCCGAGGTCCATCGACGCCTCGATCATCGAACCGGAGGTGCGGCGGAAGCGGGCGACGGCGTTGTTGTAGACGACGACCACGCAGAAGGTGGCGTGGCCGAGCACGATCGTCCAGAACGAGAACGGGATGTCGGCCAGCGCGAAGGCCGAACGCAGCGCAATGCCGGTGATGATGCCGGGCAGCGCGATCGGCAGGATGACCAGCAGCGAGATGGCCTCGCGGCCGAAGAAGCGCGTCCGCGAGACGGCGGCGGCGCAGAGCGTGCCGAGCACCAGCGCGATCGCCGTCGAGATGGCGGCGACGCGGACGGAGAGCGACAGCGCGTCCCAGACGTCCGGCCGGTTCCAGGTGACGGCGAACCATTGCGTGGTGAGCCCCGGCGGCGGCCAGACGAAGCTCTTCTCTTCCGTCGTGAAGGCATAGACGAAGATCAGGAGGATCGGCAGATGCAGGAAGAGCAGGCCGCAGGCGGCGGCGATCTTCAGGCCGAGCGGAGCGGATTGGCCACGGTCAGAGCGCATCGAAAGCCCCCATGCGCTTGGCGCCCCAGAGATAGAAGCCCATGATGACGATGGGCACCACGGTGAAGGCGGCGGCCAACGGAATGTTGCCGGCGGTGCCCTGCTGCGAATAAACGGCCTGGCCGATGAACAAGCGCGAGGTGCCGATGATCTGCGGGATGATGTAGTCGCCCAAGGTCAGCGAGAAGGTGAAGATCGAGCCGGCGACGATGCCGGGCAGCGCCAGCGGGAACAGCACGTTGCGGAAGGTCTGGCCGGGCGAGGCGCCGAGATCGGACGAGGCCTCGACCAGATTGCCGGGCACGCGTTCGAGCGCGGCCTGCACCGGCAGGATCATGAAGGGCAGCCAGACATAGACGAAGACGATGAAGGTGCCGGTGAAGGAGACCGACAGCGAGTTGCCGCCGACGATCGGCAGCGACAGCCAGGCATCGAGCAGCCAGAGCAGGTTCAGCTTGGCGAGCAGCCAGGTGAGGATGCCTTCCTTGGCCAGGATCAGCTTCCAGGCGTAGATCTTGACCAGATAGCTCGACCACAGCGGCAGCATGACGCCGAGATAGAACAGCGCCTTCCAGCGGCCGCGCGCATAGCGCGCCGCGTAATAGGCGATGGGGAAAGCAATGATCGCCGAGGCAAGCGTGACGAGCGCCGCCATCGTCACCGTGCGCAGGATGATGTCGAGATTGGCTGCCTGGAACAGGTCGCCATAGGTCTTCAGCGTGAACTCGCGGTTGATGAGGCCGGAAAACTCGTCGATCGAGAAGAAGCTCTGCGCCAGCAGCGCGAACAGCGAGCCGATATAGACGATGCCTAGCCATAGCACTGGTGGCAGGAGCATGAGCAGCAGCAGAAGCTTCGGCCGGCGCCAGAAGAGATCGGACAGCGCACCCCGCAGGCCGCCGCTGCCGGGCAGAATGGCGGGGGTGGGGTTGGATTGAACAGCGGCGACGGTCATGGGGACGCCGCGTGTTGAAGGGCATTGTGGGGGAAGCCGAGATCCTTCGCGCCCCCCTCTGTCCTGCCGGACATCTCCCCCACAAGGGGGGAGATCAGCCGTCGCCTGCGATTTCGCCAGTCACCAACGTCGGAAGGATGCGTGGGGCGCCGAGACAGCCAATCTCCCCCCTTGTGGGGGAGATGGCCGGCAGGCCAGAGGGGGGCGCCGTAGAGCGCCTCGCCTGCCTGACTGGCCACTATCCCGAGCACGGTCATGCCGGCTCGTCCATCAGATGCAGGCTGTCGCGGTTGAAGGTCAGCATCACCGCCTCGCCTTCCGGCGGCAGCGCCGTGCCCGCCGGCACGACCGCGTGCAGCCGCAACCCATCGGCGTCGAGCGCCAGCCTTGTCGTGGCGCCGAGGTAGTTGGCCCTGACCAGGCGCGCGGCGACGCCGTCGCCGCTGGCCGCGCTGGAGATGCGGATGGACTCCGGGCGCAGACTTCCCCAGCGATGCTGGCCGGAATAGCGCTGGACGAAATCCGGCGGCAGCACGTTGGACGAGCCGACGAAATCGGCGACGAAGCGTGTGTTCGGACGCTGGTAGATATCTTCCGGAGTGCCGACCTGCATGATCCTGCCATCGTTGAAGACGGCGACGCGGTCGGCCATGGAAAGCGCCTCGCCCTGGTCGTGGGTGACGAAGACGAAGGTGATGCCGAGCACCTTCTGCAGCGATTTCAATTCCTCCTGCATGTTCTCGCGCAGCTTGAGGTCGAGCGCGCCGAGCGGCTCGTCCAGCAGCAGCACCTTGGGCTGGTTGACCAGCGCGCGGGCAAGCGCGACACGCTGGCGCTGGCCGCCGGATAGCTGGCCGGGGCGGCGCGCGCCATAGCCCGGCAAACGCACCAGCGACAGCGTTTCCTCCGCCGCCTTCAGCCGCTCGGCCTTGCCGACGCCCTTGACCATCAGGCCGTAAGCGACGTTGTCGAGCACGTTGAGATGCGGGAACAGCGCATAGTCCTGGAAGACGGTGTTGACGTTGCGGCGATAGGGCGGAACGCCCTCGGCGCGGGCGCCGAAGATGGAGATCGAGCCGGCCGTCGGCTGCTCGAAGCCGGCGATGAGACGCAGGCAGGTCGTCTTGCCGGACCCTGACGGCCCCAGCATGGCGAAGAACTCGCCCGGTACGATGTCGAGATCGACGGCGTCGACGGCGCGCACGTTGCCAAAATGGCGCGAGACTTGTTTGAAGGAAACGGCAGAGGTCATGGGCCTGTCTGTCTATAGCCGGGCTGTCTATAGCCGGGTCTGGGAAATTCGCGCGGCGAACCACCTCCCCGCGAGAGGTCGCGGTTCAGCCTCGGGTGGGGATCGCCCCCACCCCGACACTGCATCTCGAACCTACCCCCGGAGGGGAGGACTAGGAGATCACCGGCCGCCGATGACGCCGATATAGTCCGACACCCAGCGGTAGTAAGGCACGCACTGGTCGTTCTGGCTGGCGCATTTCGACACCGGCGTCTTCCAGAACTTGATCTTGTCGAAATTCTCGTAGCCGTTGGTCTTGCAGCCTTCCTCGCCGAGCAGTTCGTTGCCCTTGCAGGCGGCGGGCACGACCGGCAGCGAGCCGAACCAGGCCGAGACGTCGCCCTGGACCTTCGGCGACAGGGAATGCTCGAGCCACATATAGGCGCAGTTCGGATGAGCGGCGTCGGCTTCCATCATGGTGGTGTCGGCCCAACCGGTGACACCCTCTTCCGGCACGGTCGAGGCGACCGGCTTCTTGGCGGCGACCAGCGTGTTGACCTGATAGGGCCATGAGCCTGAGGCGACCACGCCCTCGTTCTGGAAGTCGTCGACCTGGATCGCGGCATCGTGCCAGTAGCGGCCGACCAGCGTGCGTTGCGTGCGCAAAAGATCGAGCGCCGCCTTGTACTGATCCTCATTGAGCTCGTAAGGGTCCTTGATGCCGAGTTCCGGCTTGTGGAACATCAGATAATTGGCGGCATCGGCTATGTGGATCGGGCCGTCATAGGCCTGGACGCGGCCCTTGTTCGACTTGCCGTCGGGCAGCTTCATTTCCTCGAAGACGACATTCCAGCTCTTGGGCGCTTCCTTGAAGACGTCGGTGCTGTACATCAGGATGTTCGGGCCCCACTGATAGGGAACGCCGTAATGCACCTTGTCGACGGTGAACCAGGGCGCATCCTTCAGGCGGTCGTCGACGGTCTTCCAGCTTGGGATCAGATCGGTGTTGATCGGCTGGACACGCTTGCCGGCGACGAGGCGCAGCGAGGCATCGCCCGAAGCGGTGACGAGGTCGAAGCCGCCTTCGTTCATCAGCGAGACCATCTCGTCCGAGGTGTTGGCAGTCTTGACGTTGACCTTGCAGCCGCTTTCCTTCTCGAAAGCCGTCACCCAGTCATAGCCCTTGTCGGTCTCGCCACGCTCGATATAGCCCGGCCAGGCAACGATGTTGACCTCGCCCTCGCTCTTGCCGAGTTCCTTGACCTGGGCGATGGCCTGACTGGAAAAAGTCAGCGCGACTGTGAGCGCCGTGCACGACTTCAGGAATGCATTCATCATCGATCTCCCATTGCTAGGGGCAGCGCTCTCAGGGCGCGGCTTTGTTCCCTGAACGAAAGGTGCTGTGAAAAATCCGGTTTCGCAAATTCATTTATCAGAAAGCCGATATCGGTTTTACCGATAGGTATCACAGTCGCTGGCGCACCATCCGCTGCGACTGCGCGAGGCCGATGAAGTCGCGCGCGGCCTGCGGCAGGCCCGAGCCGCGGCGCCAGACGGTGCCGACTTGGACCACTGGCAGCGAACCGGAAACGTCGCGCGATTCGATGCGGTCGCCTTCCAGCGACCAGGGCCGGTAGACGAGGTCGGGCAGCAGCGCCACGCCGGCGCCGGTGGCGACAAGGCTGCGCACCGCCTCGACCGAGCGGGTGCGGAAGGCGACATGCGGCCGGGCGCCGATCGCCGACAGCAGCTTGCCGGTGTTCTCCTCGATCTCGTCGACGGTGAGCATGATCAGCGGCTCGGACGCGATATCGCCGATCGAGATGATGTCGGCGCTGGCGAGCCTGTGGCTGAGCGGAATCCACAGCCGGTAGGCCGAAACTTCCAGGATTTCCGACTGCAGCGCGGTGCGGTCGCGCAGGTTGGACGTCACCATGACGGCGATGTCGAGCTTGCCACCGACCAGAAGGTGCTCGAGATAGTCGCCATTGTCCTCGATGGCCGACACCTCGACACCGGGATAGGCGCGGCGGTAGCGGGCGAGCAGATCGGAGAGCACATAGCCGGCGACCAGCGAGGTGACGCCAAGCTGCAGGCGGCCGCCCCCGGCGGCCTGCTCGCTGGAGAAAGAGCGGCGCGCATCGGAGACATCGGCCAGGATCTTGGTCGCGTGGCGCAGGAACTGGTGACCCTTGTGGGTGATGTTGAGGCCGCGCGGATGGCGCTCGAACAGCTCGACGCCGAGATCGCTCTCCAATTCCTTGATCGCCTCGGTGACCGAGGACTGGGAAATCGACAGGTTCTGCGCGGCGCCCGAGACGGTGCCCTGCTCGGCGACGGCGACGAAGAACTGCAATTGGCGGATGGTGAAAGCCATGGCCGGACTAAACACCGGCCAATGCGGTGCTGGGAAGTGGGCAAGGTCCAAAACTTGACGGCCGCCCTATTCGTAACTATATAAGTTACATGAAACGCAACAGCCGACTGTCCTCGACCCTGCATATCCTCGTCCACATGGCCGACGCGCCCGACCGGGCGCTGACCTCGGAGCAACTGGCCGGCTTCATCCACACCAATCCGGTGGTCGTGCGCCGCACCATCGCCGGCTTGCGCGAGGCCGGCGTCGTCACCTCGTCGCGCGGCCATGGCGGCGGCTGGCAGCTCGGCCGCGCGCCGGACAAGATCTCGCTGGCCGAGATCAGCGCCGCGCTCGGCGAAACGCTGCTGCCGTTCAGCACCGAGCCGGAAAGTCCCGGGTGCCTGGTCGAGCAGGCGGTGATCGCCGTGCTCGACGATTTTCGCCTGGAGGCGGAAAGGCTGCTCACTGAGCGGCTCAGCCATATCACGCTGGCCGACCTGACGGCCGACTTCCGCCGCCGTTATGACCTGATTGGAGTATCCAGCCATGCAGTATGATGTGATCGTCGTCGGCGGCAGCTTTGCCGGCCTCTCCGCCGCCATGTATGCGGCGCGCGGGCGGCGCAAGGTGCTGGTGATCGATGCCGGGCAGCCGCGGAACCGCTTTGCCGAGCATTCGCATGGCTTCTTCGGCCAGGACGGGCGGGCGCCGTCGGACATCCTCGACGAGGCCAGGGCACAGTTGCTTGCCTATCCCACCGTCAAGATAATGGACGGCCGCGCCGAGCGGGCCGCCGCTGCCGGCACCGGCTTCGAGGTCCGGATGGACGATGGCGAAGGCTTCGGCGCGACACGGCTGGTGCTCGCCACCGGCGTCCGGGACATCCTGCCGGACGTTCCAGGACTTGCCGCGCAGTGGGGCAAGACGGTGCTGCATTGCCCCTATTGCCATGGCTACGAGGTGGCCGGCGGGTCGCTCGGCGTGCTGGCGACCGGACCGATGTCGCTGCACCAGGCCGAGCTGATTTCCGACTGGGGCGACGTCACGCTGTTCGCCGACGGCTTGTTCGAACCGGACACGGACCAGGCGCGGGCATTGGAGAAGCGCAACATCAGGTTCGAGCCGGCTAAAGTGGCGGAAGTGCACAACAACGGCGCCGACGGTCTGGTCGTCAGGCTGGATGGTAATCGCAGCGCAAGCGTGCGGGCGCTGTTCACCGCGCCGCGCAACGAAATGGCAAGTCCGCTCGCCGAGCAGCTGGGCTGCGCCTTCAACGAAGGCCCGCTTGGCCGGGCGATCGTCGTGGACGACAAGCAGCAGACATCGGTGCCCGGCGTCTTCGCGGCTGGAGACGCCGCGCGCCTGATGCACAACATCGCCTTCGCGGTGTCGGGCGGCGCGATGGCCGGGGTTGCGGCGCACCAGTCGCTGGTGTTCGGTTAGCCTCTCATTCCTGGGCGCGTCAGGCTGCGGCAATACTGAGCCGGGCGCCGGCCTGGCTCAGCGCGGCGGCTATGTCGCGTGGCGGCGGCTGGTCGGTGACGAGCTCGGAAAAGCCGTCGAAGCCGCAGACCCGGACCAGTCCTTGGCGGCCGAACTTGGTATGGTCGGTGATGACCAGCGAGCGCTGGCCGCGCGACAGCACCATGCGGGCGAATTCCGCCTCTTCCAGCTCGTAGTCGGTGAGGCCGGCGGCGGCGTCGACCGCGCCGATCGAAATCACCGCGTGATCGACCGAAAAGCGGCTGACGAACTCGATCGCCGAGATGCCGAAAGCCGCGCCTGAATCGCTGCGCAGCTCGCCGCCGGCCATATAGACCTTATTGCCGTTCACCGTCGCCAGCGTGCGGGCGATGTCGGAGGAATTGGTGACCACCGTCAGCCGGCGATGGCCGAGCAACTCTCGCGCGAGGAAGGATGTGGTCGTGCCGGTGTCGAGCATGATCGCCTCGCCATCGCGGATCGTGGCCGCGACCATCCTGGCGATCAGGCGCTTGGCTTCGGCATTTTCGCGCATGCGCCGCTCGAACGGCGCCTCGCCCACCATCGAGGCAAGGCCCACGGCGCCATGCATCTTCAGCACCGACCCGTCGTCGGCCAGCGGCTTGACGTCGCGCCGCACCGTTTCCAGCGAGACGCCCAGACGTTCGGCAAGGCTGGCTATGGTGATCGTGCCCTCCTCGTTAAGGAGCCGCAGGATTTCGCCATGCCGTTTCGAATGGATCATGTGGATGTCCCGGCACTTTGACCGAATTTAAGGCTTTGGCAACGCTTTGAAAGGAGTCGCTTATATTTTCGGGCAAAACACCCAAAAAAAGTCACAGCTTTTGATTGACAGCTCTGCCACCCTGGCATGACATTAACCTTGTGACAGGCTCGGAACTGCCGCGGGAGGGTGATGGCAGAGCCGCAGCCTAGTGACCAGATCGCCTGGAACCAGCCAGGCGCGAGTTTTTATCGAATCCGCGGGGGCGGATGCCGGGATATCATACCTGGCCAAGGGGCTCGTCGGTGCGGTGCGGGATACCGATCCTGGCGTCTCGCACCGACGAGGCTTTTTCATTTTTTGCCATCCTTATTTTGGGCGGGGCCGGCTGAGGCCGGAACGAAGCCGTGAACGCCGAAGACCGCATCCGCGCCCTGCCGTGCTGGAACGGCGGCATCGAGATCGAGCCGCTGCCGGGCGGGCTCAGCAACGCCAATTTTGTCGTCACGGATGCGGCCGGGCGGCATGTCGTGCGCTTCGGCCAGGACTTCCCGTTCCACCATGTCTTTCGCGAGCGCGAGGTGATGACGGCGCGGGCAGCGCATGCGGCGGGCTTCGCGCCGGCCGTGCATTATGCCGAGCCCGGCATATTGGTGACGGAATTTCTTGGCGCCAAGACTTTCCTCGGAGAGGATGTGCGCGCCAATCTCGGCAGCGTGGCGGCTCTGCTGCGTGGCTTCCATCGCGAGATGCCGAACCACGTCTCCGGCGCCGGCTTCATGTTCTGGGTGTTCCACGTCATCCGCGACTATGCGCGCACGCTGGACGAAGGCGGCAGCCGAAAGAAGGATCAGTTGCCGCGCTATCTTTCGCTCGCCGACGAGCTCGAGCGGGCGCAGAAGCTTTTGCCGATCGTCTTCGGCCACAACGATCTTTTGCCGGCCAATATTCTCGACGACGGCAAGCGGCTATGGTTGATCGACTTCGAGTATGCCGGCTTCAACACGGCGATGTTCGACCTCGCCGGCGTCGCGTCCAATGCCGGCATGAGCAACGACGAATCCTTCGCCTTCCTGACCGCCTATTTCATGAAGGAGCCGGACGGCGAAATCCGCCGTTCGCATGCCGCCATGCAATGCGCCTCGCTGCTGCGCGAGGCGATGTGGAGCATGGTCTCCGAGCTTTATCTCGACGCGCCCGGCATCGACTATGTCGCCTATACCGAGGAAAACCTCGTCCGGCTCGACGCGGCGCTTGAGAATTACTGGACGAAATACGGGACCAAGTCATGACTTTGCCCAGCCATGCCGAAATCGTTGTCATCGGCGGCGGCATCATCGGCTGCTCCACCGCCTATCATCTGGCACGCGACCACAAGGCCGATGTGGTGCTTCTCGAGCAGGGCAAGCTGACCTCGGGCTCGACCTGGCACGCCGCCGGACTGGTCGGGCAGTTGCGCTCCTCGGCCTCGATCACGCGCGTGCTCAAATATTCCGTCGATCTCTACAAGGGACTGGAGGCCGAGACGGGCCTAGCGACCGGCTGGAAGATGACCGGCTGTTTGCGGCTGGCGACGAACGCCGACCGTTGGACCGAATTCAAGCGGCTGGCGACCACGGCAAAAAGCTTCGGCATGGACATGCAGCTGCTGTCGCCTGCGGAAGTGAAGCGCATGTGGCCGCTGATGGAGACCGGCGATCTGGTCGGCGCCTCGTGGCTGCCGACCGACGGGCAGGCAAGCCCCTCCGACATCGCCCAGTCGCTCGCCAAGGGCGCGCGCATGCATGGCGCGAAACTGTTCGAGGACGTGCGCGTCACCGGCTTTGCGATGAAGGACGGCCGCATCACGGCGGTGAAGACTTCAAAAGGCGACATCGCCTGCGGCAAGGTGGTGAACTGCGCCGGGCAGTGGGCGAGGCAGGTCGGCGCGATGGCCGGCATCAACGTGCCGCTGCAGCCGGTCAAGCACCAGTACATCATCACCGAGAAGATCGAGGGACTGGCCAACGACGCGCCGACGATCCGCGACCCCGACCGCCGCACCTATTTCAAAGAAGAGGTCGGCGGGCTGGTGATGGGCGGCTATGAGCCCAACCCGCAGGCCTGGACAACCAATCTCCCAGGGGGTGACGTCCCCAACGACTGGGAATTCCGCCTGTTCGACGACGACTACGATCACTTCGAACAGCATATGACCCAGGCGATCGCGCGTGTTCCGGCTCTGCAAACCGCCGGCGTCAAGCAGATGATCAACGGGTCGGAGAGTTTCACGCCGGATGGCAATTTCATCCTGGGCGCCGCGCCCGAATGCGCCAACATGTTCGTCGGCGCCGGCTTCAACGCCTTCGGCATCGCATCGGGCGGCGGCGCCGGCTGGGTGCTGGCGCAATGGGTGGTCGACGGCGAGGCGCCGCTCGACCTCTGGGTGGTCGACATCAGACGCTTCTCCGGCCTGCACCGCGACCGCGACTGGGTCAGCGACCGCACGCTGGAAGCTTATGGCAAGCACTACACGATCGGCTTCCCGCACGAGGAGTATCTGACAGGACGGCCGCGCATCGTCTCGCCACTCTATGAGCGGCTGAAGACGCATCGCGCCGTGTTCGGCTCCAAGCTCGGCTGGGAGCGGCCGAACTGGTTCGCGCCGGACGGCGCGGCCGCCGAGGACGTCTATTCGATGGGCCGCCAGAACTGGTTCGGCCCGGTCGGCGACGAACACCGTCATGTGCGCGAGAAGGTCGGCATCTTCGACCAGTCCTCCTTCGCCAAATACGAGCTGACCGGCGCGGACGCGCTGAAGGCGCTCGATTGGATCTGCGCCAACGACGTCAACAAGCCGGTCGGACGGCTGACCTACACGCAGCTCCTCAACACGCGCGGCGGCATCGAGGCCGACCTCACCGTGTCGCGGCTCGGCGAGGACCGGTTCTACATCGTCACCGGCACCGGCTTCCGCACGCATGATCTGTCCTGGATAAGCGACCATATCGGCTCGGGCCTTGACGCCAGGTTGAAGGACGTCACGGAAGATTTCGGCACGCTGTCGCTGATGGGGCCGCGCGCCCGTGACGTGCTGTCGGCGGTGACGGAGGCCGATGTCTCGAACGCCGCCTTCCCCTTCGGCCATGCGCGCGAGATCGCAATAGCCGGCCATAGCGTGAAGGCGCTGCGCGTCACTTATGTCGGCGAGCTCGGCTGGGAGCTGCATGCGCCGATCGCCGCCACCGGTGAGGTTTTCGACGCGCTGATGGCGGCGGGCAAGGCGCATGGCATTCGCCCGGTCGGCTACCGCGCGCTGGAGTCGCTCAGACTGGAGAAAGGCTACCGCGCCTGGGGTTCCGACATCACGCCGAACGACACGCCGCTGGAGGCCGGGCTCGGCTGGGCGGTGAAGCTTCGCAAGAACACCGACTTCGTCGGACGCAGGGCGCTGGGGAAAGCAGCCGGCAAAGCGCCGACGAAACGTTTTGCCGGCTTCACCGTGGACGATCCCGAGATCGTGCTGGTCGGGCGCGAGACGATCCTGCGCAATGGCGAACCGGTGGGATACCTCACCAGCGGCGGCCACGGCTACACGGTGGGCAAGAACATCGGCTGCGGCTATGTGCGCAATGCCGACGGCGTCGGCGACGAGTTCCTTGCCTCTGGCGACTACGAGTTGGTGGTGGCGATGGAACGCACGCCGGCAAAAATCCATCTCGAGCCGATGTACGATCCGGCCGGAGCAAGGATAAGGGCCTGATCCACGCAGAGCGGGTCAGCTGACGCGCAGCACAAGCCCCCTGCTCGGCACGGGATCGGTTTCGCCCGGCATCGAGGCATAAGGCGCCGTTTCCTCGACGCGCTTCAACCTGCCTTGAGCCTCAAGCCCGGCGATGCGCTCGGCGAAGCCGGCCTGCCAAAGCGTGTTCTTGACGGTCAGCACGATGACGCCGCCTGGACGGCAGATGCGGATCAGCTCGTCCAGTCCCTCGACCCCGACATGGCCCGAGGTGAAGACGCCCGCCGAAATAATGCCGGCATAGGCGCCGCCGGCGAAGGGCAAAGCGTCGCCCATGGCCAGGCGATGCAGCGCAGTGTAGACGCCCTTCGCGCCTGCCTTGTCCAGCATGCCTTGCGAGATGTCGAGCGCCTCGACCCTGGGATAGCCGGTGATGGCCAGCCATTCGCCGATCAGGCCGGTGCCGGCGCCGGCGTCGAGCAAGGGTTCGGCGCCGCGCGGCAGGTGCCGGGCAAGCAGCGCAAGACATATCGTCGGGTGGCGGTAGCCGGCGGCCGACATGTCGGCGTCATAGGTCTCGGACCAGCTGTCATAGATCGCCGCCACTTCCTCAGGCCGCTTCGCGGCGTAGGCCGCGCTTAGCGAGCCGCTGTGCTTGCCGTCCGCCATTTCTGCTCCCGCCGCCGATTCGTATCCGCAATGGTAGCCAAGCGGCAAAAACTGTGGAACCGTTCCGCTATAAAACATCGTGTGATGGTAAAGGGGATGACGATGGACGAGGCGCGCGCCGCGTTGGCCGCCATTCCGGCGCTGGCAAGCTATGACGGACCGCTGCAGCGTTTGGGCGGACTGACCAACATGGTCTACAGGGCCGGCGAAGCGTGTCTGCGCATTCCCGGCAAGGGCACGCAAGAATATATCAACCGCGCCAATGAGGCGGTGGCGGCGCGCGAGGCGGCCAGGGCCGGCGTCAGTCCCGAAGTGCTCTATGCCGATCCGGCGTCCGGCCTGATGGCGACGCGTTTTATTGCTGGCGCCGAGACGATGTCGCCCGAAAAATTCAAGGCGCGGCCGGGCAGCCCGGCGCGGGCCGGCCAGGCCTTCCACAAGCTCCACTCTTCCGGCGCGGTCTTTCCCTTCCGCTTCGAATTGTTCGCGATGATCGACGACTATCTCAAGGTTTTGTCGACCAAGGACGTGGCGCTGCCCGCCGGCTATCACGACGTGGTGCGCGAGGCGGAAGCTGTGCGCGCGGCCCTTGCAGCGCACGCAATCCCGCTCGCCGCCTGCCATTGCGACCCGCTGTGCGAGAATTTCCTCGATACGGGCGATCGGATGTGGATCGTCGACTGGGAATATTCCGGCATGAACGATCCGCTGTGGGACCTCGGCGACCTTTCGGTCGAGGGCAAATTCGATGTCGGTCAGGACGAGGAACTGATGCACGCCTATTTCGGTGGCGAGGCGAGGCCGGCGGAGCGCGGACGTATCGTCATCTACAAGGCGATGTGCGATCTGCTCTGGACGCTCTGGGGACTGATCCAGCTCGCCAACGACAATCCGGCCGACGATTTCCGAGCCTATGCCGACGGCCGCTTCGCCCGCTGCAAGACGCTGATGGAGACAACGGAATTCTCCAGGCATCTGGCAGCGATACGCGCGGGCTAGGCCGTAGTGACGATTTAAGGAATTGGGATTCCCACAGGCCGGCAAATCAGATTCAACGCTGATTTTTGGGGAT
>NZ_VFTM01000032.1:0-76437 GCF_006439555.1 Mesorhizobium sp. B3-1-6 | reverse complement strand
AATCTCCCCCCTTGCGGGGGAGATGTCCGGCAGGACAGAGGGAGGTGTGAAGGAACTCAAGGCCTGCAAGCTCGATTAAATTTCAGTCGAGGCTCTCACCCGCCCTGCTTGGTGGTGCTCGTGCCGAAATCGACCTTCGGCACCTGCATCTTGTCCTCTTCCACCGTGAAGTTGGCGTAAGGTTCGTTGCCGCGGAACCACAACGTCGCCCACAGCACGGACGGGAAGGTCTTCAGCGTCAGATTGTAGTCCCTGACCGCCTGGATGTAGTCGCGCCGCGCCACCGCGATGCGGTTCTCGGTGCCTTCGAGCTGCGCCTGCAACGCCAGGAAGTTCTGGTTTGCCTTGAGGTCGGGATAGGCTTCCGACACCGCGATCAGCCGCGACAGCGCGCTGGTCAGCCCGGCCTGGGCATCCTGGAACTTCGTCAGCGCCTCGGGATCCTTCAGCGTGTCGGGCGTCACCGTGATCTGCGTCGCCTTGGCGCGCGCCTGGACGACCGCATCGAGCGTATCCTTTTCATGCGAGGCATAGCCCTTCACCGTCTCGACCAGGTTCGGGATCAGGTCGGAACGGCGCTGGTACTGGTTGAGCACCTCGCTCCAGGCCGCCTTGGCGTTCTCTTCCGCCGTCGGAATGGTGTTGTAGCCGCAGCCGGCGAGCAGCGGCAGCACGAAAGCCATCATCAGGAAGGCAGGCAGATTGCGGAAGACGGAAGGTGGTGAGAGGCGCTCTGTAATCATGGTTGGTCCCTCGACAGAAGTTACATGCGAAGCATTACCACAATCCACACGTAAGAAAATGTCCGGCCGATGACGCCGATTCCGGCGCGGGCGCGAGCCACTGTGAATAGTCGAGCGAACAGGATTCCCTCTCTTTGTTTGACGCAATTCCGGTCGGAAGGCCACGGCGAAGTCGCCGAGTCTAAACGCTTCGCACTTTTCCTGGAATTGCTCTAAGCTCCGGGCAGGAAAGGGCAATTGCATGGCCGAGCGCCGGGACGACGAGACCGAATCGCGCCGCATCCTCGAACGCGTGGCGCGCGAGACGGCGCCGGGCGGCGCGTCGTTCATCGCACGCACGGCGAAGGACGCGCGCGACCGTGTCACCGCCGCCGACGCCGACCGCGCCGATCCCATCGAATATTGGGGAACCCGCATTGGCCGAACGCTCGGTTTCGTCATTGCCATTGGGCTATTGGCCTGGCTGGTGTATGCCGCCACACGTGGCGGCTAGGATTCAGATTCCATGAATGCAGAAAAAACCGACGCGCCGCGCGCGGTCATCGTCATCTCCAGCCATGTCGCCCGCGGTTCGGTCGGCAACCGCGCCGCGGTCTTTGCGCTGGAGACGCTGGGTTTCCCGGTCTGGGCAGTGCCCACCGTCATCCTGCCCTGGCATCCGGGCCACAGCCGGGCCACGCGCATCGTGCCGCCGCTCGATCAGTTCAAGGCGCTGATGGCCGATCTCGAGCGCGCGCCGTGGCTGGGCGAGGTCAGGGCCGTGCTTTCGGGCTATCTCGGCGAGGCGGGCCAGGCGGAGGCCGTCGCTTCGCTGGTCGCCGCCGTCAAGGAAAAGACGCCGAACGCGCTTTACGTCTGCGACCCGGTGATGGGCGATTCCGGCGGGCTCTACGTGCCCGAGCCGACGGCCGTTGCCATGCGCGACAAATTGATGCCGATCGCGGATATCGCGACGCCCAACCGCTATGAGCTGGAATGGATGGCGGGCGCGCCGTTGCCCGACATCAAGGCGGTGACGGCGGCCGCACTTCATGCCGGCCCTTCGACCATGCTGGTGACCTCGGCACCCGCCATGATGATGGGCGGCACCGGCAATTTCCTGCTCGACGGCAGCCAAGCGCTGCTTGCCGAGCACCGCGTGATCGAGAAGCCGCCGAATGGGCTCGGCGACCTGACGGCCGCCGTCTATCTGGCGCGCGTTCTCTCCGGCCAGGCGCCGGTCAAGGCGCTGCAATCGACCACCGCCGCGGTCTACGAGATCCTCGCCCGCACCGCCAAGCGCGGCGGCGACGAGCTGCAGCTCGAAACCGACGCGCAGAGCCTGTCGCATCCGATGGCCATGGTGCAGCTGCGCCACCTGCTGCATCCGGGGCGGGACAAGCGGGCGTGACGCCAGACGGCGGCCTGGCCGGCGTCGACGGCTGCAAGGCCGGCTGGATCGCCGTCCACCGCGAAGCGGGCGTCGCGCCGTCGGTTTCGGTCTTCCCGAGCTTCCAGTCGCTGCTCGACGCACTGCCGAATGCCACCATCGCCGTCGACATGCCGATCGGCCTGCCGGATTTTTCGCGCAAGGGCGGCCGCGGACCGGAAGCGCTGGTGCGGCCGCTGCTCGGGGGGCGGCAATCGAGCGTGTTCGCCATCCCATCCCGAGCGGCGCTCTATGCCGACACCAGCGACTTCACCACGATCGAGGCCTGGTATGCGGCGCACCGGCTGGCATGCGCGGTGGCGATGGAGACCTCCGACCCACCGCGCGGCGTTTCGATCCAGGCCTTCGGTATTTTCTCAAAAATCCGCGAGATCGACCAGTTGGTGATCGCACGGCCCGATTTGCGTCGCCGCATCTTCGAATCGCATCCGGAAATGGCGTTCTGCCGGCTGAATGGCGGCGCGGCGATGACCTTGCCGAAGAAGATCAAGGGCGCGGTCAACCCGGCCGGCATGGAGGAGCGCAAGGCGCTGCTTTGCCGGCATGGCTACGAGAAAGCCTTTCTGGACCAGGCAGCGCCACGAGGCGCTGCGAGCGACGACTTCCTTGATGCGGCGGCGATGATGCTGATTGCCGGGCGGATCGCCAGCGGCAAGGCGCGACCGTCGCCCGATCCGCCGCAGGCCGACCGTTTCGGTATCCCCGTTGCCATCTGGGCATGACGCATATCGGGCCGAGCCATGATTGCCGCAACGATTGCGACGCAGCGATCCGCAATTCGGCATTGCCCGCGACCGGCTTTTGCCGTTAGAGCCTTTTTCCATCGCAACGAGCTGCCGTCTCAACCCCCGGAAAGGCTCTAGCCGCCAATGCCCCATCTGCCCGAGCACCTGCTGAACGGCTACCGCAACTTCATGACCGGTCGCTATCCTACCGAAAGCGACCGCTACCGCTCGCTGGCGCGGGAAGGCCAGGCGCCGGAGACGATGATCGTCGCCTGCTGCGATTCCCGCTCGGCCCCGGAAGCGATCTTCGACGCAGGGCCGGGCGAGCTCTTCGTGCTGCGCAATGTCGGCAATCTGGTGCCGCCCTATGAGCCGGACGGCGAGTTCCATTCGACCTCGGCCGCGCTCGAATTCGCCGTGCAGAGCCTCAAGGTGAAGAACATCGTGGTGATGGGACACGGCCGCTGCGGCGGCATTCGCGCCGCGCTCGACACCAATGCGGCGCCGCTGTCGCCCGGCGATTTCATCGGCAAATGGATGAGCCTGATCGCGCCAGCCGCCGAGACGGTGGCTGCCAGCACGATGATGACGGCGACGGAGCGCCAGACGGCGCTGGAGCGCATCTCCATCCGCTATTCGATCGCCAATCTGAGGACCTTTCCCTGCGTCTCGATCCTCGAAGGCAAGGGACGGCTCTCGCTGCACGGCGCCTGGTTCGACATCTCGACCGGGGAGCTCTGGGTGATGAACAAGGACACCGGCGATTTCGAGCGGCCGGAGCTGTGACGGAGGGATAATGCCCCGGAGCCAGTGGAAGGTCTTTCTCGCGGCGACGCTGCTCATGTCCACGATCGCCCGCGCCAGCGCCGATGACGGCGCCATCATCGATCGCTGGTACTCGGCGCTGCTGGTCGCCGACCGCACCGAATTGTCCGACCTGCTTGCCGACGACGTGCGCATGAAGCTCGACGACATCGGTGTCGTCCAGACCAAACAGGACTTCATCGCCTCGATCGACGAATGGCAGGGCGCGGTCGCGGGCGCCGCGATCCGCCACCGCGTCGAAAGGAGCGAGAACGGCGAGACCACGGTGCTCGCTTGCTACGACTTCCCCAGCAACGACACGCTGATGCGCGAGACCTTCACCGTCGCCGGCGGCCGCATCGTCGCCAGCACCCAGACGGCGGTGGCGCAGGATTGCAGCGCCTATTGAGGCGAAGCCCGAGTTGCGCCGTACGCGACACCGCCCTACATCCGGGCTGCCCTCCGCCTATCGAAACTCCCCGATTGGATCTGCCATGTCAAAAACCGTCGATCTCGCCGCCCATCCGCTGACCGTCTGGCAGGGACCGCTCGGCCTGCCGGATTTCTCGCGCGTCGGCGACAATGATTTCGGACCTGTCTTCGATGCGGCGCTCGAGGCGCACCAGGCCGAGATCGACGCGATCGCCGGCAACAGCGAGACGCCGACCGTCGAGAACACGCTGGCAGCGCTCGAGCTCGCGGGTGAGGCGCTCGACCATGTCTCGTCAATCTTCTGGTGCCGCGCCGGCGCCCATACCAACGACACGATCCAGGCGATGGAGCGCGAGGTTTCGCCGAAGATGTCGCGGCATTTCTCGGCGATCTCGATGAACGAAAAACTGTTTGCCCGCATCGACGACCTTTACCAGCGGCGCGACAGCCTCAAGCTCGATGCCGAAACGCTGCGCGTGCTGGAGAAGACCTGGAAGGGCTTTGTCCGGGCAGGCGCGAAACTCGACGCCCATGGCAAGAAACGGCTCGCGGCCATCAATGAGGAGCTTTCCTCGCTCGGCACCAAATTCGGCCAGAACGTGCTGGCCGACGAGCGCGACTGGGCGCTGTTCCTCGACGAGGCCGATCTTGCCGGCCTGCCCGATTTCCTGAAGAGCGCCATGGCCGAAGCGGCCGAGATCCGCGGCCAGAAGGGCCGCTACGCGGTGACGTTGTCGCGCTCGATCTATGAGCCGTTCTCGACCTTTTCCGAGCGCCGCGACCTGCGCGAGATCGCGTTCAAAGCCTTCATCATGCGCGGCCAGAATGGCGGCGCTTCCGACAACACCGATGTCGTGCGCGACATGCTGAAGCTGCGCGCCGAGAAGGCGAAGCTGCTGGGCTACGGCTCGTTCGCGGCGCTCAAGCTCGACGACACGATGGCCAAGACGCCGAAGGCCGTGCATGACCTGCTCGATCCTGTGTGGGAAAAAGCGCTGGAAAAGGCCGCCGCTGACCAGAAGGAGCTGGAACGGCTGGCTACCGAGGCGGGCAGCAACGAGAAATTCGCGGCGTGGGACTGGCGCTTCTACCAGGAAAAGCTGCGCGCCGAGAAATTCGCATTCGACGAGGCGGAGCTGAAGCCTTACCTGCGGCTTGAGCGGGTCATCGAGGCCTGCTTCGACGTCGCCACCAAACTGTTCGGCATCACCTTCGAGGAGAAGAAGGGCATCGCCGCCTGGCATCCCGATGCGCGTGTCTTCGTGGTCAAGAATGCCGACGGCAGCGAGCGCGGCCTGTTCCTGGCCGACTATTTCGCGAGGCCCTCAAAACGCTCCGGCGCGTGGATGAGCGCGCTGCGGTCCGGCTATAAACTCGGTCATGGCGCCAAGCCGGTCATCTACAACATCATGAATTTCGCCAAGCCGCCGGCCGGCGAGGCGGCACTTCTGTCGGTCGACGAGGCCAAGACGCTGTTCCACGAATTCGGCCATGCGCTGCACGGCATGCTGACCGAGGTGACCTGGCCGTCGGTTTCGGGCACGTCGGTCAGCCGCGATTTCGTCGAATTGCCTTCACAGCTATACGAGCATTGGCTGACGGTGCCCGCGGTGCTGGAAAAGCACGCGCTGCACGTCAAGACCGGCAAGCCGATGCCGAAGGCGCTGCTCGACAAGATGCTCGCCGCCCGCACATTCGGCGCGGGTTTCGCGACGGTCGAGTTCACCGCCTCGGCGCTGATCGACATGGCTTATCACGCGCGGCCGGACGCGCCCACCGAGCCGCTTCGATACGAAGCCGAGACGCTCGAAAAGCTGCATATGCCCGACACGATCGCGATGCGCCATCGCACCCCGCATTTCGGCCATGTCTTCGCCGGCGACGGTTATTCAGCCGGCTACTATTCCTACATGTGGTCGGAAGTGCTCGACGCCGATGCCTTCGCGGCTTTCGAGGAGACGGGCGATCCCTTCAATCCCGCGCTCGCCGAGCGGCTGCGGAAGAACATCTATGCCGCCGGCGGCTCGAAGGACCCGGAGGAGCTCTACACGGCCTTTCGCGGCAAGATGCCTTCGCCCGAGGCGATGATGGTGAAGCGCGGGCTGGTGTGATTGGCTAATCTCCCACAAGGGGGGAGATTGGCAGTTTCCACGGATCCGCCACCCTCGGCCAGATCGGCCTCGTCAGCTTCCTGTAATCCGTCTTCGCCGGATTGCTCGGATAGGAACTCGGTGCCGCGACGTAGATGATCTCGGCGGCGATCGGCGCGAAGCCGGCGTAGAAATGGTTGGTCGACTTGATCAGCAGGATGTCTTTCGCCAGCGGATCGATGCCGATGTTGGAAAAGATATCCGGCTCGAAGGTCTGGGTGCGGTTGGTGTTCAAGATGATTTCGACCTCGGTGCCTTCGATGCGCACCACCGCCGAAGGTCCCAGCGTCACGCGGCTCGGGCCGAAGCTCTGCCAGCCCTCATTGGTGGTCTTCAGCACCGTGACGCGGGCGTCGATCGGCTCGCCGGCCTGAGGGCCGGCCTTGCCGCCGAAGCGCAGGTCGATGACGGCGCCTTCGCCGGCCGCGTGGCAGAAGGTGACCGCGATCGGATCCCAGATCGTCGCCACGCCGACCTTGTCGATTCCGCGCTCAAGCAGCTCGCGCAGCACGATGGTGCCGTCGCCAGGCACGCCGCCGCCCGGATTGTCCCAGATGTCGGCGATCACGACCGGCTTGTCCTGGCGCTCGGCCCGCACAGCCAGCGCCTGCTCTATGCCTGCCGAGGCGGAAAGCATCGTCATCGCTGTCTTTTCACGCAAGGCGTAGAGCTCGCGCCCCAGCGTTTCCGCGAGCTTGTCGCCCTTTTCCTTGTCGTTGTCGGTGACGACCAGGATGCGCGTGCCCATCTCCGGCACGTCGGCGGCCATGAAGCCGTGGATGACCGAGACCGACAGCACGCCGTCCTTGCCATGCAGCGCCTTGATCCTGTCGACGAAGGAGCGCATCGGCTCGCGGCTGGTTGGCAGCACCTGGATCATGCGGCAGTCGAAGGTCGAGATCACCGGCTTGATCTCGCCGCGCGCCGCGGCAAGGCCAAGCTCGACGACGTGCTCGCCGCGCTCGTAGAAATCGGTGTGTGGGAATTCGAGGAAATAGGCCATGACATTGCAGGCCGCGACGCGTTTCGGCGTCAGGTGGCTATGCGGATCGAACTCGGAGGCGATCACCACCTTTGGGCCGACGATGGCGCGCACGCGTTCCAGCAGATCGCCTTCACAATCATCATAGCCTTGCGCGACCATGGCGCCATGCAGGCCGAGGATCACCGCATCGACCGGCAGCGCGGCCTTGAGCTGATCGAGGATCTCGTCGCGCAGCGCCTCATAGGTCTGGCGCTGCACGAGGCCGCCGGGCTCCGCCCAGGTGGCGGTGCCTTCGATGACCGTCAATCCTTCCTTGGCCGCGCATTTGCGTAAAGCCACGATCGGCGAGGAGCAGAGCGTCGGCGTCTCGGGGTGCTTGCCCGGACCGGCATAGAAGGCCATCTCGAACGAGGCCCGGTCGGTCGGCACCGGCGAGAAGGTGTTGGTTTCCGTCGCCAGCGAGGCGGTGAAGATGCGCATGAACGCTCCGTAGCGGAATATCGGCTATTTGACGGCGCCGAGCGCCAGTCCGCGGACCAGATAGCGCTGCAGCCAGATGAAGAGGATCGCCACCGGCAGTGTCGCCAGCAGCGTGGCTGCCATGACATGGTGCCATTCGATCGTATAGCGGCCGGCGACCAGCGAGAAAACCTGGATCGGCAACGTGTAGCTTTCCTGGCTGCGCAGCATGGTGAGCGCGACGACAAACTCGTTCCAGGCGTTGATGAAGGTGAAGATCGCCGTCACGGCGATCGCCGGCAGGCAGAGCGGCAGGAAGACCTTGCGCAAGGTCAGCCAGCGGCCGGCGCCTTCCATCCAGGCGGCCTCCTCGAGGTCGCGCGGAATGGTGTCGAAATAGCTCTGCAGCATCCACACCGTGAAGGCGACGTTGAAGGCCATGTAGATGAAGCCGAGCGCGGTGGTCGATTCGACCAGGCCCCAGGCGGCCATCAGGCGGAACAGGCCGAGCACCAGCACGATCGGCGAGATCATCTGCGAGATCAAAAGGAACTGGCGGAACGCGCCATAGCCGGCAAAACGAAAGCGCGACATCGCATAGGCCGCCGGCACCGAGATCAGGATGGCGCCGATGGTCGCCAGCGCCGAGACATAGAGCGAGTTGACGAGGGCTTGGCCGAAGCCGGTCGCCACCCACATGTCGGCGAAATTCGACCAGCGGAATTCGCTCGGCCACCAGGTGGGGGTGAGCACCTCCGTGCGCGGCTTGACGGCGGTGAGGAACATCACGGCGAAGGGAAAGATCGTCACCACGATCAATGGCAAAAGCAGCAGCCAGGCGATGATGGTGCGTTTCAGCTTGCTGGTCATGCGCGCTGCTCCCGCATGGCAAGCCGCACATAGATCATGGTGAAGACGAGCAGGATGGCGAACATCACCAGCGACACCGCCGAGGCTTCGCCCAGCTTACCGATGCGGAAGGCGAGCTTGTAGAGATGCGTGACCAATATGTCGGTCGAGTTCGCCGGCCCCCCTTGAGTCATCACCCAGATGATTGGGAAGGAGTTGAACACGTAGATGGTGTTGAGCACGATCGCGATGTTGATGAAGGGTTTCAAGAGCGGAAACGTGATCTCGCGGAACTGCTGGAAAGGCGTGGCGCCCTCGAGTGCCGCGGCCTCATAGAGATCGTCGGGGATCGAGGACAGGCCGCCGAGGAAGATCGTGGTGGTGAAGGGTACCGTCACCAATATGCCGATCAGCACCTGCATCGGGAAGGCGGTCTCGGCGCTCGCAAGCCACTGGATGTTCTGGCTGATCAGGCCGAGCTTCATCAGCGCCGAATTCAACATGCCGCTCTCGCCGCTGAGCGCCCAGCGCCAGACCACCGCGGTCATGGTCAGCGACACTGCCCAGGGCAGCATGATGATGACGCGGGCGAGGCCGCGGCCATAAAAATCCATGTTGAGGATCATCGCCACCGGGACCGACAAAAGCAGCGCGCCGCCGACCACCAGCACGGTCCACAGCCCGGTGCGCCAGAGCGCCGCGACGAAATCCGGATCGGCGAACAACTCGGCGAAGTTGGCGAAGCCGCTGAACTCGCGCAACTGGCCGAAGCGGTTGACGTCATGCGTCGAGATCTGCAGCAGATCCCAGACCGGCCAGAAGATCACCACCGCCGCCAAGAGCAGGCTGGGGAGCGTCAGCAGATAGGGCAGGAAACGATTTTGCATCGGCTGGTCATACCGCGTTGCGGGTGGATGGCGCTGACTTAACAGATTGACTTGATCCCGCCTCGTTCTTCTCAGGAGACCGCTTCAGGATTCCTTCCAAGTGGCGGCGCTGTTCCTATCCTGTGCGCCCGTCCTCCGCGGCGGTTGCGGAAGAGAGCCCTTCCTCTCCCCCGTCGATCGGGGGAGAGGTGTCGAGCGAAGCTCGACGGAGTGGGGGTCGACCCTTGGGGGGCAGGGGGAGGTGATGCTTGCGCCGAGTGCCCTTCGTGTGTCCGTTCGCGGCGGTTGCCAGGTGGTTCCCCCACTCCGTCTCGGCTTCGCCGAGCCACCTCTCCCCCCTCCGGAGGGAGAGGAAGGAGGCTGGCTGGAAGGCGCTGACATCGATGATCTGTCTTTCTGCTGAAGACCAAAAAGGTGTGGCGCGCTCCGACGGGGTGGAGCGCGCCACGGGGCGCAGGGAGATACGCCCTTATTTCTTTTTCAGCACGGCGTCGGCCTTGGCCGCCGCGTCCTTCAAACCGGCCTCGGGGTCGCCGCCAAGATAGATCTTCTGCATGGCGTCCGACGTGATCTGGGCGATCTCTTCCCAGCCGGGGATGACCGGCGCGAAGCGGGCGTCGGGCAAGAGCGCGGTGAAGGCGGCGAGGTCGGCGTTGTTGACGTAATAGTCCATCTTCGCCTCTTCCTTGTTCACCGGCAGGAAGCCTTCGCCTTGCGTGAACTTGGCGCGCTGCTCCTTGGTGAACAGGAAGTCGAGCAGCTTCCAGGCCTCGTCCTTGTTCTTGGAGTTCTTGAACATGATGATGCTATCGGTGACGCCATAGGTGCCGCGCGCGCCGGTCGGACCGGCCGGGATGGCCGCGACGCCGTATTTGAGGTTCGGCGCTTCATCCTTGATCTGGTTGGACAGGAAGGGCGCGGTGATCATCATGCCGACCTTGCCCTGCTTGAACAGGTTCTGCACGTCCTCGCGGTTGTTGGAGGTGACGCCCGGCTCCGTCAGGCCCTCGTCGATCATCGACTTGTAGAGCTTGGCGGCTTCGAGCGCGCCGGGCGTGCTCAGGCCGGACGTGCCGTCCTTGTTGAGGATCTCGGTGCCCTGCGACCACATCGCATAATAGTAATAGACGTCGGTCTCGATCTCCTTGCCCTGCAGGCCGAAGCCGAAAGCGCCTTGAGCCTTGATCTTGCGGGCGTCTTCCTGCAACTCGGTCCAGGTCGCCGGCGGCTTGGCGATGCCGGCCTTCTCGAACAGCTCCTTGTTGTAATACATGGCGCGCGCCGAAGCCGCGATCGGCAGGCCGTAAGTGTGGCCGTCCATGATCGAGGGCTGCAGGAAGGTGTCGATGAAGCGGTCCTTGAACTCGGGCTTGATGTAGCTGTCGAGCGGCTCGGCGACATCCTGCTGGACGAAGTCGATCAGCCAGCGCGTGCCGATGATCGAAAGATCGGCATTGGTGCCGGCGGTGATGTCGGTGGTGAGCTTCTGCAGGAGCACATCCCATGGCACCACTTCATACTTGATGGTGATGCCGGGATTGGCCGCCTCGAATTCCTTCTTCACTTCCTCGAAATAGGGGCCGGTCTTGGCGCTGTATTCGGCGACGGTGACGCGCACCTCGCCGGCACCGGCAGGTGCGGCAAAAGCCAGCATGCTCATTCCGGCCAACAGGCCGACAGTCCATTTCGCAAGGCTCATCTGATCTCTCCCATTGATGCACGTTGGCGCCTGGACCCTTGGGGCGCAGGATTTATGTTACTTTCCTACATTATCCATCATTTCGTGTCATGCAAGCGGATTATCATGTTGCTTAATTACATTTGCTTGGTTAGCCTGCCGGCTTAAAATGAGGGTGGAGGAGCGGGCAAATTGGGTTCGAAAGCCGAGTTCGAAGGCAAGACAATTGTCGTCACCGGCGCCGGCGGCGGCCTCGGTTCGGCGATCGTTGAGCTCATGGCGGAGCGCGGCGCGCGAATCGTCGGCTGCGACCAGTCGACGGAAGCGCTGGCCAGTCCGCATGTCGCGTCGCGCCATGTCTTAAACCTGCTCGACCGGGCCTCGATCGAAGCGGCGATCCCCGCGCTGCTCGACAAGGACGGCGTCCCCGACATCCTGATCAACAATGCCGGCTGGACGCGCGCCGAGACCTTGAAGGCGCTGACGGCGGACAAAATCGAGCAGGAGCTCGACCTCAATTTGACCGGCGTGATGACTTTTGCCGATCCGCTGATCAAGGCGATGGCCGGGCGCGGTTCGGGCAGCGTCGTCTTCATTTCCTCGGTCAACGCCATCGCGCATTTCGGCAATCCGGCCTATGCCGCGGCCAAGGCCGGCATCAACGCCTATGCCAAATCGGTCGCCGTCGAGCTCGGCCGCAGCGGGTTGCGGGCCAATGTCGTGTGCCCGGGGTCGATCCGCACCGCCGCCTGGGACCATCGCCTGGCCAAGGATCCCGAGATCCTCGGCCGGCTGCAGCGGCTCTATCCACTCGGCCGCATCGTCAACGCACGGGAAGTGGCCGAGGCCGTCGCCTTCCTTGCCTCCGAGCGCGCTTCCGGCATAACAGGTGCCGTGGTGCCCGTGGACGCCGGACTGACGGCCGGCTACCTGCCTTTCATCGACGATATATTGGGAGCGTGACCATGACCGACGTCCAGTTCCGCAACCTGTCGAAATCCTTCGGCCAGCACAAAATCCTCGAGGACATCAACCTCGATATCCGGACCGGCGAGTTCGTCGTGCTGGTCGGCCCGTCCGGCTGCGGCAAGTCCACCCTGTTGCGCATGCTGGCAGGGCTGGAGGCGATCACCTCCGGCGATCTCGTCATCGGCGGCACGCGCGCCAACGAGCTGCCGCCGCAGAAGCGCAACATCGCCATGGTGTTCCAGTCCTACGCGCTGTTCCCGCATTTGAAGGCTGCGGAAAATATCGGCTTCGGCCCGAAAATCCGCGGCGAGAACCGCGCCGCGATCGACGAGAAGGTCAAGAAGGCGTCGGGCGTGCTCAACCTCTTCTCCTATCTCGATCGCTATCCAAGGCAATTGTCGGGCGGCCAGCGCCAGCGCGTCGCCATGGGCCGTGCCATCGTGCGCGAGCCTTCGGTCTTCCTCTTCGACGAGCCGCTTTCCAATCTCGACGCGCAATTGCGCGTGCAGATGCGCACCGAGATCAAGGCGCTCCACCAGCGGCTGAAATCGACCATCGTCTACGTCACCCACGACCAGATCGAAGCGATGACCATGGCCGACCGCATCGTCGTGATGGATCGCGGCCGCATCCAGCAGGTCGGCCAGCCGCTGGAGCTCTACGACCGGCCGGCCAACAAATTCGTCGCCGGCTTCATCGGCTCGCCCTCGATGAGTTTCGTCTCCGGCGCGCTGAAGACGGCCGGAGCCAACTCCTGGTTTGAAACGACGAGCGGCGGCCGCCTGGCGCTCTCGGGCAAGGCCACGTCCGGCGGCGACACGGTCGAGGCCGGCATCAGGCCCGAGCATTTCGTGGTTGGCGCCGGCGACGACGCCATCGCCATCAAGGTCGATGTCGTCGAGCCGACCGGGTCGGAAACGCATGTCTATGGCTCGGTCGGCGATGACACGGTGCGCGCGGTGTTCCGCGACCGGCTGCAGGTAAAGCCGGGCGACCGGCTGCCGGTGAGCGTCGACCCGCGCAACATCCACCTCTTCGACAAGTCGACGGGCCTGCCGCTCTGAGATGATGACATGAAGACCCCGGCCGACATCATCACCCGCCTGCAATTGATGTCGCAGGACGGCACCAAGTCGGATCGCCGGCTAGCCGGACTGGTGCTTTCCGACCTCGATTTCGCCTCCAAGGCCGCGATCTCGGAGATCGCCGCGCGCGTCGGGGTCAGCGAGCCGACCGTCACCCGCTTCTGCCGCAATCTCGGCTGCGAGGGCCTGCGCGATTTCAAGTTCTACCTGGCGCAGGCGATCGCCATCGGCGGCCAGTATCTGTCGCCGGAGCCGCTCAGCCGCGACGCGCGCGAGCAGCGCATCGCCTCGGCGATAACCGAAGCGGCGATCGCCGCCATCCAGCGCGCCAGCGAAAACCTCGATATGACGACGCTGATGGATGTCGCCGCCCGCATCGCCGCTTCCGGCAACGTGCTGTGCATCGGCTCGGGCGGCATTTCCTCGATGATGGCGACCGAGATGCAGAACCGGCTGTTCCGGCTCGGCCTGTCGGCGCTCGCCCAGATCGACGGCCAGCTGCAGCGCATGTATGCCGCGGTGGCGACGCCCGAGACGACGCTGGTCGCCTTCTCGGTATCGGGCTATGCGCGCTCGGTGATCGAGGCGGTCGAGGTGGCGCAGCAATATGGCGCCGCCACCGTCGCCATCACAGCGCCGGATTCGGCTCTGGCCAAGGTTGCCGACACGGTGATCCTTTTGCAGTCGGTCGAGGACGGCAACATCTACAAGCCGACCTCGTCGCGCTACGCGCTTTTGGCCATCCTCGACATGATCGCCACCACGGTGGCGGAATCACGCGGCCCGAAAGTGCTGGAGAATTTGCGCCGCATCAAGCAGAGCGTGAACACGCTGAAGGTGGACGATCCGAGGCTGCCGCTGGGGGACTGAGCGGTTGCAGTGGCTTGCGCCGTCAGCGCTGGCGATCCCTCGCGCCCTCCTCTGGCCGCTACGCGATGCACGCCTCTTCTGGCGTGACCGATCAGGCCGAGGCTTGATTGCCAGGTGGTTCCCCCAATCCGTCGCTGCTTCGCAGCGCCACCTTTCCCCCCTCCGGAGGGAAAGGAAGGGAGCGTTGCTGGACGAGCATTGACGGCAAAAAGCTTGGCACGCCTTCCTCTACCCCGTCGATCGGGGGAGAGGTGGCTCGGCGAAGCCGAGACGGAGTGGGGGTCGACCAGCGCAGCATAGGATAACGCAAGCGCCAAGCTGCTACGCACGCTATCGCCAAAGGCCAGCCGCCTGGAAATGTGTGCATGCTGTAGCCTCTGTCCGGCAGGACAGAGGGGGCCCGTCCCGCCTGCATCTCAAATTTAGATTATCCGATCAGAGCTTCGACGCTTTTCGCCAGCTCGGCCCCATCACCCACTATCCGCAGCGTCTTCAGCCGCGAGGTGCCGCCGGCAACCACCGAAACGCCCGACGCCGGAACACCCAACGCCTTGGCCATCATCCGTTCCAGCGCTTGATTGGCGGCGCCGTTCTCCGGCACGGCGCGCACGCGGGCTTTAAGGTGACTGCGGCCATCGACGGTGGTCTCGACGCCGTCGATCCGGTCGAGCGCCGCCTTCGGCGTCAGCCGCACGTAAAGGTCGATGCCGTTCTCGCGCAGCCGGAACGACGGGCTCATCAGCCGCCGGTCACGACCCAGGACCAGACGGTGGTAACGAGAAACTGCCGGATGAAGAAAAGGATCAGAAGCAGGATGATCGGCGAAATGTCGATGCCGCCAAGATCGGGCATGAAGCGGCGGATCGGGCGCAAGGCCGGATCGGTCAGCCGGTAGAGCATGTTGCCGACGGAACCGACGAACTGGTTGCGCGAATTGACGACGTTGAAGGCGTAGAGCCACGAAAAGATCGCCGAGGCGATGATGATCCACCAGTAGATATCAAGCGCCATGACGATGGTCTGAATAAGGGCGATCATGCCGGTCTCCAAATTGTCGCCGACATGTAGCCATTGCTAGGCGTGCGGGCAAGGCCCGCGGGGCTTGCCGAGCGGGCAAAGGCCCGCCGGCCTCGGCGCATGGCGTCAGGCCATCGTTTCGCCTTGACATCAAACGGCCGCGACCGATACAAGCCCATCCGCTGGAACGGGGCTGTAGCTCAGCTGGGAGAGCGCATCGTTCGCAATGATGAGGTCAGGGGTTCGATCCCCCTCAGCTCCACCAGCCAGCACAAGCAAGTGCTTCTCATCGCTTCCGCCTTCCTCGCTCAGCATTTTGTGACCGCCGGATTTCGGGCGCGTGCCTGGAACCAATGGTGGGGCAAGACGGTTCAGCTATACTTTTGAAGCTGATATGCCCCCGCCGGCTGGGTAAGCGGCGATGCTCGAGGAGTTTCCACCATGCAGATTTCGTCCAGGTTCCGTTCCGTCGCGGTCGCGGCAATCGCCGCCGCGGGCGTGAGCATAACCAGCGCCGCGCATGCCGACAGCGGCACGATCCGCTTTTCCGTCTACAAGGCCGCCTTCTTCATCGGCGGCTCCGGCGGCGAAGGCACGCTGACCTTCCATGGCAAGCGCTATCCGATCTCGATCGGCGGCGTCTCGGGCGGCCTCGCCTTCGGCGCGTCCAAGACCTATTTCCAGGGCAGGGTGCGCCACATCCGACGCGCCAGCGATGTGACAGGCGTCTACGGCGCAGCCGGCGGCGGCGGCGCGCTCGGCAGAGGCGCCCAGGTGATCGTCATGACCAATGACAAGGGCGCCCAGCTCGAGCTTACCGGCCGGCAGGTCGGCCTGCAGGTCAACGCCGACCTCAGCGGTATGAGCATCGCGCTGAAGAGGTAGGAGGCAGGAGCTCCGTCCGTTAATCCTGGATGGGTCGGATCCGCCGAACGCAGAGGTCCGGCCCCCTTTCCACACGTATGTCACCGGCCAAGATCATTCGCATACGCATGTTTCCAAACCCGTGAGTTTGGAAACGATCGGCCATTTCGCGCGCCATTGCGGCGAAACGGACCGGGCGTATTCATCCCGCATCCGACGGCGCGACGCCGTCTCAACGGAACAGGGGAATGCGAAATGTCCATGCTTGGAAATCTCGGCCGCTCCATCATGCGCCAGCATAACGACGCCAAAGCCAGAAGCCTCATGAACAGCCTGTCGCCCGAGCTGCAGAAGGACATCGGCTGGGAGGCCGCGCAGGGCACGCGCGAAAAGGCGCGGCTCGCGCGGATCGTGTTCGCCGGCACGCGCTGAGCAGCCCTGGCCCTTCGTTTCGAACGCGACGGGGGCTTTTCCGATCCCGGCCCGCCACGCCCTACGACAGCGACATGTCAGCCATTCCAATGGAGGTAATGCCAATGTCAGTGCTTGGAACCCTGCTTCATTTCACCCGCGCGGTTGTCCGCGCGCATAACAACGCCAAGGTCCGAAACCTTATGGATGCGCCTCGGGCGCAGGCTGAAGCCGGCGCGGAAAGGCCCGTCACGGACATCGAAAGGCGTTCCTCGCAGCGCGACAGACGATCGAAGTAACGGTCGTCGTTTCAGCGCCGGGCAGGGCTTCGAAAGGACGCGGCTTCGATGCGCAGGCAGATCGAGCATCTCGGCCTGGCGGAAAGAGCTGTCAGCAAGCGGGACAGCAATGCCCGCATCCGATGTCCGAGAATATCCGCTCGCAACGGTGTGTCACTTAGCCCCGCCTATCGGGATGCTGCCGGCGCCTTGTAATGGCGTTGGCGCGCATAGGCCACGCAGGCGTCCACCGTGCTGACACAGAGTGCATCGCGGCTGTTCGGCAAGTTGTTGTCGCCGGCATAGGCGACCTCGGCGACGTGGCCGTCGAGCATGCGTATCTGCGTGTTGCAATAGCCGCCGGGAGCAACATTGACTGATCCGCCGACAGCGGGAATCGGGCCTGCGGTCAAGGTCGGCACCGCAATGCTGAGATTGCCGCGTTGCACGGTGCGCTGGTAGGTCCAGATCTGACCGGACGAACCCACATCCGCCGTAGCGGTCGGAAAGCCGGCGCACATGCGAATGTCGGCCTCGCTCAATCCGACCAATTCCTTGCGGGCGGCAGAGGTCGTGACGTCCTCTTTCGCGACCCGCGACGTATCGTCAGGGATGACGCAGGATGACAGAAGGGGGAGGCCTGCCGCAAGAAGGGCAAGTTTTCGAATGCGCGAAGATGTCATGCCGTCGGTCGGAGTTGCGTGTTGCCCGGCCTGCCCAGTTGGCTACCTAGGCAATCAAGCGGCGGGGTCAACCCGCCTCGCGAAAACGAGACGGCTTCAGGTCACCCGCAGATAGCTCGTCATGCCGGTCTTCTGGTGCTCGATGATGTGGCAATGCAGCAGCCAGTCGCCGGGATTGTCGGCGACGAAGCCGAGTTGCACCTTCTCGTCAGGCTGGATCAGATAGGTGTCGGAGACCAGCGGCTGGACTGCCCTGGTCGATGACGACAGCACCTTGAAGCTCATGCCGTGCAAATGGATCGGGTGCGCGTGCGGGGTGAGGTTTTCCATGTCGATGACATAGCTTTGGCCGAGCTTCAGCTCGGCGAGCGGCGCGGTGGGGTCCGGCGTGTCGCCCGGCCACGGCACCTTGTTGATCGCCCAGAAACTGTAGCCGAGCGAGCCGCAAATGCCGTCGCCCGGGACATTCTCGGCGGTCGCGCTGAGCGCCAGCGGAATGCGCTTGGCGCCGGCAAGGTCTACCTCCGCCACCGGATTGGCGTCGAGCGGGCCGAGATCGCGCAGATCGTGCCTGAGCGATTCGCCGACCGAACGCAGCGTCGCCAGGATTTTCGGCTTGGTGCCCCGGACGTCGCGCAGGCTGACGATCGCGCCCTCCTCGTCGGGCATGCGGATGGCAAGCTCGAGCCGCTGGCCGGGTCCCAGTTGCAGGGCATCCGGCGTAAACCGTTGCGGCACCGGGTTGCCGTCGAGCGCTATGACCGTCGCCTCGGCGCCGTCGACGCGGAAGGCATAGATGCGGGTGACGTCGGTGATGGCCGCCCTAAGCCGCACCAGCCCGCCGGCCGGCGCATCGAATTGCGGCTGGTCGAGCCAGTTGGCGGTGCGCACCGTGCCGAAGGTGCCGGCCCTTGCCGCGTCGCGCGGCCTGAACGGCTCGATGAACTGGCCGTCGTCGCCAAGCCGCCAGTCGCGCAGGTTGACGACCATCTCGACATCGAAGACCGGGTCGTTCGGGTTCTCGACCACGATCACGCCGGTCAGGCCGTGACCCATCTGGATCAGCGTGTTGCAATGCGGGTGGTACCAGAACGTGCCGGCGTCGGGCGGCGAAAACGCGTAGTCGAAACGGTCGCCCTGATAGACATAGGGCTGCACCAGGAACGGCACGCCATCCATCTTGTTGGGAACGCGGATGCCATGCCAGTGGATGGTCGTCGGATCGTCGATGCCGTTGATCAGCCGCGCGGCGAACGGCTCGCCCTTCCTCATCCTGACCACCGGCGGCATGCCGGCTTCGCCGTAGGTCAGCACATTCTTCGTCGGCGCACCCTCCATCAGTTGCGCCTCGATGCTCGCGGTCTTCAGGACCAGCGGCTCGGGCTTCGGCGCCGCCCAGCCGGCAAACTTGCCGGCAGCCGAGAGGCCGATACCGGCCGCGCCGGCGGCCGCGGCGCCCTGCAGGAGTTTGCGGCGTGTGAGGACCGACATTGGAATCCCGAAACAGATGAGTGGCGGTCTCAGGCCTTATCATCATTCGGGCACATCCCGAAACGGACAGATCGCCGCCCGCAAGCAAGATCGGTCACAGGCCGGAATGCGGCCAGCTGCGTGGCTCCGATCAATCTCCGACGGCGGCGAGATGCCCGCCGCCGAAATCCTTGAGCACAAGTTTCGGCACGGTTTCGCCGATCCGCCGGGTCGCGCTTGGAATTTCGCGGTCGAGACGGGAAAAGCGTGTCCGGCGTCGTGACGGATCGGGAACCGGCACCGCCTCGATAAGCCGCCCCGTGTAGGGATGGCGCGGGTTGGAAAAGACCTGGTCGCGGCTGCCGATCTCGACGATCTGGCCGAGATACATGACGGCGACGCGGTCCGAGATGTTCTCGACCACCGCCATGTCATGCGAGATGAAGAGATAGGCGACGCCGAATTCGCGTTGCAGCTCCTTCAAAAGATCGAGCACGCGCGCCTGCACCGAGACATCGAGAGCCGACACGCTCTCGTCGGCGATGATCAGCTTCGGCCTTAGCGCCAGCGCCCGGGCGATGCAGATGCGCTGGCGCTGGCCCCCAGAGAATTCATGCGGATAGAGCTCCATCTGTGCTGCCGACAGGCCGACCCGCTCGAACAGGGCAGCCACTTGGCTCTGACGTTCCTGCTGTGAGCCGATGCCGTGGATCAGAAGCGGCTCGGCCACCAGATCGCCGACGCGCATGCGCGGATCGAGCGAAGCGTAAGGATCCTGGAACACCATCTGCACGTCGCGGCGCACCGCCTTGCGCGCGTCGCCGCCAAGCCCGGAGAGCTCGCGGCCGCCGATCGTCACGCCGCCCGTATAGGGCACGAGGCCGGCCAGCGCCTTGGCGGTGGTGGACTTGCCGCAGCCGGATTCGCCAACCAGCGCCAGCGTCTCGTTGGGCGCGATCGAGAAGCTGACGCCCTCGACGGCGTGGACCCGCCGGTTGACGCGACCGAAGAAGCCGCCGCGCAGGTCGAAGCGGACATGGAGGTCGTTCACCACCGCCACCTTGTCCTGACCGGTTGCGCCGGCTGCCCCTCCCGTGACGCGCCGACCAGCGCCCGAGCCGATGCGCGGAACGGCGGCCAGCAATTCTTGCGTATAGGCGGCCCGCGGCCTGGCGAAAATGTCGGCGGTGGCGCCTTCCTCGACCATGCGGCCGTTGCGCATGACGATGACCCTATCGGCCATTTCAGCGACGACGCCCATGTCGTGGGTGATGAGGATCACGCTGGTGCCGTGCTGGCGCTGCAGGTCGCGCAGCAGCTCCAGCACCTCGCCCTGGACCGTGACGTCGAGCGCCGTCGTCGGCTCGTCGGCGATGAGCACGTCGGGCTCCAGCGCCAGCGCCATGGCGATCATCACTCGCTGGCGCATGCCGCCCGACAATTCGTGCGGAAACTGCTTCAGCCGGCTTTCGGCTTCGGAAATTCGAACCGCCTTCAGCGCCTCGACCGCGCGCCGTTGCGCCTCGGCGTGGGAAAGGCCGGTATGCGCTTCGATCGATTCGGTGAGCTGCCGGCCGATCGACAGCACCGGATTGAGCGAGGTCATCGGCTCCTGGAAGATCATGGCGATGCGATCGCCCCGAATGTCGCGCATGCGGCGCTCGTCGAGCGCCGTCAGTTCGATGGCACTGCCATCCTTGTCGAAGAGCCGGATTGTCCCGGAAGCGATGCGGCCGGCCGGCTGCGGCAGGAGCTGCATGATCGCCAGCGCCGTCATCGACTTGCCGGAACCGGACTCGCCGGCGATGCACAGCGTCTCGCCGCGTCTGAGCGACAGCGACAGGCCGGACACGACTTCGCGCTCGCCGTCCTCCCCGCGCACGCCGACGCAGAGGTCGGTGATTTCGAGCACCGGCCCCGCGGCCGCCTTTGCGGCGGCGTCAGCGTGTTCGTCGACCACGGCTGCGCTCATTCGAAGACGCAGCGCGGGAAGTAGAACGACACCACCCAGTTCGGCATGTCGACGATCTCGCTGATCCTGAGATCGCCGCAGACCGAGACCAGCATGTAGGCATCGACCGGGTCGAGCTTGTAACGGGCGGACAGCAGGTCGACCATCTGGCTGACTGCCTCTCTGGCCCCGGCCATCAGGTCCGGTCCGATGCCCGTCGTCACCTCGTAGCCCTTGGTGTCGAGATGCCGCGTCACCGGGCCGGGCGTGGTGAAACGCGGCGTCTTCAGCCGCGCGTCCTTCACCAGGTCGAGCTTCAGCACGACGTCCATCGGACTCTCGATCGCCGTGCCGCATACCTCGCCGTCGCCTTGCGCGGCATGAGTGTCGCCGACCGAGAACAGCGCGCCCGGCACTTCCACCGGCAGATAGAGCGTGGTGCCCGCGGCAAGGTCGCGGATGTCGAGATTGCCGCCGACACGCCGTGGCGGCACCACCGAATGCAGGCCCATCTCGGCCAACGCGTTGCCGATGGTGCCGGCGAACGGTTTCAGCGGCACGCGGGCGTTCTTTCCGAACAACGCCGGCTCGAGCGAGCCGGCGTCGTATGTCCAGATGTTGAGCGCCGGTTCCTTGAAGTCGTCGGCGAGCAGGCCGAAGCCCGGGATGTTCGCCGTCCAGCCGAAGCCGGACGGTTTGAACATCTCGATCGTCACCTTCAGCGCATCGCCGGGCTCGGCACCCTCGACGAAGATCGGCCCGGTCACCGGGTTGACCTTGGAGAAGTCGAGCCGGGCCACGTCGGCGACCGTGCTGTCGGCCTGGAGCTGGCCACCCGCCGCATCTAGGCACTGGAACTCGATCGTTGAACCGGGCGCCACCCGTTCGGCCGGGGCGAAGGAATTGTCCCAGCCGAAATGGTGATGGTGCCCGTGGATGGTGTAGTCGCAGTTACTGCACATCTTTCACATACACATTGTCGTAGTTGATCGGGATATGGACCGGGTCGACATAGAGATTGTCGGCGCCGCCCATGCGGGCTGATTTCAGCGTGAAGCGCTGCTCGTTGAAGACCGGCGCCCAGGGCGCGTCCTCCATGATCTTGTCATAGATCGCGCTCCACATCTTCTCGCGTTCCTCGGACTTGGCCGGGTCGACGACGGAATCGGCCTCGGCCGCCTTGGCGTCGAGATCCTTGTTGCAATACCACGACCAGTTCCAGCCGCCGGGCACAGCGCCGGCGCAACCGAGGATCGGGCCGTAGAAATTGGAGGGATCCGGGAAGTCGGCGATCCAGGCCATGCCGCCCGACCAGATCATCGGCGCGCCGGCCTTGTCGCCGCCGGCGGCGATCACATTGGCCTGGGCCAGCGACTGGATGCTGGCCTTGATACCGATGGCCGCCAGATCCTGCTGAATCGCCTGGGCGATGCGCGGATTGGGATCGGTGTTCATGGCGAAGAGCTGCGTCTCGAAGCCGTCGGGATGGCCGGCCTCGGCGAGCAGGGCCTTGGCCTTGGCGACGTCATAGGCATAACCCTTGAACGCCTTGTCGTAGCCGGGCATCGAGGGCGGCAGCGGCTGGTTGGCCGGCACCGCGCGATTGTTGATCATCTGGACGATGCGGCCCTTGTTGATCGCCATGTTGACAGCCTGGCGCACCTTGACATTGTCGAAGGGCGCCATGGTGGTGTTCATGGTGACGTAGCCGGTGTGCAGCTGTCCGCCCACCACGACGCGGGCCTTCTGCTCAGGATCGTTCATCACCTCCTGGAACTTGGCCGGCGGAATGCCGTCGCCGGGGACGTCGATCTCGCCCTTCTGCAGGCGCAGCAGCGCCACGATCGGCTCCTGGCCGATCTCGAAGGTGATCTTGTCGAGATGCGGCAGGCCCTTGTGCCAGTAATCGGGATTGCGCTCGAAGACGATGCGCTGGCCGAGCGTCCATTCGGCGAGCTTGAAGGCGCCGGTCCCGACCGGATGCTTGCCGAAGTCGGCGCCGTATTTCTCGACCTCCTCCTTCGGCACGACATGCGAGAAGTTGATCGCCATGACATGCAGGAAGGTGGCGTCCGGCCGGGTCAGCTCGAACTTGATCGTGTAGGGGTCGACCACGGTGACGCCGGAGAGGCTGTCGGCCTTGCCGGCGGCGACATCGTCGTAACCCTTGATCGAGCCGAAGAAGCCAGCGCCAGGGCTTTGCGTCTTCGGGTTGGTGACGCGGTCGAGCGAATATTTGACGTCGTCGGCGGTCATCTCGCGGCCGTTATGGAACTTCACGCCATGGCGCAGCTTGAAGGTGAAGGTCTTGCCGTCCGGCAAGATCTCGTAGCTCTCGGCGAGGTCGGGCTTGAGCTTTGTGGTGCCGGGCTCATAGTCCATCAGCCCGTCGAACAGGCTCTTGATCATCGACCAGTTTTGCCAGTCATAGCCGATCGCCGGGTCGAGGGTCGCGACATCGTCCTTGTAGGTGATGGTGATGGCGCCGCCCTGCTTGATGTTCGGGTCGACCGCGTCTTCGGCGCGCGCGTTTGCCATGCCGAGCATCAGCGCCAGCGCCGATGCCGCGACGGTGGATGCGAGAAACTTTTTCATTTTTATGTTCCCTTTCTCTGTTCGGTTTTCATTTTCATCTGAGTTTAATCCGGGGGTCGATGAAGGGGGCGATGATGTCGGCCAAAAGGTTGCCGAGCACGATGGCGAAGGCCGAGACCAGGGTGACGCCCATGATGATCGGGATGTCGACGCGCTGGATCGCCTGCCAGGCGAGCTGGCCGATGCCCGGCCAGCCGAACACGCTTTCGACCACCACGATGCCGCCCATGAA
This sequence comes from Mesorhizobium sp. B3-1-6, assembly GCF_006439555.1. NCBI lineage: Bacteria > Pseudomonadati > Pseudomonadota > Alphaproteobacteria > Hyphomicrobiales > Phyllobacteriaceae > Mesorhizobium > Mesorhizobium sp. B3-1-6. The sequence continues at coordinate 52,871 of NZ_VFTM01000032.1, read as the reverse complement.
GATGCCGACGTCGATGCCGATCATGGCGACGACCGGCAGGATGGCGTTGGGCAGCGCGTGACGGAACAGGATGGCGCCGCGCGCCAGGCCCTTGGCGCGGGCGGTTCGCATATAGTCCTGGCGCAGCACGTCGATCATCGACGAGCGCATCATGCGCGCATACCAGCCGGCGCCGAGTATGCCCATGGTCAGCGACGGCAGCACGAGGTGGCGCCAGCCGCCGTAGCCGCCGATCGGGAACCAGCCGAGCCTGACGGCGAAGACGTAGAGCAGCAGCAGGCCGACGACGAATTGCGGCGCCGAGACGCCGACGAAGGAGGCGACCATCAGGGTCTGGTCGGTGGCGGTGCCGCGCCTGACGGCGGCGATCAGCCCCATGGTGAGGCCGATCGCCAGCTCGCAAAGGATGGCGCCGACCATCAGCAGCAGGCTGGCCGGCAGCCGCGAGACGATGAGTTCGGTGACTTCCGAGCGCTGGATGTAGGAGCGGCCGAGATCGCCACTGACGAGCCTCGTGAGATAGTGCCAGTACTGGACGATGAAGGGCTGGTCGAGGCCGAGCTGGCGGCGGATGTTCTCCACCGTTTCGGGGGTGGCGCTGCGCCCGGCGATCTGGCGCACCGGATCGGCCGGCAAAAGATAGAGCAGCGCGAAGGTGATCAGCGAGACGCCGAGCAGGATGAGCAGCGACTGGATGAGCCGGCGGCCGAGATAGGCAATCATGATCGGCCCCCCATTATTCCCGCCCTCTTTGCGTCGGGTCGAGGATGTCGCGCAGCGCGTCGCCGATCAGGTTGAAGGCCAGCGCCAGCGCCAGGATCGCCGCGCCGGGGAAGAACACCAGCCAGGGCGCCGCCTGGAAATAGGTCTGGTTCTCGAAGATGATGTTGCCCCACGACGCCGTCGGCGGCTGCACGCCGATGCCGAGATAGCTGAGCGTGGCTTCGAGCAGCACCGTGGTCGAGATGCCGAGTGTGCCCCAGACGATGATGGTCGGCAGGAGATGCGGCAGGATGTGGCGGCTGAGAATACGCGGCGCGCTCGCCCCTATCGTGCGCTCGGCATCGATGAACTCGCGCTCGGAGAGCGACGAGGTTTCGGTGTAGATGACGCGCGCGGTCTGCACCCAGTTGACCAGCGCGATCACCATGGCGACGATCCACAGGCTCGGCTCGAACACCGCCGCCAGGCAGATGGCTAAAAGCAGCGCGGGAAAGGCCATCATCAGGTCGGTGAAGCGCATCAGCGCGCTGCCGATCCAGCCCCGGAAATAGCCCGCCGTGACGCCGACCAGCGTGCCGATCAGAAGCGCCACGCCGTTGGCGACGATGCCGATGATCAGCGAGGTGCGCGCGCCGAACAGGATGCGGGTCAACAGGTCGCGGCCGAGCAGGTCGGTGCCCAGCCAGAACTTGGCGTTCGGCGGCAGCGGCGAGCCTTCGAGCGTCAGGCCGTCGAACATCTGCTCGTTGGGATCGTAGCCGGTCAGCCATGGGGCGAGGATGGCGCCGGCGAGCACGATGGCGATAATGAACAGCCCGAGCAGCGCCAGCGGCCGCCTGACCAGCCGGCGCCAGACGCCAGCGCGCGGCTTTGCCGGCATCCGGCCCGTCGAAAGGTCAGGCGCGATGGGATTGGTCATCGCCGCCCTCCGCTTCGGTCATCGCCACGATGCGCCGGGCCGCTTCCTCGACGCTGATCTGCCAGTTCATCGCCAGCGATCTGAGCTGCGCGTAGGCGCGGTCGTCGTCGCTGCCTTTCGACAAAGCCGCGACCGCACGCACGATGGTCTGGCGCTCGCCGACCCGCTGGCGCAACGACGTGATCTCGCCGGCAAGCTGCCTGCGCGCCTCGAAACTCTGCCGGGCGATCAGCAGCGCGCTGTAGACGCCGGCGGTCCCGACCGGTTTCAGCAATTGCGCATCGGCCTTGTGCGACAGCGCCCATTCGATACGGCCCGGCGCCTCCGAGCCGATCAGCGCCACCAGCGGCATCGGCGCCTCGCCGGGCTTCCACGGGAACTGCTCGTCGAAGCCGAGGTCGGCGTCGAAGAACACGAAATCCGCTGCCAGCGCCTCCGCCGGCAGATGCGGCCAGCACTCGACCGCCGCGAGGCCGATCGCCGACAACTGCCTGGTGATCGCCTGCACCGTGGTGTGCGGACGATGCAGCACGAAGGCCTTGGCGCCGCCGAGATTGGGGATGCGCGCGGCGCGGCTCACGACACCACCCTGAGCCGCGGACGGCCGAAGACTTTGGCCGGATCGTAGCGCGAAAGATAGGGGTCGGGCGCCACCTCTTCCTCGCGGCTCACCACCTCGAAGAAGCCGTCGGCAATACGCCCGATGATCACCGGCAGGGTCGCATGCTGGGTGTGCGGATCGATGGCGATCGGCCCGAGGCGGGTCGCGAAGCGGCGCTCGGCGAAGGCTTTCGAGAATTCCGCCGGGCCGGCGTCCGGGTTGCCGGCAAGCACGTCCGCCATCACCTGCACCGAGGCATAGGCGGAGGCTTCGAAGGACGAGGCGAAGGCGGCCGGGCGCGGCGCGAAATAAGGCCCGGCCGACAGATGGCCCTTGCCCGTTTCGCCGATTGCCGGCAGCTCGCCCTCGGTGAGATTGCACGAAATCACCGGGCAGGCGCCAGGCTTGAAGGCCGCATCCTCTCGTCCCAGGTCGCGATAGGCAGCGAGGAAAGCATAGGACGAGGTGCCGATCAGGTTGTTGAGGATGAAATTCGGCCGCGTGACGCGGATTTCGTCGATCAGGCGCGAAACGCCGGTCTCGCCGATGCGCAGATAGCGTTCGCCGAGCACCTTGCCGCCGGCGTCGGCGATCAGGTCGCGCGCGACGCGGTTCATCTCCCAGCCCCATATGTAGTTCGAGCCGAGCAGGAAGCCGTTGGCGCCGAAACGCGGCGCGACATGAGCCATCAGCGGCACCAGATGCTGGTTCGGGCAGGCATGCATGTAGACGACATGCTCGTTGGCCTCGAAGCCTTCATACGGGCAGGCATACCAGAGCATGCCGCCCGCCTTCTCCAGCACGGGAATGGTCTCCTTGCGGCTCCAGGAGGTGATGCAGCCGACGACATGGCGGGCGCTGCTGGTGCGGAAGATGTCTTCGCAGAGCGTCGCGTAGCGGTCGGCGTTGCTTTGCGGATCGCGCTCGATCGGGACGAGCTCGATGCTTTGCGCGCGATCGGCGTTGATGTCGGCGATCGCGCGCATCGCCCCCAGCCGGCAGGCGTCGGAGACGAGCTGATAGCTGCCTGACCGGGAATAGAGGATGCCGATCTCGATACGTCGTTTCAAGCAAGGCCCCAAAAATGAAAAAGCCTCGCAGCCAGCGCCGGATGGGCGAGGCATACGAGGCATTCTTGCCGCCCGGCGACCAAAGCCGGTATTTTCGTCGAGCTACCCTATTCCCTACCGTCCGTCAGTCAAGCCTGAAAGTTGAAGGCCATCTAGTCCCGCAGGCTGAAGACGAAGGGCGCGGTGCGGGTGACGCGCGCGCCGAGTCCGGCCGGGGGGGCCGGCACGGAGGCGCCCCGTAAGGCGCCGAGCGCCGCGCGGTCGAGATCGCCGTCGCCCGAGGATCGCGCCAGTCGGGCCGAGACCACCCTGCCGGAGGTGTCGACCGTGAAGGTCACGCTCGGCGTGCCCTCGGCCCGCCTTGAGCGCGCCGCGCTCGGATAGCGGGTGTGCCGCCTGATCCATGCAGCCAGGGTGGAATTCCAGCGCGACGGGCTGACGCTGGAGCGCGGCGCCGCATCCGAGGACCGGGGTGCTGCCGCCTTCGCCGCCGCCTTGGCGTCGATGCTGGCGGTGGTCGTCGCCCTGGGTGGAGGCGCCCTTTCCTTCCTGACTCGTTCTTTCGGTTTTCCGACCGGTTTCTTCTCGGCCTTCTTCCTGGGTTCTGCCGGCTTTTGCACCTTCACCTCCGCTTCCACCGGTTTCGGTTGCGGCAGCGGAATGACGACGTCCGGGGCGATCGCCTCGACAGGGTCCGGCACGGCCTCGTCCAGCGGCTTCTGCTCGCTCAGCGCGGCAATGGCCTGTTCCGCCGGCGCGGTCTGCTCGGCTTCTTGCGTATCGTCGCCATCGGATGGCTGTTCGGTCACCGGCTCGGCCTGTTCCACCGCCGGCGCCGGGTCGGTCACCGGTTTTACCTCGACGGGCTTTTCCGTGTCCGCCGCATCGGGCGGCTCCGGCGTCACCATGTCCAGCATCGCCGCCTCTTCCGGCACGGCGGGCGCGATGACCAGCGGCGCCATCTCGACCGCCAGCGCCGGCGGCGGACCGCCATCCTGCATTTCGGCGAAACTCAGGTTCTGCACCGCATAGGCAACCGCCACATGGGCGGCCAGAATGATCGCGGCGGCGCTCGTCCACAGGCCGGCCTCACGCGCGCCGAAGCGCGGCTGGGAAATCCGGGAAAGGGCGGCGACCGTCATGGCGCCGAGTTTCCGCCCGGCGCCGGGACGAGGTTCGCGCCGGCCGCGGGCATTTCGGGCACGGCCCGCCCGCCGGCATCGCCAGCTGTTTCGAGGCCGACCAGCGCGACCTTGAGATAGCCGGCGCGGCGCAGCAGGTTCATGACTTCCATCAGGTCGCCATAGCCGACCGTCTTGTCGGCGCGCAGGAAGATGCGTGTCTGCTTGTCGCCCTTGGTGCGGTTGTCGAGCACGCCGGCAAAGGCTGGACGGGGCACGCCGTCATTGCCGATCGCCAGCGTGAGATCGGTTTTCAAAGTCAAGAACAGCGGTGTCTCGGGTCGCGGCGCCGGCGTTGCCGTCGATCCGGGCAGGTCGACATTGACGTCCACGGTCGCCAGCGGCGCCGCCACCATGAAGATGATCAACAGCACCAGGATGACGTCGATGAACGGCGTGACATTGATGTCGTGGCTTTCCTCGAGATCGTCGCCGGCAGTCTCGCGAATCCGCGCCGCCATCGCCGTTACTCCGCAGCCATGGCCGTTGCCGGCGGCACAGTGCGGAAATCGAGGTCGCGGCTGACCAGCCGCTCGACGCCGGCTGAGGCGTCGGCCAGGATCTGCCTGTAGCCGGCTATCGAGCGCGCGAAGACGTTGTAGATGACGACTGCCGGAATGGCCGCGACAAGGCCCATAGCGGTGGCAAGCAGCGCCTCGGCGATGCCGGGCGCCACGACTGCCAGATTGGTGGTCTGCGCCTGCGAGATGCCGATGAAGGCGTTCATGATGCCCCAGACGGTGCCGAACAGGCCCACGAAGGGCGCCGTCGAGCCGATGGTGGCGAGCAGGCCGGTGCCGCGCGACATGCGCCGGGCCGCCGCCGCCTCGATGCGTGAAAGCCGCGAGGCGACGCGTTCCTTCAGGCCATCGCCGGAGGCATGGTCGAGCGCGCCGGCCGAAAGCGCTCTTTCTTCTTCCGCCGCCCGCACCAGAAGCGCGGCTGGGCCGCCGCTGTGGCCAAGCTCCCGGCCGGCCTGCATCAGCGTCGCGGCGTTGCCGATCGCATCGGCGGCGCGGCGGGCCCTCAGCTTGCCGCCCAAGACCTCCAGCGACTTGGCGAGCCAGATCGTCCAGGTGACGAGGGAAGCGAAGGCCAGCCCCACCATCACCGCCTTCACGACGATGTCGGCATTCATGAACATGCCCCAGGGCGAAAGGTCATGCGGCAGTGCCAGCGAGATGGAGCGCTCTTCGCCTGTGGCGCTGTTCGGGGCCGGCTGGATGCCCGGTTCCACCGGCGTGGCGACTGGCGCCGGCGCCGCCGGCATTTGCAGGGCCGGAGCGACCGGTGCTTGCGCTGCCGGAGCCTGCTCGAGGGGGGCCTGCACGGTGGGCGCCGCCGGCTGTTCCTGCGCCTTGGCGAGGCCGGCCGAAAGAATGAGGGACGCGGCCAGCGCCGCGAAAAGACCGTTTCGGGACAAGGCTCGTCCTTGCTTCATCATTGCACATATCCGATCGGCTGGACGGGTGGACTTGCCCGAGCCGTTGTGGCCGACAAGGCCGTAAACGCGGGAACGGCGCAGCTCAAGCGAGACCGGACCGAGCAGCGTGCGTCCGTCGACGGCGAAGCGCACGGCGTCGACATGAAAGCCTGTCCCCGCTCCGGCCAACATCTGCCTCCAACGCAGCGGCCGCCATCCAAGGCAGGTGCCAGGCGGCCAATGCCGGTTGACTATGAAACATGACTTTGCAAGTCAACTATAAAGGTGACTGCGGTTATCAACAATTGCAACGCGTTCCCCAATATCGGTTCGGCACGCTGCAAGGTCTGGACGGCATGGCAGTTGCTGGGCACGATGCGCGCACAACAACCAAGGCAGGCGGCCGATGATCAAGGCGATACCCTTCGACTTTCCCTATGACGGCAGGCTGGTGCCGCAGCACACGGCGCTGCTGGTGATCGACCTGCAGGAGGATTTCCTGTCGCCGACCGGCTACTTCGCCAGGAAGGGCTACGATCCATCGCCGCTGAGAGCCATCCTGCCGGCGGTCAACCGGCTGATCGAGGCCGCTCGAACCGCCGGCCTAACCATCATCCACACCAGGCAGGGCTATCGCGCCGACATGGCCGACATGACGCCCTACGAAAAATGGCGCCGCAAGCGGGCTGGCCTCGACGGCACCGATGTCCTGCTGCGCTCCGGCCCGGGCTTCCAGATATCCGCGGACATCGACGTGGCGCCGCAGGACATCATCATCGACAAGACCTGCAACAGCGCCTTCACCTATACGGATCTGGAGCTTGTTTTGCGGGCGCGTGGCATCACGCATCTCCTGTTCACCGGCTGCACGACGGATGTCTGCGTGCACACCACATTGCGCGAGGCCTGCGACCGCAACTTCCAGTGCCTGACGATTGCGGACGCCTGCGCCAGCGGCGACCAGTATGCGCATGAAGCCGCGCTGCATATGGTGACGGTCGAGGACGGCGTCTTCGGCGCGCTGGCGGATTCGGCGGTGGTCATTGCCGCCTTGCGGCAGCTCGCGGGCGCAATGGGCTGAGGATTTCGTGGTTCCATCGAAATTTTTTTCACCCGCACCGTTCCGTTTTCGATTCCGGCTTCGTCTTGAGGGTCGTAACAGATGCGGGAGCCGCGACGGCCTCCGCCATCAGGACAAACGGAGCCAAGCCATGTCGACCACAGTGACCCTGATCAACGTCTTCACCGCCAAGCCGGGCAAGCAGCAGGAACTCGCCAACACGCTTGCCGAGGGAACGAGGGCCTTCTTCAGCAAGCAGCCGGGCTCGCTGTCGTCGTCGGTGGTCGTCGGCGACGACGGCAGCAAGGTCGCCAATATCTCGCAATGGCGTTCGGCGGAGGACATCGCCGCCTTCCGCGGCGATCCCCGCTTCGCCGATTACATGAAGAGCATCGTCGAGCTGGCCGCCGGCGAGAGCATGATGGGTCACACGATCTATTCCCATACGGGCGGGATCGAAGACTAGGAGGACGCGTGACCGGTTTGCAGGATCAGTCCGTTGCGGCGACCGAAACCAGGCTTCGCGCCTTCGAGCGCGAGGCCGCCGGCCTGAGGGCCAAGCTGCACCGCTACGGTTCGCGCATGGTCGGATCCGTCATCGATGGCGAAGACATCGTCCAGGAGGCTTTGGCCAAAGGCTTCGTGGCGATCAGGAATGGCGACATGCCCGACAAGACAGAGCCTTGGCTGTTTCGCATCGCGCACAACGCGGCCCTCGATTTCCTGCGCAAGCGGACCCGCTTGCGGGGGCGCGAAAGCGAGGTCGAGCTCGACATGATCGCCGACGAGAATTCGGCGCTGGATGCGCGCATGGCCGCCGAGGCGAGCCTAGCCGAGCTGATGCAACTGCCGCCGGCGCAAAGATGCACGGTCGTGCTGAAGGATGTGCTGGGACACAGCCTGGAGGAGATCGGCGAAATCCTCGAAACCTCCGACACGGCGATCAAGGGCGCGCTGCAGCGGGGCCGCGAGAGCCTGCGCAAGCTGGCGGCCGCGCCGCGCATGGCGCCGCCCCGCCCGGCGCTCGACCGGCAGGACGTGCGACGCCTCGGCGACTATGTGGCCGCCTTCAACGCCAGGGACTTCGATGCCTTGCGCGGGCTGCTGGCCGAGGACGTGAAGCTCGAGCTGGTCAACCGCCTGCACGCCGACGGCAAGGAATATGTCGGCAATTACTTCGGCCGCTATGCCGACGAAACGCATTGGCATTTCACGACCGGCCTTGTCGAAGGCCGGCCCGCCATCCTGGTCACCAGTCCGGAGCGTCCGGGCGGGCCGCCGCGCTACTTCATCCTCATCGATTGGGAGGACGGCCGGATCGCCGGCATCCGCGATTTCCTGTTCGCGGATTACGTCATGGACGGCCTGGATTACTCATCCCAGCCGTAGGGAGGCCGGCGTTAGCGAAGGTGGATCTCAGGGAAGGTCTGGGACGCAAGCATCCCCGGTTGCGGAACCTCCACCTCGCGCCGCGCCAGCGAATTCGCGACCAGCGTTATCGTCTCGCGCCCGATGCGGGCGATCTCGCTTGGGCGGTCGATGCCGCCGATCATGAATTCCTCGATGCCAAGCGCCGCGTAGGGCAGCAGTGCCAGGGCAATCCGCGCCGGCGGCCCGGCAAGCTCGATCGCCTTGTGATCCGAAGTGCCCGTCCAGCCGTCCGGGCGAATGCGGACAGGCAGCGCGAAGCGCAACCTGCCGGCGCGGCCATGTTCCGCCGCGGCGCCGCGCGCGCGCTGCATCAGTTGCGCGACCTCATCCGGGGAGCCGCCGGCCAGCTCGAAGACATCGGCATGCTTTCCGACGACCTTCAAGGCCGTGCTGGACTGCCCGCCGAGACGGATGGCGAGGTCGGCGCCATGCGGGGCCTTGCGCGGCACGAAGCCGCCTTTGACGCTGTAGAAGGCGCCTTCATGGTCGAAGGGCCTGTCGTTCGACCACAGGCGCTTCAACAGCACCAGATATTCGTCGATGCGCTGCCACACCACGCTGTGACCAACGGGCCGGGCCTCGGCGTCGCCGTCTTCCAGCGGTTCGCTCAGCATGCGAAGCGACAAGCGGCCGCCGCTTTTGCGGTCGAGCGCCGCGAGCTGCCTTGCCGCCACCGTCGGCTCGATCACGCCGGCCCAATGCGTCAAGACGACTTCGAGCGAACCGGTGCGGTCGAGCGTCTGCGCGGCGATGTCCATATTGGTGAGCAGCCCGGCCGGATCGTCCACCACCAGCCTGCGGAAACCGGCGTCCTCGATCAGCGACAGTCTGGTCGCGGTTTCGGCGAAGTCGTAGAAGAAGCTGCCATTGGCAGGCTTGCCTGGAACATGCGTGAACTCGATCGGCATTGCCATCTCCTCCATCACGTTGGGTCGCCCCGCTTCAAAAGCCTTCTAACCAGACCTGAGACGCTGGCGCGCGACGACGCCCTGGCGCCCGGCCAGTTTTCCACTCCGATTGCTCGACTCAGATTGTTTGACGGCGGATCTCGGCCCGCCTTGGATCAGGGGATCAGCCCCAGGATCACCGCGCCGGTGAACACGAACGCAAGCGCGAAGACGAGATAGGCGAAGGTGCCGCCATAGGCGGGCCTCCAGCTTTGATCGGCAGTCAGCCTTTGCCCCTTGCGGGCGGTCTGGGCATTCTGGCTATAGGACATATCGACCTCCGTCACGGCCATTAATCTATAAAGTTAGTAGACTTTGTCGATTGTTATTTTCGAGCGATTCCTGGAATGATTTTTTAAAAGAGGGCGGATCGTGGTTTTTCATACTCGCAGCGCAGGCGATGTAGCCGATATCGGAACATGGGCAATCTGGCCGAACAGGTTGAAAATCAGCCGTTTTCGCGGCGTTCACAGGCACAATATCCAATCGCTCGAACGGCCTTGGCCGCCTCGCGCATGACGGATAGCATCGCTTGGGCCGATATCGGCGGCACTGAAGGAGCAATAAGAATGGGTGGAAGGCTGGCGGGCAAGGTCGCCATCGTTTCGGGCGGTGCGACGGGCATGGGCGGGGCGGCTTCGGAGCTGTTTGCCGCCGAAGGCGCAAAGGTGGCGATCATCGACCGCAACGGCGAGGCGGCCGGCAAGACCGCCGCGGCGATCCGGGCGCGGGGCCATGTCGCCGAGCATTTCGTGGCCGACGTTTCGGACGAAGCACAGGTCGAGGCGGCGGTGAAGGCGGCGACGGAAAAACTCGGCCCGGTCACGGTGCTGTTCAATCACGCCGGCACGATCGTCATCAAGCCCTTCCTGGAAACGACGCTGCAGGAATGGGACTGGCTGCATGCCGTCAACGTGCGCTCGATGTTCCTGATGACGCGCGCGGTGCTGCCGGGCATGATCGCCGCCGGCGGCGGCTCGATCGTCTGCACCTCGTCGATCTCGGCGGTGGCGGCGACGCCGAACGAAGTGCTCTACGACACCACCAAGGGCGCCTGCCACATGTTTGCCCGCGCCATCGCGGTGGAGTTCCGCGACCGCAACATCCGCTGCAACGCCGTCTGCCCGGGCTTCATCCGCACGCCGCATGGCTTGCGCGAAGTGGCCGATCTCGGCAAGCTCGGCGTCGACGTCTCGGACGCGGCGATGGCCGCGCAGCAGGGCCGCATCGGCGAGCCGGAGGAAGTGGCGAAGGCGGCGCTGTTTTTGGCCAGCGACGAATCGAGCTTCGTCAACGGCGCGCATCTGTTCGTGGACAATGGGTTTACGGCGATCTGAGGCCAGCTTGGCGCCTTCCTCTCCCCCGTCGATCGGGGGAGAGGTGTCGAGCGTAGCTCGACGGAGTGGGGGTCGACCCTTGGCGCGGTGCCGAAATACTCTTGCGCCTGGGCCCCATTTCAATATTCGTTGGCGACGGTTGCAAGGTGGTTCCCCCACTCCGTCGCTGCTTCGCAGCGCCACCTCTCCCCCCTCCGGAGGGAGAGGAAAGGGCGCCTACTCGTCTACCGCTCCTCCCGTCGAAACGGCTTCAGCAGCGCCGATGGCGCCACAGCGTTGCGCGACATGACGGCCATGGCAACGATGGTGAAGATGAAAGGCAGCATCAGGAACGCTTCGTAAGGGACGTGGCCGAGGCCGCTCGCTTGCATCCTGAGCTGCAGCGCGTCGACGAAGGCGAAGAGCAGTGCGGCGCCCGCCGAGCGCCAGGGATCCCAGCGGCCGAACACCACCAGCGCGATCGCCACCCAGCCACGACCGGAGACGACGCCGAAGGTGAAGGCGTTGAACTGCGCCATGGTGAGGAAGGCGCCGGCAAGGCCCATCAGCGCGCCGCCGAGGATCACCGCCTGAAAGCGCCTGGCGATCACGCTGACGCCGGCCGAGTCCGCCGCGCGCGGGTTCTCGCCGACCATGCGCACGGACAGCCCCCATGGCGTGCGGTAGAGCACGAAGGCAGCGAGCGGGACGGCGATGATGGCGAGATAAACGAGCGTGAACTGGTTGAACACCGCCGGGCCGAGAACCGGAATGTCCGAGAGCAGCGGGATAGCCACCGGCTTGAAGCCGGTAATGCTCGGCGGCACCGATTGCTGGCCGAAGATCAGCCGATAGAGGAAATAGGCAAGGCCGGATGAGAACAATGTCACGCCGATGCCGCAGACATGCTGGCTGAGGCCCAGGGCCACCGTGAACAGCGCATGCAGCGCCCCCATCAGCATGCCGGTCAACACCGCGACAAGCACGCCCAGCCACAGGCTGCCGCTCAGGCTGGCAGCTGTGAAGCCCGCCATCGCCGAGAGCAGCATGATGCCCTCGATGCCGAGATTGAGCACGCCTGCGCGCTCGGAAAACATTTCGCCCAGCGTCGCGAAGGCGAGCGGCGTGGCGATGCGGATGATGGCGGCGAGGAAGCCGACCTGAAAAATCTGCTCGAACACCGCGCTCATGTTTGCGCTCCCACGCGGCGGATGCGGTAGGCGGTGAAGAGCAGCGCCACCAGCATGGCAAGCAGCGCCGTGCCCTGGATGACCTCGCTGAGGAAGGCCGGCACGCCGGTCGCGCGCGACATCGCCTCGGCGCCGGTCATGACAGCGGCAAGGAAGATCGCCGCCGGCACCACGCCGAGCGGATTGAGCCTGGCGAGCATCGCAACGACGATGCCGGAATAGCCATAGCCCGGCGAGATGTCGCTCATCACCTGGAAGTGCACGCCGCCGACCTCGCCAACGCCGGCGAGTCCCGCCAGCGCGCCCGAGAGCAGAGCTGTCGACAGCAGCACGCGCTGCACGTAGATGCCGGCATAGCGGGCGGCTTCAGGATTCTCGCCGGTGACGCGGATGCGGAAGCCGAGCGTGGTGCGCGCGATCAGGAACCAGCACAGCGGTGCCGCGATCAACGCCACGACGACGCCGAGATGCAGGCGCGTGCCTTCGATCAGCACCGGGAAATTGGCCGCGTCCTCGATCGGCGGCGAGATCGGGTAGCCGCTGAACGTGTCCTTCCACGGTCCCTCGATCAGCGCCATCAGCGCGTAATAGATGACCGAGTTGAGCAGCAGCGAGCTCACCACGTCGTCGACCTTGAATTTTACGCGCAAAGTGGCGGGAACCAGCGCAACGAGCGCACCTGCCGCGGCGCCCGCCAGCGCCATCAACAGCATGGCGAGATAGCCCGGCATCGGGATGGCGCCGACGAAGCAGCTTGCCACCGCGCCGGCGAGAAGCTGCCCCTCGGCGCCGATGTTCCAGAATTTGGCGCGGAAGGCGATGGCCACGGCAAGGCCGGTGAAGATCATCGGTGCAGCGCGCACCAGGGTTTCCGTGATGGCGTAGCTGTCGCCGAGCGAGGCGGACAGCATCACGCCATAGGCTTCGACCACGCCGGCGCCGGCGATGGCAATCAGGCCGCTGCACAGGATGAGCGTCGCGGCGATGGCCAAGAGCGGCAGCGCGAGATTGAACCAGGCCGGTGTCGAGGTGCGGGCTTCGAGGCGAAACATCAGGCCGCCTCCTCGGTGTGCCCTGCGCCGGTCATCATCAGGCCGAGCCTTGCGACGGTGGCATGCGCGCTGGGAAGCGTGCCGGCGATGCGGCCCTCATACATCACCGCGATGCGATCCGAGAGCATCAGCAATTCCTCAAGGTCCTCGCCGATGACGATGATGCCGCAGCCCTTGGCGCGCATGGCCAGGAACTTCTCGTGGATGAAGCGGGCGGCGCCGATATCGAGCCCGCGCGTCGGCTGCGAGACGATCAGCACCTTCGGGTCGAAGGCGAGCTCGCGGGCCAGCAGCGCCTTCTGCAGATTACCGCCGGACAGCGCGCCGGCACGCACCATCGGGCCGGGGCAGCGAATATCGTAGGCCTTGATCTGCGCTTCAGCGAAGGCACGGATCGCAGTTGGATTGAGAAGTCCCTGGCGGCTGAAGGCCTCGGTGCCGATACGCGGCAGCACCATGGAGTCGGCCAAAGGCAGATTGGTGACGAGGCCGGTCGTCATCCGGTCTTCCGGTATGCGGCCGAGGCCGAGCGCCTGCAACTCGCGCGGCGAAAACTGCGCAACCGCTTTGCCGGCTATCGTCATCGCGCCGGCCCTGGGCGGCAGCATGCCGGAAATCACATCGGCGAGCGCCCGCTGGCCGTTGCCGGAGACACCGGCGATGCCCAGGATCTCGCCCGCGCGGACGAAAAGTGAGACGTCGCGCAGCGGCGTGCCGGCATGGCCGGAGGTGGAAATGCCGTCGAGCGTCAGCGCGGCGGCGCCGGGCGCCGAAGCCTCCTTGACCGGCGGCACGATTTCGTGGCCGCACATCAGCTTCGCCATCTCGGCCGAGGTCGTTTGCGCCGGACGGTCGACGCGGCCGGCGACCTTGCCGTGGCGCAGCACCACGCAGCGATGGGTGAGGGCGCGAACTTCATTCAGCTTGTGCGAGATGAAGATGATGCCGAGCCCTTGCGCCGCCATCGAGCGCAGGGCGGCGAACAGGCCATCGACCTCAGAAGGCGCCAGCACCGCCGTCGGTTCGTCGAGGATCAAAAGCCTGGCGCCGCGAAACAGCGCCTTGATGATCTCCAGCCGCTGCTGCTCGCCGACCGACAGCGCCGAGACCGGCAGGCTTGGGTCGAGGCTCAGCCCATACTGCCGGCTGATTTCGTCCAGGCGGGCAAGCCCGCGCGCACGGTCGATGCGGCCGGATTTGCCGGGAATGCCGATCAGGAGGTTTTCCAGCACCGTCAGCCGCGGCGCGAGGTGGAAATGCTGGTGCACCATGCCGATGCCGGCGGCGAGCGCATCGGCCGAATTGTGGATGGCGACGGGCCTGCCTTCGACCAGGATCTCGCCGGCGTCCGGCGCATAGGCGCCGAACAGCACGTTCATCAGCGTCGTCTTGCCGGCGCCGTTCTCGCCAAGCAGGCCGAGGATCTCGCCCGGCGCCACGCTGAGGTCGACGGCCTCGTTCGCCTTGACGGCGCCGAAGCTCTTGGTGATGCCGCGCATTTCGATGAGTGGGGCGGACAAGGGTGCTCCTGGATTTGCGATCCGGCCAACCATGGAGGGCAGCGCTGCACCCCCTCTCTGGCCGGCCGGCAATCTTCCCCTCACGGGGGAGATCAGATGTCACGGCGGCCTTCGCCAACTTTCAATGTTGAAAGATCGAGCGCCGTCGACGGAACTGCCAATCTCCCCGCTCGAGGGGGAGATGTCCGGCAGGACAGAGAGGGGGGCCTAGCGCCGCCCCTCAACCAGGCGTCAATCCGAAACCGGCGTGTTCTCGTCGACGTCGACGCGGAAATTGCCTTCGAGGATCTCGGCCTTCTTCTTCTCGACCAGGTCCTTGACGTCGGCTGGCAGCGTCTTGTCGAACTTGTGGAAGGGCGCCAGATACGAGCCGCCCTTGGCCATGCGCGAGAAATCGCCATAGTCCTGCGCGGTGAAGACGCTGGCCTTGACCAGCTTGATCGCCTGCTCGACCGTCGGGTACATGTCCCAGACCGGGCCGGTGATGACCGTATCGGGCCCGAGGCTCGACTGGTCGGACATGTTGGAGATGGCGAAAATCTTCTTCTCGACCGCCGCCTCGATGACGCCGAAGCGCTCGGCATAGATGACGTCGACGCCGGCATCGATCTGCGCCACGGCCGCTTCCTTGGCCTTGGGCGGATCGAAGAAGGAGCCGATGAAGGCGACCTTCTTCTTGACGTTCGGATTGACCTCCTTGGCGCCGGCGAAGAAGGCGTTGACCAGCCGGTTGACTTCCGGAATGCCCATGGCCGCGACGGCGCCGACCGTGCCCGACTTCGACATCTTTCCCGCGATCATGCCGGAGAGATAGGCGGGTTCGTGGATCCAGTTGTCGAAGACGCTGAAATTCGGCTCGGCGGGCCCAGCGCCCGAGCCGAACAGCCACGCCGTCTTCGGGAATTGTTTTGCCGTGCGGCGCGATTCACGCTCGGCGGCGAAAGCGTCGCCCAGCACCAACTGGTAGCCGCCCTGCGCATATTCGCGCATCACGCGGCTGAAGTCGGCGGTCTGCACCTTTTCCGACCATTTGTATTCGATGCCCAGTTCCTTCTCGGCCTTCTGCAGGGCGACATGGATCTGATTATCCCACGGCTCCTCGATCGGCGTGGCGAAGATCGCCGCCACCTTCAGCTTCTTGTCCTTGGCGAAGGCCGCGCCGGGCAGCATGGTCGCCGCGAGGCCGAGCGCGCCGAGTTCCAGCACGTTGCGCCGCGACAGGCCGGCGCGTTGCGTCTTGCTACGTTCGTTTTCCATTGAAGTGCCCCTCTGTTCGACAGCCGTGTCGAGCCGGCCGTTCAAAAAAATGTCAGACGAGAGACTATGGAACGGTGGTTGAGATTTGTCCACATGGTCAAATTTGTTGTGCCGCCTCGCGTTCGTCATCCTCGGGTCTACGCTTCGCTTCGCCCTGGAATGACGAAGTTATGGGGCGTCGCCCGCGCCTTCCCAAGCCCCAGTCTCGGCAAACTTTCTCAGCACCGGCGCCGGCTCGAAGATCGCCCTGCCGGTCCGCCCATGCCAATGCTCCAACCGCTCGACGATCTTCGCCGCACCTTCCAGTCCGGCCCAGAACATCGGTCCGCCCTTGCCGATCGGGAAGCCGTAGCCGTTGACCCAGAGGACATCGATATCGGACGCCCGCGCGGCGATGCCTTCCTCGAGAATCTTCGCGCCCTCGTTGACCAGCGGATAAAGCGTGCGCTCGATGATCTCGTCGGCGCCGATCTGGCGCCGCGCTATGCTCAGTTCTTTCGCCTTGGCGCGGATCAACGCCTCGACCTCCGGATCGGCAACCGGCTCCCGCGCGCCGCTCTCATAGCGGTACCAGCCACGCCCGGTCTTCTGGCCGAAATGGCCCCGCTCGCAAAGCGTATCGGCGATCACCGCCGTCTGGCCGCGCGCCTTGCGGTTGCGCCAGCCGATGTCGAGGCCGGCGAGATCGCCCATCTGGAACGGCCCCATCGGCCAGCCGAAATCGGTGAACGCCTTGTCGACCTGGGCGGGCGTTGCACCTTCGAGCAACAGCGCTTCGTTCTCCGCGCCGCGCGCGGCCAGCATGCGGTTGCCGACAAAACCGTGGCAGACGCCGACGACGACCGCTAC
This sequence comes from Mesorhizobium sp. B3-1-6, assembly GCF_006439555.1. Lineage (NCBI taxonomy): Bacteria > Pseudomonadati > Pseudomonadota > Alphaproteobacteria > Hyphomicrobiales > Phyllobacteriaceae > Mesorhizobium > Mesorhizobium sp. B3-1-6. The sequence continues at coordinate 36,332 of NZ_VFTM01000032.1, read as the reverse complement.
CTTGCCGATGCGCCGGGCGAGATCGGTGACCGTCGCCAGCACGTCGGGCGCGGTCTTTTCGGCCCGCACGATCTCCAGGAGCTTCATGACGTTTGCCGGCGAAAAGAAATGCATGCCGAGCATGTGCCCTGGACGCGATGTCGAGGCGGCGATTTCGTTCACGTCGAGATAGGAGGTGTTGGTGGCGAGGATGGCGCCAGGCCTGGCGACCGCGGCGAGCTTGCCGAACACCTCCTTCTTCACCGCCATGTCCTCGAACACGGCCTCGATGATCAGATCGCAATCGGCGAGATCGGCATAGTCGGTGCTGCCCTTGAACAGTCCGAGCCGCTTCTGCTTGGCCTCGTCCGTCAACGAGCCGCGGCTGACCGAAACGGCATAGTTCTTGTCGATTGTCGCCAGCCCGCGCCGCAGCGCTTCTTCGCTGGTCTCGACCAAAGTCACCGGCAGACCGCCATTGGCGAAAGCCATGGCGATGCCGCCGCCCATCGTGCCGGCGCCGATGACGCCGATGCGTTCTATCCGGCGCTTCCGCAGGTCCTTGCCGGGAATCTTGGCCGCCTCGCGCTCGGCGAAGAACAGATGCCGCTGCGCCCGGGACTGGTCGCCGGAAACGAGTTTCAGGAAAAGCTGCCGCTCGGCCGCGAGCGCCTCGTCGAACGGCAACGTGATCGCGTTGCGGACGGCTTCGGCGCAGGCAAGCGGCGCTTCAAGTCCGCGGGCCTTCCTGGCCAGTTCCACCCTCTGGGCGTCGAAGGCGGCGAAATCGGTCCCGGCAAGGCGGTCGTTGCGGTCGCGCACCGGTGTGAACTGGCCGCCCTGCTCGACCATTTCGCTGGCGAAACGAATTGCTTGAACAATCAGATCGCCATCGAAACCCGCATCCACCAATCCGGTGGCCTTGGCTTCGTCGGCCGAAATCGGCGTTCCGGAAACGATCATGCCGAGCGCTTTCACAGCACCCACAAGGCGTGGCAGTCGCACGGTGCCGCCGCCGCCCGGCAAAAGGCCGAGCTTCACTTCGGGCAGGCCAAGTTTGGCGCCGCGATCGGCGACGCGGAAATGACAGCCCAATGCCAGCTCCAGCCCGCCGCCGAGCGCGGTGCCGTGGATCGCGGCGACCGTCGGCTTGGCGATGGTTTCAAGCAAGGCGATGATGGCGCGCAGTTCCGGCTGCTGGACCGGCTTGCCGAATTCGGTGATGTCGGCGCCGGCGACAAAGGTGCGCCCGGCGCAGGCGATGACGATCGCGCTTGCGGCGGGATCGTCGCGCAAAGCGGCGAGCGCCTCGTGGAGAGGCTTGCGGACGTGAAAGCTCAGCGCATTGACCGGCGGGTTGTCGATGGTGACCACCGCCACGCCGTTTTCGTTCGCGACGCTGACAAAACTGGACAAGCGGAACCTCCCGAGACCGGCTGCAATCGCGCAAGGGTTTACTAGGCAGCGACCTGAATGGGAACCCGATGCAGCGCTGGCCTAACGCTTGACCGTTTAACGTCGACTTGCTGCCTCGGCGGCCAGGTTCTCTGAAAACTCCGCCTCGGCGCCGCGGCCGCCGCGCCAGGAGGCGAAAGCGGCGACCAGATAGAGGATCGCCGAGAAGGTGAAGGCGAAGACCAGCCCGTGCTTGAACGGCCCCGACATCAGCTCGGGGAAGAACTGGTTGCCGGTCAGTGTCGCGGCGTTGGCCGGCGGCAAAGCGTGAAGCACGTCGGCCGGGATCAGTTCGCCCATCGGGTTGTAGCCGAGGAAGGCGGCGAACAGGCTAGCGACCGGCGGCATGTTGGCGACCTGGTGCGCGATCGCCTCCGGCACATGTTGCGCCAGAAGGCCGGCTTCCATCGTCGCCGGCAGTCTGGCGGCGAGCCCGGCTAGCATCAGGCTGAAGAACAGGCCGATCGACAGCACCTGCCCGGCATTGGTGGTGGTGGCGCGCATGCCCGACGCCTGGCCGCGCTCGCGCGCCGGCACGGAATTCATGATCTGCGTCGAGTTCGGCGCCACGAACAGGCCGGAGCCGAGGCCGTTGAGGAAGAGCAGGCCGGCAAAGGCGATGTAGGAGAAGTCGGCGGGCAGCAGCATCAGCGCGACGAAGCTGGCCGCGCCCGCGACCATGCCGCCAACGGCGAAAGGCACGCCGCCGATGCGGTCGGAGAAATAGCCCGAGATCGGCCCGGCGATCAGGAAGCCGATTGTAAGCGGCAGCATGAAAATCGCCGACCAGAGCGGGGTCTGCTCGAAGGAATAGCCGTGCAGCGGCAGCCAGATGCCCTGCAGCCAGACGATCAGCATGAATTGCAGGCCGCCGCGCGCGATGCCCGACGCAAGATTGGCGATGTTGCCATAGGCGAAGCCCGGAATGCGGAACAGCGACAGGTCTAGCATCGGCTTGGCGACACGGTTTTCGACGATCACGAAGGCGATCAGCGAGACGATGCCGATGCCAAACAAGGTCAGCACTTTCGGGCTGGTCCAGGCCATCACCTGGTCGCCATAGGGCTGCAAGCCATAGGTGATGGCGGTGAGGATCATGACCAGGCCGAGGCCGAAGCTGATATTGCCCAGCCAATCGATGGTGTGGCTGGAGCGGTTCGGCGCTTCGTGCAGCTTGAGATAGGCCCAGATGGTGCCGACAAGCCCGAACGGCACGTTGATCCAGAACACCAGCCGCCAGTCGGTGTCGGCGAGCAATCCGCCGATCAAAAGGCCGATGAACTGGCCGCCGATCGCCGCCACGACATTGATGCCGAGCGCGAAGCCGCGTTCGTTCTCGGGGAAGGCGTCGGTGAGCAGCGCCGTGGAATTGGCCATGATCAGCGCGCCGCCGATGCCTTGGATGATGCGGACGCCGATCAGATACATGACGGCGAAATCGCCTTGTCCCGGCAGAAGGCTGAGCGCGATGGAGGCGGCGGTGAAGATGGCGAAGCCGAGATTGTACATCTTCGCCCGGCCGAACTGATCGCCCAGCCGGCCGAAGGCGACGACCAGCACGGCGGTGGCGATCATGTAGCCGATGATCGCCCAGAGCAGGTAATTGATGTTGCCGGGGTCGAGCGCCTTGAGGCCGATGCCGCGAAACACCGCCGGCAGGCTTATCAAAAGGATCGAACCGTTGATGGCTGCGGCCAGCATGCCGAGCGTGGTGTTGCTCAGAACCATCCATTTGTGGCTCTGCGGGCGGTCCTGTCTGGTCATGGCGTCCAAATCCGGCGCTGCTGGCGCGTCGAGGGCCGGCAGGCTATATATGAGGATGGTCTCAGGTTTGGAGTATGAGGATGGCCTCGGAAAAATCAAGCGTAACTGTGCCGCAGCCGCGCGCACCGCAGCAAAAAAGAGGCCGCGACCGCGTCGCCGCGCTGATGGCAGCGGCGTCGGAGCTGTTCGTCGAGAAGGGCTTCGACGCGACGACCATGACCGAGATCGCCGCCAAGGCGGGCGCCGCCATCGGCACGCTCTATCTGTTCTTCCCGACCAAGCAGGCGGTGGCGCAAGCGATCCTGGCCCAGAATGCCGAGGCGCTTTCGGCCGAGCTCGACGACCTGCGCGACCGGACGCAGGGGATGAGCGCGGCGGCGATCGCCGACCGGCTGTTCGCGCGGCTCGGGAACTTCATGGCCGGGCATCCGGCCTATTCGGCGCTGCTCGACCTGCCGGGTGACGACGGCTGGCGGCGCGCCATGCGAGGGCACCGTCGCAGCCAGATCGCGACGCTGTTCGCCGCGGCCGATCCGCCGCTGCCGGCAGGACAGGCCGAAAGGCTGGCGGTGATCGTGCCGCAACTGATGCGCATTCCGCTGACGCTGATCGGCGAGAAGCGGCTGCGCGACGGCGTGCTGGAGGAATTGCGGCTGATGCTGAGCCGGCATCTGGAGGCCGGGAAAGGCTGACCAAGCCCGGTCGCGGTTAGTTGTCCACCCGGCCGAACGCGGGCACGTCGCCGATCACTTCGCGCTTGTCCTTGCGGCAGGCGAAGGTCTTCGCCTTGTCGTCGGCGAGCTTGCGCGCCTGGTCGTTGGCCTGCGGGTTGCCGGTGGCTAGAACCAGGCCGACGGTGCAGCCCTGATGCTCTTCCGGTTGCGCCACCTTGGCGACGACCAGCACGTCGGTCGATTTCTTCTCGTCCTGCGGGTCGCTGATCGAGCGGCGGTGGATGGCGGCGAAGGGAATGGCGACATCGCCATTGGTTTCGATGCGCCACTCGACCTTCGGGCCCGAGCCGTTGAAGGCGGTGAAGCTCTCCCAGACCGCGGTCATGTCGTCGGATGGAAAGCCGTAATAGAGAGACTCTCGCGCGTCGTCGTAGCCGATCAGCACCGGGTAGCCGCGATAGCCCGAGCAGACCAGGCTCGCCCAGTCGCCGTCGCCTTCCGCGGCCTGGGCATAGGTCACGCAGTCCTTCTTCCAGTCGAGATCGGTGTAGGCGCTGGAGATTTCGCCGGCCTGGGCCGTTTGGCAGAAACCGGCGAGGGCAAGCGGGATCAGAAGAGCACGCATGGCTGACAACTCCGTTCGAGTTGCCGAAAGCGTAGCTTCAATTGCTATTTCTTCAAGCTGGCTTCGATCAGGAGGTCGGCGTTGCGGGCGACGGCGGCCGCCGGTCCGCCCAGGCCAAACAGCTGGCCGCTGATATAGGCGCCCTCGATGAGGAGCAGCAGACCGTCACCCAGCGTATCGGAATCGGCGGCGCCCATCGCGGCGGCCATGGCACGCAGGCGCCGGCGCAGCTCCACTTTGTTGTTCTCGCTCACCACCCGCGCGGGATGCCCGCGCTCGGGATATTCGACCGCCGCGTTGGTCATGCCGCAGCCGCGATAATCCGGCTTCTGGGTGCGTTTGCCGACCCGGGTCAGGAAAGCGATGATCTGCGCGCGCGGCTTGCCTGGATGCGCGTCGACGGCCTCGTCGAAGCGCTCCCAGAACTCAAGGTCGTATTTGCGCAGATAGGAGGCGGCAAGCTCGTCCTTGGACGGGAAGCTGCGGTAGAGGCTCGGCTTGGTGACGCCGGCGCGCTTGACGATCTCGTCGACGCCGATCGCCCGGATGCCCTCGCGATAAAACAGGTCGCGCGCGACGTCCAGGATCTTGTCCGCCGCCCTGGGAGCGGGGGCATCGCTCAACGACGCTTCAATTTTATTGTCCGATGGCATGCAAACAACTCGCTTGACAATGTTACTGACCGGTACGTATGTATGGCTTCATCCCATTGCAACGTACCGGTCAGTAACATGATAGCTCAGTCCCGCCCGTTTGGCCAGCGCTACGCATTCGTCGTCGTTGCCGTCATCTTCTTCTGCCTTTTGATCGCGGCTGGGCTTCGCTCCGCGCCGTCGGTGATGATGGTGCCGCTGGAAGAAAGCTTCGGCTGGCGCCGTGACGTGACCTCCTGGGCCGCCAGCGTCGGCATCCTGCTCTACGGCCTGACCGGGCCGTTCGCCGCGGCGCTGATGGAGCGCATCGGGCTGCGCCGCACGCTGCTTGGCGCGCTAGTGGTGATGTCGGGATCGACCGCGCTCAGCCTGTTGATGACTGAGCCCTGGCATCTTTTCCTCACCTGGGGCGTGTTTTCCGGCATCGGTTCGGGCGCGGTGGCGAGCGTGCTGGGCGCCACCATCGTCAACCGCTGGTTCAAGACCAATCGCGGTCTGATGATGGGGCTGATGTCGGCCTCCAGCGCCACCGGCATGCTTATCTTCCTGCCGGTGATCGCCTCGCTGGCGCAGAGCGGCGGCTGGAAGCCGGTGGCGATCGCCGTGGCGATCGCGACGGCGGCGCTGATCCCGTTCGTCCTGCTGCTGGTGCCCGAGCGCCCCGCTTCGATCGGCCAGGTGCGCTACGGCGCCGATGCCGATGACGTGCCGCCGGTGTCGCCCGCATCGCAAGGCAATTTCCTGGCGCATACGCTGAACACGCTGCGGCGGGCTGCCGGCACCCGGGTGTTCTGGTATCTGTTCGCCACCTTCTTCGTTTGCGGTTTCACCACCAACGGCCTCGTCGGCACGCATCTCATCGCCTTCTGCGGCGACATGGGCATCGGCGAGGTGCAGGCTGCCGGACTGCTGTCGATGATGGGCATTTTCGACCTGATCGGCACCACGCTGTCCGGCTGGCTCACCGACCGCTTCGATCCGCGCAAGCTCCTTGGCGTCTATTACGCGGTGCGCGGCCTGTCGCTGATCTACCTGCCTTATTCAGGCTTCTCGGCGACCAGCCTGGTCATCTTCGCCGTGCTCTACGGGCTCGACTGGATCGCCACCGTGCCGCCGACGCTGAGGCTTGCGAACGAGGCGTTCGGCGATCGCAGCGGACCGATCGTGTTCGGCTGGATCGTCGCCGGCCACCAGGTGGGCGCCGCGGCGGCCGCCGCCTTCGGCGGCACGATGCGCGAGCTGCAGGGCAATTACGAGCTGGCGTTCCTGATTGCCGGGATGACCGGGATCGCGGCGGCTTGTATTTCGTTGCTGATCAACACCGACAGGCCGGCTTTCGAGCCGGAGGCGCAGGCGGCTTGAGGCATGTCGATATTCGGGTGAGGCCGGCCTGCAAACAGCAGTCTCCTGCGCTTCCGGTGCTCACGTACTTTGAGTACGCTCCGCTCCGGTTCTCGGAGACCGCCGTTTTCGGCTCGTCCTGACCCGAATCTCGACACGCCTCCCGGCGCAGGTTTCCCGTTCTCCACAAAGGGAGACGGGGAAAGATGAACTGTTATCAAAACTTCATGGTTCCGAAATGCGCCTGAAACATTGAGGCGAGAGCTTGGCGGTCCCGTTCAACGCCATCCGGAGACAGCCATGAACAAGCTTTCGTTGACCCGCCGCGCTTTCGTCACCTCGGCCAGCGCCTTCGGCCTTGTCGGCGCCTCCGGTCTCGCGCTGCCGTATTATTCCCGCGCCAGCCAGCGCCCGGCCTTCACGCATGGCGTCCAGTCCGGTGACGTCGACGCCACCTCCGGCATGGTGTGGACCCGCACCGACCGTCCGGCGCGCGTCATGTATGAGGTGTCGACGACCGAAAGCTTCGCCAATGCGACGCGGCTCGCGCCGCTCGACACCTCGCCGGCCAGCGACTACACGGTGAAGCGGCTGCTCACCGATCTCGCCTCCGACCAGGACATTTTCTATCGCATGGTGGCCGCCGATCTCTCCGATATCAACGCCGTCTCCGAGCCGATCGTCGGCCGCTTCCGCACCGCGCCATCTTCGAAGCGCGATGTGCGCTTCGCCTGGTCGGGCGACACGGCCGGCCAGGGCTGGGGCATCGACGAGACCGGCATGAAGACCTATTCGACCATCGCCAAGCACACGCCGGACTTCTTCCTGCATTCCGGCGACACGATCTATGCCGACGGCGCCTTGAAGGACGAGGTCGACCTGCCCGGCGGCGGCAAGTGGAAGAACGTCGTCATGCTCGACGGCAAGCGCAAGGTCGCCGAGACGCTGGACGAGTACCGCGACCAGTGGAAATACAACATGATGGACAAGCATGTGCTTGGCCTGTCGGCCATCTGTCCGACCTTCTACCAGTGGGACGACCACGAGGTGCTCAACAACTGGTCGGATTCGAAGGACCTGACCGCCGACGACCGTTACAAGGAAAAGTCGATCCATGTGCTGGCGGCCCGGGCGGCGCGTGCCTTCCATGAGATGACGACCATCCGCTACGAGCCGTCGGAGCCAGGCCGCGTCTACCGCAAGATTTCGCATGGGCCGCTGCTCGACGTGTTCTTCCTCGACATGCGCTCCTATCGCGGCCCGAACGGCCCCGACATGGAAGAAACGCTGACGCCGAAGTCGCGCATGATCGGCGAGGAGCAGTCCAAGTGGCTGAAGCGCGAGCTGGCCAATTCCAGGGCGACCTGGAAGGTCATCGCCGCCGACATGCCGCTCAGCCTCGTCGTCTGGGACGACGCGGCGAAGAAGGTCGGTTTCGAAGCCGTCAGCAATAACGACAATGGCGCGCCGAAGGGCCGCGAGCTCGAATTCGCCGACGTGCTGCGCTTCATCAAGAATGCCGGCATCACCAACACGGTGTGGCTGACCGCGGACGTGCATTACACCGCGGCGCATTACTACAACCCCGACAAGGCGCAGTTCCAGGATTTCAATCCGTTCTGGGAATTCGTCTCCGGCCCGATCCATGCCGGCACCTTCGGCCCCAACGACCTCGACATGACCTTCGGGCCGGAGCTGAAATTCATCAAGGCGCCGACCGCCGAACAGGGCCAGAACCTGCCGCCGTCGGCCGGGCTGCAGTTCTTCGGCCTGGTCGATATTTCCGGCGCGACCGAGCAGCTCACCGTGCGGCTGATGGATCGCGACGACAACGAGCTTTACAAGGTGACGCTCGATCCGGTGCGGTCGGCTTAGGCTGCGTTGATATCCAGGTGATGCCGGCCCGCGAACGATGGTTTCCCGCGCTTCCGGTGCTCATGTACTTTAAGTACGCTCCGCTTCGGTTCTCGCTGCGGCGGTCCAGAACCAATCCGGAAATGCAATGAAGAGCGTCAGTCGGGATAACAAGCCCGTGGAACGTTCGGCCAGACCGCGGTGTCGCAGTTGGCATCCTTCTGGCGCTGCTTGAAGGCGGCGCTGACCGGGCCGGTGACGATCGGGTCGACGCCGTCGGGGGCGTCGGCGAACATCTGCTGTACTGTCCTGGCGTCGGGCGGCGTGATCGGGTCGGCTTCCCGCAGCGCGGCCGCCGACTGCGCGGCGCCTGCCGCTACAAGCACGCCAAGCGCCGCCCACACAAAAACCGGACGCAATCTGGGCATATGATCGGTCATGAACATCGAACTGTCCGGCCCCTCAAAGGTTCCGCCTTGGTTAACAGAATCATTTCACACCAAGACGTTTAAGAATCAGTGACCATCTATTTGGGGTCGTGCCTCCCCTTTCGCAATTGCGAAAAACCTTGTATGAGCCGCGCAACCGAAAAAGGCGGCGCTTTTGGGCCTGCTGCCTGCAACGTTCCCGAGACCAGAAAAATGAACCTCCGCAATATCGCGATCATCGCGCACGTCGACCATGGCAAGACCACGCTGGTCGACCAACTTCTGAAACAGTCCGGCGCCTTCCGCGACAACCAGCGCGTCGCCGAGCGCGCCATGGATTCCAACGACCTCGAAAAGGAACGCGGCATCACGATCCTGGCCAAGGCGACCTCGGTCGACTGGCACGGCACCCGCATCAACATCGTCGACACGCCCGGACACGCCGATTTCGGCGGCGAGGTCGAGCGCATCCTGTCTATGGTGGATTCGGCGATCGTGCTCGTCGACGCCGCCGAAGGCCCGATGCCGCAGACCAAGTTCGTGGTCGGCAAGGCGCTCAAGGTCGGACTGCGACCGATCGTCGTCATCAACAAGATCGACCGTCCGGACGCCCGCCACATCGAAGTGGTCAACGAGGTGTTCGACCTGTTCGCGGCGCTTGACGCCACCGACGAGCAGCTCGATTTCCCAATCCTCTATGGTTCTGGCCGTGACGGCTGGGTTTCGGAAAATCCCGAGGGCCCGAAGGACCAGGGTCTCGCCCCGCTGTTCGACCTGGTCGTCAAGCATGTGCCGGCACCGACCGTTCATCCCGGCCCATTCCGCATGATCGGCACCATCCTCGAAGCCAACCCGTTCCTCGGCCGCATCATCACCGGCCGCATCGAATCCGGCACGCTGAAGGCCAACCAGGCGGTCAAGGTGCTGCACCATGACGGCACGCAGATCGAAACCGGCCGCGTCTCCAAGATCCTCGCCTTCCGCGGTCTCGAGCGCCAGCCGATCGACGAAGCCCAGGCGGGCGACATCGTGGCCATCGCCGGCCTGTCGAAGGGCACCGTCGCCGACACTTTCTGCGACCCGGCGGTGAGCGAGCCGCTGCATGCGCAGCCGATCGACCCGCCGACCGTCACCATGTCCTTCCTCGTCAATGACTCGCCGCTTGCCGGCACCGAGGGCGACAAGGTGACCAGCCGCGTCATCCGCGACCGCCTGCTGCGCGAGGCCGAGGGCAATGTCGCGCTCAAGATCGAGGAATCGGCGGAGAAGGACTCCTTCTTCGTCTCCGGCCGCGGCGAGTTGCAGCTCGCCGTGCTGATCGAGACGATGCGCCGCGAAGGTTTCGAGCTTGCCGTGTCGCGTCCGCGCGTCGTCATGCAGAAGGGCGACGACGGCCAGCTGCTGGAGCCGGTCGAGGAAGTCGTCATCGACGTCGACGAGGAGCATGCCGGCGTCGTCGTGCAGAAGATGTCGGAACGCAAGGCCGAAATGGTCGAGCTGCGCCCGTCCGGCGGCAACCGCCAGCGCCTTGTCTTCCACGCCCCGACGCGCGGCCTGATCGGCTACCAGTCCGAATTGTTGACCGACACGCGCGGCACCGCCGTGATGAACCGCCTGTTCTTCGCCTATGAGCCTTACAAGGGCGAGCTGCCCGGCCGCACCAACGGCGTGCTGATCTCCAACGAGCAGGGCGAATCGGTCGCCTATGCGATGTGGAACCTCGAAGACCGCGGCCCGATGATCATCGATCCGGGCGTCAAGGTCTACCAGGGCATGATCATCGGCGTCCATTCGCGCGACAACGACCTCGAAGTGAACGTGCTCAAGGGCAAGAAGCTCACCAACATCCGCGCCGCCGGCAAGGACGAGGCGGTGAAGCTGACCCCACCGATCCGCATGACGCTGGAGCGGGCGCTGGCCTGGATCCAGGACGACGAGCTGGTCGAGGTGACGCCGAAGACCATTCGCCTCCGCAAGCTCTATCTCGACCCGAACGAGCGCAAGCGTTTCGAAAAGGCCGCCAAGGTGATGGGCGCGGCGTAAGCTTCCAGATGAAGTTCAAAGAGGGAGCCGGTGCTCCCTCTTTTCGTTTCAGCGGCACGCGGCAGACAGGATAGCGCTGCAATCCGCCTCTCCAGCCAGATCGATGCGCACCGCCAAGCCGTCGCGAACCGGCTTGCGCAAGGCTTTGGCGCCATCCGGTTCGATGGTCAGTCGCCTTCGGTCGTCCAGGGCCTGAAGCCTTGACCGCGAAAGGCCGAGTTCGCCGGCAAGCAGGCGGTCAAGCCGCAAAGGTGTCGTGCCATCGAGACGAAGGTCGAGCGCGAGCGCGACCGCGCGTTCCGGCTCGCCGTCCAGAAACTCCTTTCGGACCGTGACATCGGGAGATTCCTCGATCCGGCCGGCTCTGTCGCGCAGCGCGGCGGCATCGAAAGCAAAGCGGCGCACAAGCGCCGGATCGTTGCTTTCGAGCGCCGCAAGCCGCGCCGGCTCGATCTCGCGGCGGTTTTGCCGCTCCAGGATGGCGAAGTTCCAGGCGTTGTCGCAGTCGACGCAGCGATAAATCAGCCAGACGTCGATGCGCTTGCCGTTGGCGTTGACGCGGAATTTTTCGCCGCATCGATACGGTTTGACGCCACCGCAGCGATTGCAGTTGATCAGAGGTCGAGGCGCGATTGCGGGCGCGATCGTCCAGTGGACACGCAAGGTAGACATGCCGGCAGGCCCTTCCCGTCGGGAAGTCCGTCAGGCCGGCAATGTCCGAGATGCCCCTTTTTGTTGAGCATGATCTTTTCCGAAAACCGGGTACCACTTTTCGGCATCATGCTCGTGCGGGCACGGCGTGGCGAAGGCTGCGTGCGTCAGGCGTCGGCGTGGGTCACACGCGGCGGCTCAGCAATGCCAAACCGGTCTCGAACCGCCGCCTGAAGAACACGTGAGATGAAAGCAGACGCGCCAATGGCTGCGCCTGCGGTGCATTCAGAGGAGTTGGCGCGACCGGCGGTTACTGAGGCAAAGTGATGCTCGAAAATGGCTATCGGGGTGGGTCTTCTAACCGCATGGCGTCCAGCCGGCAAGCCGTCCGACTTTCGCCATCCCGGCGGTTGCGCTAGTCTCGTGGGCTCAAGTTCTTCACCACAAGAGGTCCGCCATGCATCTCGCCTCGCTGCTGATCTTCGCCGCCGCCTTGTTCGTCGCCGCCGGCTCGCCCGGCCCGTCGATCGCAGCACTCGTGGCGCGGGTGATCTCGAAGGGGTTCCGCGATGTCTTCCCGTTCCTGCTGGCCATGTGGATCGGTGAAGCCGTCTGGCTGTCGCTGGCGGTGTTCGGGCTCGCCGTCGTGGCGCAGACCTTCCACTACGCTTTCGTCGTCGTGAAATGGGTGGGCGTCGCCTATCTCGCCTATCTGGCGTTCAAGATGTGGACGGCGCCGGTCGAGGCGAAGGAAGGCGAGATGCCGCGCGAGGACTCGCCCTTGAAACTGTTCTTTGCCGGCATGGCGGTGACGCTCGGCAACCCGAAGATCATGATGTTCTATCTGGCGCTGCTGCCGACCATCATCGATCTTGCCTCGGTCAGCGTTGTCGGCTGGGTCGAGCTGACGCTGACCATGGCTATCGTGCTGGTGGTCATCGACCTCGCCTGGGTGCTGGCGGCATCGCAGGCGCGCCGGCTCCTGAAGAGCAAGCGTGCCATGAAGATCGCCAACCGCGTCAGCGCCACGACCATGGCGGGCGCGGCCGCGGCAATCGCGGCGCGTTCCTAATGCATGTCGGCCAAAAGTGCACCGCGGTTTTGGGATAACGACATGCATCAAACGCTTAGGCGCTACATCATCTCGATGATCGGCGCGATCTCGACGCTGAAGGCTGGGTCCATCAGGATCGGGCAATCCTTTGCCTTGGCGACGGCGTCGTCGATGTCCCTGGCTTCGACGATGGTGTAGCCGGCGGTCGGATTGCTGCCGCCATTGTTCTCGATCTTGCCGCTCGGCAGCACCGTCTTCGACATGCCGACCGGATTGCCGCCGTCGACCACGGCCGTGCCGAGCTTGTCGTACCAGCCGGTCCAGGCATCCATAGCCGCTTTGCGTTCGGCTTCGTCGGTCGGCATCTTGCCGGAGCCGTGATAGACATAGAGAAATTTCGCCATGTTCTCCTCCCTTGTCGGCGGCGTCGAACCGGCATGCGGCCACGCCGCTTGCAATATGAGGCTGCGCCGCAGTCGGATATGCGGCTATGCCGCAATCTTGATCATCGGACCAAATGGCGGGATGGGCAACGAAAAATTCGATATTGCTAATGTAAAGCCGCCGCTACCGCGCCATGGCGTGGTATTCGGGGTTGGGCCGCATGTCGACCGCGGCGGCCACCCGGTTCGACATGTTGAAGAAGGCGGCGGTCGAGGCGATGTCCCAGATATCGCGATCGGTGAAGCCGGCCTGGCGCAAGGCGGCGCGGTCGGCCTCGACGATCGTGGCCGGCTCCTCGGTCAGCTTGACCGCGAATTCGAGCATCGCTGTCTGTTTCGGCGACAGCTCGGCGGCGCGGAAATTCATCACCATCATCTCGCCGAGCGCCGGTTCGCCCGACAGCTGGCGCACTGCCGCGCCATGCGCGGTCAGGCAATAGAAGCAGTGGTTGATTGAGGAGACGACCACGGCGATCATCTCGCGCTCCAGCTTCGAAAGACCGGAATCGCCCAGCATCAGATCGTTGTACATGTCGGTGAAGGCGCGCAGCTTCTTCTCGTCGAAGGCGTAGGCGGTGAGCACGTTGGGTACGAGGCCGAGCTTCTCCCGGCATTTGTCGAAATAGGCTTTCGTGGCCTCGCTGAGCTCCGCCTGGACAAGGTCGAGCGCGGTTATTTTGCCGGTCATGGTCGTTCTCCTCGCGCGGCGATGGCGTCGGTTCGAATTTTTTAAAGCGTCGTCAAACCTTTGTCGCCAAACCGCAGTCATCTGGCTACCATAGTCGCAAAAGCATGCCACGGGAGGCAATAAGCGTCATGGCCAGCGTGAAATCCAAGCCGAAGAAGAAAGCCGCCGCCGCGAAAGCGGAGGAGAAACCCGCACGGCTTGCCGACTATCTGCTGGCACGGGCGCCCGCCGAGGACATCGCGTCCTATGACGTGACCGACCTCGAACGCGCCGGCGAGCTCGCCGCGCAAGCGGTCGCCAGCCACCGGAAAGGCGAAAGCGTCGTCGCCGTCGAGGCCGATTCGGGCGTCGCCTGCGATGGCCGGCCGGTCACGGTGATCACCGTCGTCAACGACAACATGCCGTTCCTGTTCGATTCCATCCTCGGCGAGATCACCGAGATCAGCGGCGAGCCGACGTTGGTTACCCATCCGATCGTCACCGTCCGCCACGGCAAGGATGGTGTGGTCGAGGTGCTTGGCGATGGCGGCAAAGAGGATGACGACAGGCTGAGTGTCGTCCATGTCCACATTCCAAGGCTGAACGCCGAGCAGGCCAAGAGCCTCACCGAGCGGCTGCGCAAGATGCTTTCGCAGGTCCGGGCGGCCGTCGCCGACTGGAAGCGCATGCTCGCCCGCCTCGACCAGGCGATTTCCGAATTCCGCTATTCGGCGGTGCCGCTCGATAAGAAGAGCGTCGCCGAGGCGATCGCCTTCCTCGAATGGCTGCGCGACGACAATTTCACCTTCCTCGGCATGCGCGAGTTCAAATATACCGGCGGCGAGGAAAGCGGCTCGCTGGAGCGCGCCGAAAAGCCTGGGCTCGGCATCCTTTCGGATCCCGATGTGCTGGTGTTGAGGCGCGGCACCGAGGCGGTGACGACGACGCCGGAGATCCGCGCCTTCCTGCACGGGCCGGAGCCGCTGATCGTCACCAAGGCCAACGCCAAGTCGTCGGTGCATCGCCGCATCTATCTCGATTACATCGGCATCAAGACCTACACGGCGAAAGGCGCGCTCGCGGGCGAGCTGCGCATCGTCGGCCTGTTCACCTCGACCGCCTACACGCGCTCGGTGATGAAGATCCCCTATCTGCGCTCCAAGGCCGAGACCGTGATCTCGAAATCCGGTTTCGATCCGCACGATCATTCCGGCAAGGCGCTGATCAACATCCTGGAAAGCTATCCGCGCGACGAGCTGTTCCAGGTTCCCATTCCCATCCTGCGCAAGCACGCGGTCGCCATACTCGGGCTGATCGAGCGGCCGCGCGTGCGGGCGCTGGTGCGCGTCGACCAGTTCGATCGCTTCGTCTCGATCATCGTTTTCGTGCCGCGCGACCGCTACGACAGCGTCGTGCGCGAGAAGGTCGGCACCTATCTCAAGACGGCGTTCGAAGGCCGGTTGTCGGCCTATTACCCGGCCTTTCCGGAAGGCGGACTGGCGCGCGTGCATTTCATCATCGGCCGTTCCGGCGGCAAGACGCCGAAGGTCGAGCAGTCGACGATCGAGGCGGCGATCCGCGACATCGTGCGCACCTGGGAGGACGCGCTCTCCGAAGCCGCGGAAGCGGCCGGCAGCGATCCGGCGCTGAAGGCGATCGCGGCGCGGTTCCCCGAAAGCTATCGCGACTCCTTCTCGGCCGCCGTGGCGTTGGCCGATGCCGGGCGCATTGCGAAGATCAGCGCCGTCAATCCGATCGCCATCGATTATTACCGCCATGCCGACCAGAAGCCGCAACAGGCGGCTTTGAAAATCTATCATTTCGGCAGCCCGGTGGCGCTGTCGCGGCGCGTGCCGGTGCTGGAAAACATCGGCTTCCGCGTCATCAGCGAGCGCACTTTCGAGGTCGGCGACGATCCGGCCGACCGGGTGTTCATCCACGACATGGAGCTGGAGAACAGCTACGGCGCGCGAATAGACCTTGCCGATGGCGGCGCGCTGTTCGAGGACGCGTTCCTGTCGGTCTGGCGCGGCGATGTCGACAATGACGGCTATAACGGCTTGGCCCAGACCGCCGGCCTGTGGTCGGGCGAGATCACCATATTGCGCGCCTATGGCCGCTATCTGCAGCAGGCCGGCATTCCGCAGAGCCAGGATTTCATCGCCGCGGCACTCAACCGCTATCCGGAGATCGCGCGCGGCCTGCATGCGCTGTTCGTCGCACGGCTCGGGCCGGCGGCGGAGGGCGATGGCGCGGTCGCCGCCAAGCACCTCAAGGCCAAGATCAAGGACGCGCTGGAAGAGGTGCCCAATATCGATGACGACACGATCATCCGCCGCTATCTGAACCTCATCGAAGCCTCGCTGCGCACCGATCATTTCGCAACCGATACGAAAGAGAAAGGGCAGTCGCTGGCGATCAAGCTCGACTCCCAGGCGGTCGAGGGCCTGCCGGCGCCGCGGCCATGGCGCGAAATCTTCGTCTACGGCTCCGAGGTCGAGGGCGTGCATCTGCGCTTCGGTCCGGTGGCGCGGGGCGGCCTGCGCTGGTCGGACCGCGCCCAGGATTACCGCACTGAGGTGCTGGGCCTGGTGAAGGCGCAGCAGGTGAAGAACGCGGTCATCGTGCCGGTCGGCGCCAAGGGTGGCTTCTACCCGAAGAAGCTGCCGATGAGCGCCGGGCGCGACGCGATCTTCGAAGCCGGCACCTCGGCCTACAAGAATTTCGTCTCCAGCCTGCTCTCGATCACCGACAATATCGGCGTCGACGGCGTCATCCCGCCGGCCGGCGTGGTGCGGCGCGATGCTGACGATCCCTATTTCGTCGTCGCCGCCGACAAAGGCACCGCGACCTTCTCCGATACCGCCAACGCCATTTCCGAAAAACACCACTTCTGGCTGGACGATGCTTTCGCCAGCGGCGGTTCGGCCGGCTACGACCACAAGAAGATGGGCATCACCGCCAAGGGCGCCTGGGAAGCGGTGAAGCGGCATTTCCGCGAGATCAACCGCGACATCCAGACCTCGCCCTTCACCGTGGTGGGCGTCGGCGACATGTCGGGCGACGTGTTCGGCAACGGCATGCTGTTGTCGCCGCAGACCAGGCTGATCGCCGCCTTCGACCATCGCGACATCTTCATCGACCCCGATCCGGACATGGCCGCATCGATGGCCGAGCGGGTGCGCATGTTCGCGCTGCCGCGCTCGTCCTGGCAGGACTACGACAAGTCGAAGCTGTCGGAAGGCGGCGTCATCGTCTCGCGCAACCAGAAATCGATCACGCTGCCGGCGGCGGCTGCCGCCGCCATCGGCCTCGCCAAGACAACGGCGACGCCGGTCGAGATCATGAACGCCATCCTCAAGGCGCCGGTCGACCTTCTGTGGTTCGGCGGCATCGGCACTTATGTGCGGGCTTCGGGCGAGAGCAACCAGGATGTCGGTGACCGGGCAAACGACGCCGTCCGCGTCACCGCGCTCGATGTCCGGGCGAAAGTCATCGGCGAGGGCGCCAATCTCGGCGTCACGCAGCGGGCGCGCATCGAGTTCGGCCTGAATGGCGGCCGCTGCAATTCGGACGCCATCGACAATTCGGGCGGCGTCAACTGCTCCGACGTCGAGGTCAACATCAAGATCGCGCTGGCTTCCGCCATGCGCAAGGGCTCGCTGACGCGGCCGGCGCGCAACAAGCTGCTCGCCGAGATGACCGACGAGGTGGGCGCGCTGGTGCTCTCCAACAACTATCAGCAGACGCTGGCGCTCTCGCTGGCGCGCAAGCGCGGCCTTGCCGACATCGCGCACCAGGCCCGTTTCATGACGGCGCTGGAATCGCGCGGCCTGCTCGACCGCGCGGTCGAGACGCTGCCTTCGCCGGCGGCGCTTGCCGAACGCGAGGCGCGTGGCGAGCCGCTGACCAGGGCCGAGCTCGGCGTGTTGCTCGCCTATGCCAAGATCGTGCTGTTCTCCGACATCGTCGCCAGCGACGTGCCGGACGAGCAACATTTCGACCGCGACCTGATGGGCTATTTCCCGGAACGCATGGCGAAGAAATTCGCCGGAGAGATCCGCGACCACCGGCTGCGGCGCGAGATCATCGCGCGCGTCGTCGCCAACGATCTGGTCAATCGCGGGGGGCCGTCCTTCGTCAACCGGCTGCAGGAAGCGACCGGCCGCACGGCGGCCGATGTCGTGCGCACCTTCGCGGTGATCCGCGATGGCTTCGCGCTGCCGGCGCTCTACAAGGAGATCGACGCGCTCGATAACCAGATCGACGGCCAGATCCAGCTCGATCTCTATCAGTCGGTCAGCCGGCTTATCTTCGTGACCAGCGGCTGGTCCCTGAAGAACGAAGCGGGCTCCGCGCCGCTGGGGCAGCGCATCGCCGAATTGCAGGACGCGCGCAAGGCGCTCGAACCGAAGCTGGCGTCGCTGCTGCCGGCCTTCTCGCGCGAGCGTATCGAGGAGCGGGGACATGGCCTGTTCAAGGGCGGCGCGCCGGAAAAACTCGCCGGGCAGCTCGCCCTGGCCGAAGTGGCCGAGCTGATCCCGGATGTCGCGCTCACCGCGCGCACGGCCAATGCCGACATCGTCAGCGCGGCCAAGGCGTTCTTCGCCGTCAGCGATGCCTTCCGCATCCCGCGCGTCGAGGAGGCCGCGCGCTCGATCATGCCGCCCGACTATTACGACCAGCTGGCGCTGTCGCGCGCGACCGACACGATCGGCGTGGCGCGGCGCGGCATCGCGGTGGCGGCGCTTACCGCGCACGGCACGGCGGCGGATCCGGTCGGGGCATGGCTCGAGGCCGGCGGCGAACGCGTCGCGCGCATCCGCGAGCGGCTGCAGGCGCTGACCGAAGGCGGCGACATCACCGTGTCGCGGCTCTCGGTGGCGTCGGGCCTGATGAGCGACCTGACGGGGATGTGAAGTTCCTCGCCCCTGCCAAAGCGGCTGGTCTTTGGCGATAGCGCGCATGGCAGCTTGGCGCTTGCGTTATCCTATGCTGCGCTGGTCGACCCCACTCCGTCTCGGCTTCGCCGAGCCACCTCTCCCCCGATCGACGGGGTGGAAAGGCGCCAAGCTTTTTGCCGTCAATGCTCGTCCAGCAACGCTCCCTTCCTTTCCCTCCGGAGGGGGGAAAGGTGGCGCTGCGAAGCAGCGACGGATTGGGGGAACCACCTGGCAATCAAGCCTCGGCCTGATCGGTCACGCCAGAAGATGCGTGCATCGCGTAGCCGCCTTTGTGGGCGAGGAATTGGCGCCTGCTTGTTCATTTGCATCGCTGCTTGAAAACATGCAGACATGGCGCCCGACGCGAGCGGTGCCAGGGGAATCAGCATGGTGGCGGTAGAGACAGTGCAGCGGGCATCGGGGCGCGGCATCTGGGGCTGGATGTTCTTCGACTGGGCGGCGCAGCCCTTCTTCACCGTCGTCACCACCTTCATCTTCGGGCCCTATTTCGTCTCGCGCATGGCCAGCGATCCGACCGCCGGGCAGGCCGCCTGGGGCTATGGCATCGCCGCCGCGGGCCTGGTCATCGCGGTGCTCTCCCCGGTGCTCGGCTCGATCGCCGACCAGACCGGGCCGCGCAAGCCGTGGATCGCCTTCTTCGCGACGATCAAGATCGTCAGCCTCAGCCTGCTGTGGTTCGCCGCTCCCGGCTCGAACCTCTTCCTGGTCGTGCTCTTGTTCTCGCTGGCCTCGGTCGCGGCCGAATTCTCCACCGTGTTCAACGACTCCATGATGCCGCGGCTGGTGCCGAAGCAAGAGATCGGCCGGATATCCAACATGGCCTGGGGCCTCGGCTATCTCGGCGGCATGATCGCGCTGATCTTCGTGGTGCTGTTCCTGGCGGGCAATCTCGAAACCGGCAAGACGCTCATCGGCCTCGATCCATTGTTCGGACTCGATCCGAAACTCGGGGAGGACGCGCGCTTCACCGGGCCGATGTCCGCCGGCTGGTATTTCCTGTTCATCCTGCCGATGTTCTTCTTCACGCCGGACGCCAGCAAGGGAATCCCGATCGGCCCGGCGGTGCGCGAGGGCCTGTCCGAGTTGAAGTCTACTCTGGTGGAAGTGCGCCAGCGCAGCGGCATCCTGCGCTTCCTGCTGGCGCGCATGATCTATCAGGACGGCGTCAATGCGCTGCTGGCACTCGGCGGCACCTTCGCGGCCGGCATGTTCCGCTGGTCGATCACCGAGATCGGCCTGTTCGGCATCATCCTCAACGTCGTCGCCATCTTCGGCTGCTGGATCGCCGCGCGGCTCGATACCGCGCTCGGCTCGAAGCACGTGGTGATGATCGCGCTGGTGATGCTGTCGGTCGCCACGATCGGCGTCGTCTCGACCGGTCCGGGCTTCACGCTGCTCGGCCTGATCCCGCTGTCGACCGCGGATTCCGGCGGCCTGTTCGGCACCGCGGCCGAAAAGGCCTATATCCTCTATGGCCTGCTGATCGGGCTCGCTTTCGGGCCGGTGCAGGCATCGTCGCGTTCCTACATGGCGCGCAGCGTGACTGCCGCCGAGTCGGGCCGCTATTTCGGCATCTACGCGCTTGCGGGACGCGCGACCAGCTTCCTGGCGCCGTTCATGGTGGCGACCATCACCACAATGAGCGATTCACCACGGCTCGGCATGGCGGCGATCATCCTGTTCCTCGGCATCGGCATGGCGATCCTGGTGGGGACGCCCTATCCGGCGGACAAGCCGAAAGAGATGCTTCGATAATTCTACTCCGCTGGCCGCTTGCCGCGGTTTTCTGCGCTTCCGGTGCTCACGGACCTGAATGTCCGCTCCGCTCCGGTTCTCGAAAACCGCACCAATCGACTCAGCGGAGCGAATTCTTGAAGCATCTCCGCGCTGAGCATCAATGCCGGAAGTGCCGTACGCCCGTGAACACCATGGCGATGCCGTGCTCGTCGGCGGCGGCGATGACGTCCTCGTCGCGCATCGAGCCGCCGGGCTGGATGACGGCCGTGGCGCCGGCCTCGATCGCCGAGAGAAGGCCGTCGGCGAAGGGGAAGAAGGCGTCGGAGGCAACGACGGAGCCCTTGGTCAGCGGTTCGGCGAGGTCGGCGGCTTCCGCCGCGTCGAGCGCCTTGCGGGCGGCGATGCGCGAGGAATCGACGCGGCTCATCTGGCCAGCACCGATGCCGACCGTGGCGCCGTCCTTGGCATAAACGATGGCGTTCGACTTGACGTGCTTGGCGACGCGGAAGGCGAATTTGAGGTCTGCCAGTTCGGCCGGCGTCGGCGCGCGTTTCGTCACCACCTTCAATTCGAGGTCGTCGACCACCGCGTTGTCGCGGCTCTGCGCCAGCAGCCCGCCCGCGACGGACTTGACCATCGTGCCGGCGGCGCGCGGGTCGGGCAGGCCGCCGGTGACCAGCAGGCGCAGGTTCTTCTTCGCGGCGACGATCGCGGCTGCCTCGTCGGTCGCGTTGGGCGCGATGATGACCTCGGTGAAGGTTTTCACGATCTCCCGCGCCGCCTCGGCGTCGAGGATGCGGTTCATGGCGACGATGCCGCCAAAGGCCGAGACTGGATCGCAGGCCAGCGCCTTGGCATAGGCCGCCTTGAGCGTTTCACCCTCCGCAACGCCGCAAGGGTTGGCATGCTTGATGATGGCGATCGCCGCCGAGCGGGCGGGATCGAACTCGCCGACCAGCTCGAAGGCCGCGTCGGTGTCGTTGATGTTGTTGTAGGAGAGCTGCTTGCCCTGCAGCTGCTTTGCCGTCGCCACACCCGGCCGTTTGTCGCCCGACAGGTAGAAGCCGGCGTTCTGATGCGGGTTCTCGCCATAGCGCATCACCTGGTCGAGATGGCCGCCGAAGGCGCGCCAGGTCGGATGCTCGATCTGCAGCGCCTCGGCGAACCAGCCGGAGATCGCGGCGTCATAGGTGGCGGTGCGGGCAAAGGCCTTGGCCGCAAGCATCTTGCGGAAGTCGAGCGACAGCGAGCCAAGATTCATCTCCAGCGCGTTGACGACGGGCGCATAGTCGGCCGGATCGGTGACGATGGCGACATAGGCGTGGTTCTTGGCCGAGGCGCGGATCATTGCCGGTCCACCGATGTCGATGTTCTCGACGATCGAGGCATAGCCGGCGCCGGAGTGGCGGACCTCTTCAAACGGGTAGAGGTTCGAGACGACAAGGTCGATCGGCTCGATGCGATGGTCGCGCATGGCCTTGGCATGCTCGGCATCGTCGCGGATGCCGAGCAGCGCGCCATGCACCGACGGATGCAAGGTCTTCACCCGGCCGTCCATGATCTCGGGAAAGCCGGTGAGCTCGGAAACGTCGCGAACCGCCAGGCCCGCCTCGGCGATGGCCTTCGCCGTGCCGCCCGTCGAAACCAGCTCGACGCCGGCGGCGGCGAGCGCCCTGGCAAAGTCGATGAGCCCGGTCTTGTCGAAGACGGAAAGCAGCGCACGGCGCACCGGAACGAGATCGGGCGCCGGAATGTTTTTCGTGGGCACGGCCATGGGCGGGCGGCCTTTCAGAGCTGTTGGACGGGACGTTGGCCGGCCCTAGCATATGAGCCCCGGAAATCAAGTGAGTCTCGGAAATCAAGCGCGCGGCCGGATTTGTCGGGAATTCAGTTGTTCTCGGGATGGCCGGCAATGCCGGTGCGGGTCAGCTGCCAGTGGACTTCGGCAACCTCCGAGGCCTTGAAGGAGAGCACGATCTGCCGGCTGCGGCGCGGGCCGCTCAGTCCGGCGAAGTATATCGATTCCTCGACCTCCGGCACCACTTCGGCGCAGGTGAAGACCCAGGTGTCGCCCTGCGCGGCTGCGAGCGTCAGGCGGTCGTGGTCGTCCTGCAGCAGGCTGATGTCGGGGTGGACGTGGAAGCGCACCGTGACGAAGTCGCGGCCGTTGTTGCGGATCGCGGCATTGCCCGGGCGCAGGAAACGGTCGCGGCCGGCAAGCACGTTGCCGTTCGTGGTCAGCTTCAGCTCGCGCTCATGCAGGAAACCGAATTGCTGGGCATAGCCGTCGTGGCGGGCGACGAAGCCGTGCACGCCCTTCTGGTCGAGGCGCTTGCAGGGCACGTGCTGCGGGCCGCCGATCAGCGGCGAGCCCAGCAGGTCGCTGACGCGCAGCGAATGGCTGAAGCGCGCCGACGAGGTGTCGTTGAGCGTAGCGGTCGAATGCGCGGCGGTGGCGCGCGCCAGCGGCCGGAATTCCGGGGCGCCGTAGGTGTCGATGCCGGCATTGACGATGAAGTGCTGGCGCCCGGAGGAGAGTTCGAAGGCGAGGCAGCCGGCGTGCGCGGCGTTGGAGACGTCGACCGGCGGCGGCAGGCCGGTGTCGGCGATCACCGTCACGCCGCCCATCGACAGGCGCTCGTAGCCGGAGTGCGGCGCGTGCAGCAGCGGCGCGCCCGCCGTGTCGTCATGGCGCATGATGGTGGCGATGCGGTCGTGGATGGTGGCGCCCATGCCGTTGAAGCGGGCGAGGCTGCCGTCCTGGTGGCGAAAGAAACGCAGCGCCGGCAACATGCGGTCGATGGCGCCGATCAGGGCCGACGGCGGCGCCTCGGCCTGGTTGGCATAGGTCTGGCGCAACGGCAGAAGGTCGGCCAGCAGCTCCAGCACCGCCATCGGCTTGCGCGAGATATGGCCGCCATCGGGCAGGATCTGATGTTCCAGCTCCTCGGCCAGGTTGCGTGTCGCGGCGCGCAGCGCCGAGGCCGGCGCCGGCAGAGACAGCGCGGCGAAGGCGAGCGCGATGCGGGCTCGCAGCCTGGCCTCGCCATCCGGCATCTCGCGCGCCATCGAGCGGAGATAGCGGATCTGCACGGCGAGCGATTTCAGGAAGGCGCGATAGAAGGGGAATTCGGCGCCTTGCAGCACCACCGAGGAATGCTGCAGCCAGGCGATCACCCGTTTGGCCGTCGTGCCCGGCTCCCAGGCGATGCCGGATATCTGGTTGCCGTGCATGGCGATCCAGTCGGTGACGAGCGCCCTGGCGTTGGCGGCGGCAAGCTCGGTTCCGGTGGCGCGCATGTGGCGCAGCCAGCGGAAGCCATGCAGCGATTTCTGCCAGCCGCGATTGGGCACGTCGAGCTGGAAGGGCGATGTGCCGCCGGTCTCGACCAGATGGCCGGACAGCGGGTAGCGGCCGTAATAGATCTCCAGCGCGATCTGCGGATCGGCGAGCCGCAGGTCTGGAGGCGCGATCAGGACACGTTCGGGCGTGCGGCCGGAATAGCGCCAGCGATAGACGGGACCGGCGCGGAGGCGCCGGCGCGTTTTGCGCCAGAACTCCCTCGCGACAAGCGTCCATAGACGCGTCGTGCTGCCGGCAACAAGTGCCAATAGCCCTCCTGATGTCCCCATAACCCGAGCACAAGCTTATGCGATTCAAGAACTTATGCGAAGGCGGATTTCGCCGAAGTGAACCAATTCACGCGGCCGCGGCCGGGTCTTCCCTAAAAAAGTCAGCAAGTTTTATGAGATAACGTTTCAATCGGTCCGTCTCATCCGCGCGGCAAAGAAGCCGTCCAAGCCCGAAATCCCGGGCGATTCCAGCGCGAGGTCCGCGGGCGTGGTGCGCAGAGTGCCCTCCGGCGTCAGGAATGGGTCGATATCGGCAATTTCGCCAGGCCGGATCGGATCGGCGTCCACGCCGGGGTTCCCGGCGAGGAAATCGCGATAGAGCTCCTCGCCTTCGATCGGGTCGAGCGAGCAGTTGGAAAAGACGATGCGGCCGCCGGGCCTGACGAGGTCGACGGCATGGGCAAGCAGCCGGCGCTGGAGATCGGCGAGCTTTTCGACATCCGCCATGGTCTTGGTCCAGGGCACGTCGGGATGGCGGCGCACCGTGCCGGTCGAGGAGCAGGGCGCGTCGAGCAGCACGGCGTCGAACAATTGCGCCGGCCGGCAATCCAGAAGGTCGGTCTGGACGAGTTCGGCGGTCAGGCCGAGGCGCTCGAGATTCTGACTGAGCCGCGCCAGCCGGTTCCTCGAGGTGTCGACCGCGGTCACCTCGGCGCCGGCCAGGATAAGCTGCGCCGTCTTGCCGCCGGGCGCGGCGCACAGGTCGGCGACGCGCTGTCCGCGGATGTCGCCGAACAGGCGCGCCGGCAGGCTTGCCGCGGTATCCTGCACCCACCATGCACCGTCGGCGAAACCGGGCAGATCGATGACATTGGCGGAGAGCTTTTCGACACGCACCGTGCCGGTCGGCAGCACGATGCCGCCCAGGCGCTCGGCCCAGACCGCCGGATCGGCCTTGACCGTGAAATCGACTGGCGCCTCATGACGATGCGCGGCAAGAATGGCGCGCGCCTTGTCGGCTCCGTAGGCGGCGGTCAGCCGCCGCGAAAACCATTGCGGCGCCTCGCTGGTCGCAGCGAGCGCCGGGGCAAGCTCGGCCTCCTTGGCGCGCGCCAGCGAGCGCAGCACCCCGTTGACGAGGCCGGAGAAGCGCAGTGCTCGCGGATCGGACTTGGCGTGGGTCACGGCAAGGTCGACGGCGGCGCTGTCGGGAACATCGAGGAACAGGATCTGCGCGGCGGCGACGGTGAGGATATGCGAGAGCGCGGTGGCATTGGCCGGCAGCGGCTTTTCCAGCCGCCTGGCCAGCAGCCCGGCAATGGTCATGCGATAGCGCAGCGCGGTGACCAGGATGGCGCGCACCAGCGCCCGGTCGCGGCCGTCCAGCGCCCTGTATTGCGGGTGGCCGTGCTCGTTGTCGGTCAGGCCATCGAGCGGCGTATGCGCGTCGATGACGGCGGCAAGCAGGCGCGCGGCCGCCTTGCGCGCGGCAAGGCCGGCGACGTTCTCGTCGCCATTCTTGTGTTGCGGATTGCCTGGCTGTCCGCGCCTCGGCGGCGTCACGACCAGGGACCCTTCGGCCGGACATTGCGCGGTCCGGTCGGGTTGCGGCCCCAGGGATTGGGCTTTGGCGGCGCCGGCTCAGCCTCTGGGGCCGCGTCTGCCGGTTTGCCCCACGGCCCCGCCGACGGCTCCTCAGGCTGGATGGGTGGCGGAGAAGCCTGGCGCCGGGTGGCCGGCGATGCGCCACCCATCGCGCGCGCCATCTCCTGCAGCGCGGCGATGCGGTTCTCGGTGCTCGGGTGGGTCGAGAACAGATTGTCCATGCGCTCGCCATGCAGAGGATTGATGATGAAAAGATGCGCCATCGCCGGATTGCGCTCGGCATCCTCATTGGGAATCTGTTCGGCGCCGCGCGCAATCTTGTTGAGCGCCGAAGCCAGCCACAACGGGTTACCGCAGATCTCGGCGCCGCGCCGGTCGGCCTCGTATTCGCGGGTGCGGCTCACCGCCATCTGCACGATCATTGCGGCGAGTGGCGCAACGATCATCGCTACAAGGACGCCGACAAAGCCAAACGGATTGTTGTTCTCGCGGCTGCCGCCGAAGAAGAAGGCGAAATTGCCGAGCATCGAGATGGCGCCGGCGAGCGTCGCCACGATCGTCATGGTCAGCGTGTCGCGATGCTGCACATGCGCAAGCTCATGCGCCATCACCGCCGCGACCTCTTCATGGGAGAGCCGCTCGAGCAGGCCCGTGGACGCCGCCACCGCGGCATTCTCGGGGTTGCGGCCAGTGGCGAAGGCGTTGGGCTGCGGGTTGTCGATCAGATAGGTCTTCGGCATGGGCAGCCCGGCCTGCTTGGCCAGCGCCTGGACGATCGCGTAATATTCCGGCGCGTTCTTCTCGTCGACCTCGACGGCGCGGTTCATCGACAGCACCATCTTGTCGGCGTTCCAATAGCTGAACAGATTGGTGCCCGCGGCGATCAGAAGCGCGATGACCATGCCGCCCGAGCCGCCGATCAGATAGCCGACGCCCATGAACAGCGCCGTCATCGCGGCAAGAAGCATGGTGGTGCGAAGCGTGTTCATCGTTTCATCCGTCTGACGTGATGTCGGAGGGGGCCAGAGCATCGGACCGAAAAGTGGAATCCGGTTTCCGGAGTATTCCGATGCCCATTAATAGCGGTCGATCCTTCTGGTATCATGGCTATATGATGGGAGAGGCCGGTCTTCGTTTCAATCGGCGGGAGTATCGCATGACCGAAGAGCCAAGCAAAACCGGAGCAGTTGCAACGACCGAAGAGCTGCGAAAAGCGCTGACGCCCGAAGCACAGCGGGCGTTAGCAGAGGCTGAAGCGCGTCGTCAAAAGTATCGAGCGGCGGAAGCGCAGTTGCCGAAGGAAATCGGCGGCCGCGGCGGCAAGGAACCTGGCCGCTACGGCGACTGGGAAGTCAAGGGTCTCACCAGCGACTTTTAAGCAACGGCACGCTCGGGCGCGAAGGCGATCCAGCCATTGTCGTCCGTCGCGATGGCGATTTCGTCGTAGGAACGGATTGTCGGGTGCGACGTGACGAGCGGGTGGACATGCGTGGCGCTGATCACCATCACCGAGGCGCCGGAAGCCTCGCCCGCCGCTATGCCCGCCGGCGCATCCTCGAAGACCAGGCAGTCGCGCGCCTCGACGCCGAGACGCCTTGCCGCCAGAAGGAAGCAGTCCGGCGCCGGCTTGCCATGGGTGACGTCTTCGGCGGTCACCATCATGGCGGGAACCGGGATGCCGGCCGCCTTGATGCGCAGCAGCGCCAGCTCGCGCGGCGCCGAGGTGACGATCGCCCAGCGCTCCAGCGGCAGCGATTGCAAAAACGCAACGGCGCCGGGGATCGGGACGATGCCTTCGAGGTCATCCGCCTCGGCCTTGAGCAGCAAATCCGCCTCCGCCAGCGGATCGACACCCGGAAGCCTCAGCGCGGCGATCGTCTCGCGCGCGCGCCTGCCATGGATCGTTGGCAGGAAAGCCGCCACATCGAGGCCATGCCTGTTTGCCCATGCCGTCCACACCCGTTCCGCCGCGGCGATCGAGTTGAGCACCGTGCCGTCCATGTCGAACAGAAAGGCGGCGAATTTTGAGCCTGCAAACATCGGATGTCCTGGAGAATCGTTTTGGGGGAGGGGCGAAACGCAAAGCGCAGTTTAGACTGGGCAGGACCGCCTGAGAAGGGAGCAGGTCAGCGTTGATAGAACGCTGACCTGCTCCCTTCTCCTTGTTTTTACGCAATTGCGGACGGAAGACCCCTGCGCACTTTTCCTGAATTGCTCCAGACGCCGCCATTTCGACTCGGCGCCGGAACCAGCCCCGGCTCGCGGCGTTGAACAGGCAGTCTTTCCAAAATCACGAAGGGGGGCATGCGATGCTGATCCGGCTCGGCTATGAAATCGCCATCGAATGCGCGGCGGTGACGCCGATCATCTCGCTTCTCGACATTCATGCCGAACGGCATGCCGACATCAAGCGGCAGACGCGGGTTCTGACCTCGCCCTCGGTGCCGACCCGGACCTATCGCGACCGCCACGGCAATATCTGCCGTCGCTTCACGGCGCCCGCCGGAAGCTTCCGCATCCTCTACGATGCGGCGATCGAGGACAGCGGCGAGACCGACGAAGTCAATACATTGGCGCGCGAAACGCCGGTCGCGGAACTGCCCGACGACGTGCTGGTCTATCTGCTCGGCAGCCGCTACTGCGAGACCGACCACCTCAGCGACATCGCCTGGCAGCTTTTCGGCCATTTGCCGCCTGGCTGGGCGCGGGTGCAGGCGATCGTCGATTATGTCAACAGTAGGCTTTCCTTCGGCTACGGCTATGCGCGCGCCACGCGCACGGCGGCCCAGGCGCATGAGGAGCGCGTCGGCGTGTGCCGCGACTTCGCGCATCTGGCGATCGCGCTTTGCCGATGCATCAACATTCCGGCCCGCTACGTGAACGGCTATCTCGGCGATATCGGCGTGCCGGCCGATCCGGCACCGATGGACTTCTCGGCCTGGATGGAAGTTTTTCTCGACGGCAAATGGTACACGTTCGATCCGCGCCACAACTGTCCGCGCATCGGCCGCGTCGTCATTGCGCGCGGCCGCGACGCCACCGACGTGCCGCTGCTGCACAGTTTCGGTCCGCACCAGCTCAGCCTGTTCAAGGTCTGGACCTACGAGCAGGAAGGCAACCGCTTCAATCCTCCGCATCATGGCATCGATCGGACGGTCAGCGCGCAGATGCTCCTTTGATATTCATACCGGCCTGACCTCTATCTCAACAGACCCTGCGCTGCGCCTGTTTCATGGCTGCCGCTGACCCGCTTCGGCACAGTTCGATTGTGCCGAAGAGAGAACGACCGCGACAGTCTTCAAGACTATGGTAAGCGCTTCATGAAGGTCGCGTTTCCAAGGCATTTTCGTTTACTTCGCGTTCACCTTCAAATTTTTCGAAAGCTAGCAAAAACAATCGGTTAACTGCCTGTTAAGCGTCTTTCGGCGGCTACCGGCCGGGTCTGGCCGAAATCCTGCAACGCCTCTGCCGAGCGGCACGGTGCCGAGGACAGTGGAGGCGGAAGGATGCGGCAGTTCAGAGGCGTCGTTCGTGAGGTGGACGGCTTTGCCCGCAACCGCGAAGGCAATTTCGCGGTTCTGTTCGGAGCTGCCGCATCAGTCCTCGCGCTGGGGGTGGGATTCGCGGTCAATATCTCGCAACTCTACAATGCGAGGTCGAGCCTGCAGGGCGTCGTCGATGCCGCTGTGACCTCGACGGCCCGCGATCTCACTCTCGGCGTCATCACGGAAACCGATGCCGACAAAACGGTGCAGGCGTTTCTCGACGCCAACAGCACGGCCGGCATCCTGCAGGCCAACCGGATCGTGCTGGACAAACTCACCGTCGACAGGACGGCCAGCACGGTGAAGGCGGATGTGCACACCGATCTCAGCCTCTATTTCCCCCTGTTCAGCATCGGCGACATGCAACGGGTGACGTCCTCGACCACGGCGCTCTATTCGGACAAGACGGTCGAGGTGGCGATGATGCTCGACGTCACCGGTTCGATGGCCGGCCAGAAGATCAAGGACCTGAGGACAGCGGCGAGCAACGCGGTCAATTCCTTCCTCACCGGCCAGAACGCCGCCAATCCGCGGGTGCGGGTGGCGATCGTGCCTTATGCCAATTCGGTCAATGTCGGCCCGCTCGCCGCAAGCACGGTCTTTGTCGAGACCAAGGCCAGCGAGCGCAAGCAGGCGCCCGGCAATGACGATCCGAAGTATGTCTCGGCGTCGACGCGGCCGGACAACTGCGCCACCGAGCGCAAGGGCGCCTACCAGTATTCCGATGCCGGGCCGGACGTCAGCATGGTCAACCGCGACCTCTACTTGTCCGACTTCGCCAAGCAGTCCCGCACACGAGCCTGTCCGGTCGCGTCAATACAGCCGCTGACCACGGATGCCTCGGCTCTGAACAACGTCATCAAGGACCTCGATGCCTCCGGCGGCACGGCGGGCCATATCGGCGTGCAGTGGGCCTGGTACATGCTCTCCGAAAACTGGGGCAGCGTGATGAAGGCCTCGGAACGGCCGGCGAAGATGGATCCGAAGAAGGTCGCAAAATACGTGATCCTGATGACGGATGGCGAATTCAACCTGTCCTATTTCGACGCCGACGGCCCGGATCAGGTTTATAACGACGCCGGCAAGGTTGAGACACGCACGGCGGCGACGACGCTCTGCGCGGCGATGCGCGACCAAGGCATCGAGATATTCACCATCGGCTTTGCCCTTACGGAGAAGAACGCCAAGTCGACGCTGCAATCCTGCGCCAGCCCCGATAGCGGCAACAACAAGCATTTCTATCAGGCGGCCAACGGTACCGAGCTCGACCAGGCGTTTCAGGATATCGTGCGCAACATCGACAATCTCTCAATCACCAAATAGCGGGCGCCATGTAGCGCCAGGTAGCTGGAAGCCTCTGCTCGATGCCCCAAACGGAAAAGGCCGCCGCTTCTTGACGAAGCCGGCGGCCTTCCGTGTTTCCGTCCATGACGCGGCTTCTGGCGGCAACCCCATCGGGCTACCCGCCGCGCGTCTCGCGCCTTAACGGGAAGACTGCTTCCCGGAAGTGCAATCCGCAGAGCTCACGTTATGGAAAACGAAATCACTCGACATCGGATCACCTCCTTTCAGTTCGTTGAACACACTCAGATGATGGGGTGCGCCGCGGCAAAAGACAAGATGACGCCACGGAATGGTCGTGCCACGAGCCGGGAAACTGCTCTTGCGGTGCTTTTGCGCAACAGATCGGGATTGCGGTCTACAGGTCGGTGGACGACAGTGCGGCTTTGGGGGCGACATATCGGGAGGTGGGAATGGACGCCGCCGACAGAGCCGCGCGGATCGTACGAAAGGTCGTCGAAACGCTGAAGCCGGGTTTTGCGGTCCGGCTGTGGACCGGCGAGCGGATCGGACCCGCCAGCGGTCCGGTGCTTGCCATCAACGATCAGGACATCGTCTGGCAACTGGTTCGCCGGCCGACCTTCTCGACGCTGGTCGAGATGTGGATTTCCAAGACCGTCGATATCGAAGAGGGCACGCTGTTCGATTTCTATGCTCTGCCTTCGCAAGGCAAGCTCAAGACGAAGCTCAAATCCCTGCCCAAGCTGGCGATCCTGCGCGACCTGCCGGCTGTGCTGTTTTCGCGCAAGCAGATGACGGCGCGCAGCGACCTTTCCGGCCGCAAGCCTTTCGTCAGCGGATCGAACAAGGAGGCGATCCAGCACCATTACGACATTTCGAATGATTTCTACCGACTCTTCCTCGACGAGCGCATGGTCTACAGTTGCGGCTATTTCCACGATTTCGCCATGGCATCGACCAGGCGCAAGTCGACAAGCTCGACCACATCTGCCGCAAGCTCAGGCTCGAGTCCGGCGAAAGGCTGCTCGACATCGGCTGCGGCTGGGGCGCGATGCTTATCCATGCGGCGAAGAATTACGGCGTCTTCGGCCATGGCGTCTCGCTGTCGCAAGCCCAGACCGACCTTGCCCGCGAGCGCATTCGCGCCGAGGGGCTGGAGGATCGCATCACCATCGAGATAAAATCCTATGCCGAACTCTCAGGCACGTTCGACAAGATATCGTCGATCGGCATGTTCGAGCATCTGGGGCTCGCCAATCACGACGCCTACTTCTCGACCGTCCATCGCCTGCTGAAACCCGGCGGGATCTATCTGCATCACGCCATCACCAGGCGCAGCAAGGGCGACATCCGCAAGACGCTGCGCAAGGGGCCGGAATACAAGGCCCTGATCAAATACATCTTTCCTGGCGGCGAGCTCGATACGATCGGCATGACGCTTGGCAATCTCGAGGCGCACGGCTTCCTCGTCTATGACGTGGAGAACCTGCGCGAGCATTATGCGCAAACCTGCCGCCTGTGGGCGGAGCGTCTGCATGCGCGCTTCGACGAGGCGGTCGCCGAGGTCGGCGAGCCCAAGGCGCGGCTGTGGCTGCTCTATCTGACGGGTTGCTCGATCACCTTCCAGCGCGCCTCGGCGCAGATTTTTCAGACTGTCGCCACCAGGCGCGCCCGCGGCCCGAGCGGCCTGCCACCGACACGGGCGGATTTGTACAGGTAGACCCGGCCCGCTTCAGTCCATCAAGCGCATCGGCGCGCCGAGTTCGATCCGCGCCGGCTGGTCGACGGTGCAGTAGACGCCGAGATTGTGGGCGTTGTGGCGCACCAGGTTGCGCAGGATGCCGGGATCGGTGTCGAAACCGTCCTGGGCGATGATGGTGAAGCCGCAGCGGCGGCAGGGCTCGGAGACGGTGAGCTCGAGATCGCCGACCGCGAGTTTCCTGCCGATCCATTCCGTCTCCGGAAAGGCGCCTTCGACCGGGTCCATATTGACGACGATGTTGGGGCGGAAGCGGCGCGGATCGGGTGTGCCCTCGGGATGCAGCGCCTTCAGCCGGGACAGCGAGGCGGTGGTGAGCAGATGGATCGGCGCCTTGGCGTAGCGGGCCTCGGTCAGCGGACCGGCATAGGAGGGCGCCGCGTTCTGCGCGCCGAATGGTCGGATCGCGGCCTCGAAGCCGAGGAAGGCGGATACCGCGCGGTCGCTTCGAGGGTCTGGCGCCGGCAGCCAGCCGCCGCCGGGCACGGCCACTTCGAGCCGCCATTCCTTGCTCATCGGGTCCTCGCCCAACCGGGTGCGGATCAGCGGCACCTTATGCCATCTGGCCTCGCGGTCGGGCCTGGCGATCTCGCCGTCGGATGCATCGACCAGTCCGAACAGCCGGTCGCCGTCGACGGTCTTCAGCCCGACGGAGATGGCATCGAGCCGCTCGCCGGCGAGCGAGCTCGCCGGGTAGCGCCAGAGCTGGCTGACGGTGCCGAGATCGCCGGTCATCAGCCCTTCTTGTTCTGCCGGTTGGCGACCAGGTCGTCGACCACGGCCGGATCGGCGAGCGTCGAGGTGTCGCCCAGCGCGCCGAAATCGTCCTCGGCGATCTTGCGCAGAATGCGGCGCATGATCTTGCCGGAACGGGTTTTCGGCAGGCCGGGCGCGAACTGGATCTTGTCGGGCGAAGCAATGGCGCCGATCTCCTTGCGGACATGCGCGATCAGTTCCTTGCGCAGCTCCTCGCTCGGCTCCATGCCCTTCATCAGGGTGACGTAGCTGTAGATGCCCTGGCCCTTGATGTCGTGCGGGTAGCCGACGACGGCGGCTTCCGACACTTTCTCGTGGCTGACCAGCGCCGATTCGACTTCCGCCGTGCCCATGCGGTGGCCGGAGACGTTGATGACGTCGTCGACGCGGCCGGTGATCCAGTAGTAGCCGTCCTCGTCGCGGCGGCAGCCGTCGCCGGTGAAGTACTTGCCCTTGTAGGTCGAGAAATAGGTCTGCACGAAGCGGTCGTGGTCACCATAGACGGTGCGCATCTGACCGGGCCAGGAATCGGTGATGCAGAGATTGCCGTCGGCGGCTCCTTCGAGCACCTTGCCCTCACCGTCGACCAGTTCCGGCTTGACGCCGAAGAAGGGCCGAGTCGCCGAGCCTGCCTTGAGATCGGTGGCGCCGGGCAGCGGCGTGATCAGGATGCCGCCGGTCTCGGTCTGCCACCATGTGTCGACGATCGGCACCTTGCCGTTGCCGACGACCTTGAAATACCACTCCCAGGCTTCCGGATTGATCGGCTCGCCGACCGAGCCGAGTACGCGCAGCGATTTGCGCGAGGTCTTCTTCACATGGCTGTCGCCGGCGCCCATCAGCGCGCGCAACGCCGTCGGCGCGGTGTAGAAGATGTTGACCTTGTGCTTGTCGATGACTTCCCAGAAGCGCGACTGCGAGGGATAGTTCGGCACGCCTTCGAACATCAGCGTCGTGGCGCCGTTGGCCAAGGGCCCGTAGACGATATAGCTGTGGCCCGTCACCCAGCCGACATCGGCCGTGCACCAGTAGATGTCGCCGTCATGGTAGTCGAAGACATATTGGTGCGTCATCGAGGCATAGACGAGATAGCCGGCCGTGGTGTGCAGCACGCCCTTCGGCTTGCCGGTCGAGCCGGAGGTGTAGAGGATGAAAAGCGGGTCTTCCGCCTTCATTTTCTCCGGCTTGCAGTCGGCCTTCACCGTGGCGATCTCGTCGTGGTACCAGACGTCGCGGCCGGGCGCCCAGCCGACCTTGCCGCCGGTGCGGCGTACGACGACCACGTTCTTCACCCGCACATGATGCTTGGCGGCGATTTCGATCGCCTTGTCGGTGTTCTCTTTCAGCGGGATCGGTTTGCCGCCGCGCAGGCCCTCGTCGGCGGTGATGACGAAGGTCGATTCGCAGTCGACGATGCGGCCGGCCAGCGCGTCCGGCGAGAAGCCGCCGAAGACAATCGAATGGATGGCGCCGATGCGCGTGCAGGCAAGCATCGCATAGGCGGCTTCCGGGATCATTGGCATGTAGATGGTGACGCGGTCGCCTTTCTTGACGCCGTGCTTCTTCATCACATTGGCGAGCCGGCAGACATGCGCGTGAAGCTCGTTGTAGGTGATCTTCTTGTCGTCGTAGGGGTTGTCGCCTTCCCAGATGATTGCGGTCTGGTCGCCGCGCTTCTTCAGGTGCCGGTCGATGCAATTGTAGGAGACGTTGGTCAGCCCGTCCTCGAACCACTTGATCGAGACCTTGCCGTTGAAGGAGGTGTTCTTGACCTTGGTGAAAGGCTTGAACCAGTCGATGCGCTTGCCGTGCTTGCCCCAGAACTTGTCCGGATTTTTCACGCTGTCGGCATACCATTTGAGATAGGTATCGTTGTCGATCAACGCGTTCTTCTTCCACGCCGGCTGGACGCGGTGGACATGCACATCGGACATTTTTCAGCTTTCCTCCGGGACCGTTCCGCCGCCTTGAAACGCCGACGGCATCGCGGCGAAGCGGCCGCGAATTCGAGGCATTATTAACAGTTCC
The DNA here is from genome assembly GCF_006439555.1 of Mesorhizobium sp. B3-1-6. NCBI lineage: Bacteria > Pseudomonadati > Pseudomonadota > Alphaproteobacteria > Hyphomicrobiales > Phyllobacteriaceae > Mesorhizobium > Mesorhizobium sp. B3-1-6. The sequence goes on along the minus strand of NZ_VFTM01000032.1, from coordinate 1,432 downwards.
GACGTGACGGCAATATTAGACGTTGGATTCGCGCGGCGGGATGACGCGGGGTCAAGCGCTAAAGCTATTAGCACTCTCGCTTCACGGCTGCTAACCGCCTGTTTTAACGGCAAAAATTTTTAAGAAGCTCGAAAAAATCCATAGACAGTTAAGCAACCGTGCGCACAATTCAGCGTTGGGAGGAAGGAGAATCAACCAAGGAAACGCAATGCGCGACAATTCCGAAATGGACCTGATGCTCAAGGGGTATGGGCTGACCACGGCCAAGATCCTTTACCACTACCCGGACCACCCGCACCTGCTGCAAAGCTTTGTCTGGCAGGATTACGACATAGCTCCGAAATTCCCGGTGCTGATCCGCTTCATCGAATTCTGGAAAACCAAGCTCGACGGACCGCTGCACTCGGTCACCTACACGCATCACAAGCTGATCGCGCCGAATGAATGGCGGAAGGTGGATGGGGAGTTCCTGGTGCATTAGGTGCAGGTTTTATCGATCGTCAGTGATTGGCGGAAATGCCCGTCGCTTCGTCATCCACGGGCGCAGCAAGGAGCGAAGCGGCGTAGCGAAGACCCGAGGATCCATTCCGTGACTTCGAAACGTTGCGGCGATCCAGAATTCTGCTCCGCCGCGCTCTGCGATCAAGGTAACGGCATGGATCCTCGGGTCTTCGCGACGCCGCTTCGCGGCTGCTTCGCCCGCGGATGACGAAGCTCGGAGGGCGGCCGCTAATCGCAAGCGTTCACGCTCGCCCTAATAGGGACGGGTCGACACGTGGTCAAACCGCTGGCGGGTTCAGCCGGGCAAAGCCTTCCTGGCGCCGATAGGGGAAGTAAGGATAGGGCGCGGTCACGGCGCTTGCTTCATCGAGCGCCTTGATCTGCTCAGGCGTCAGCGCCCAGCCGACGGCGCCGAGATTCTGCCGCAACTGCTCCTCGTTGCGCGCGCCGATGATGACCGACGACACGGTCGGCCGCCGCAAGAGCCAGTTGATGGCGACCTGCGGCACGGTCTTGCCGGTCTCGGCGGCGACCGCTTCAAGCGCATCGACCACCTTGAAAAGATGCTCGTCCTCGACCGGCGGACCGAAGCTGGCGGTGTCGTGCAGCCGGCTCTTTTCCGGCAAGGGCTGTCCGCGGCGGATCTTGCCGGTGAGCCGGCCCCAGCCGAGCGGGCTCCATACCAGCGCGCCGACGCCCTGGTCGAGGCCGAGCGGCATCAGCTCCCACTCATAGTCGCGGCCGACCAGCGAATAGTAGACCTGATGCGCGACATAGCGCGGGTAGCCGTGCTTTTCCGCCAGGCCGAGCGACTTCATCACCTGCCAGCCCAGGGCTATCGCATATGAGTGATTGCATTGATGAGATAGTCGTCGTTCCAGGCGCATTTCTTGATGCGATGGCTGATGGGGACTTTGGCAGCATCGGCGGC
>NZ_VFTM01000031.1:0-81178 GCF_006439555.1 Mesorhizobium sp. B3-1-6 | reverse complement strand
CGGATGCCGACGATCTCCAGTTCCTCGCCGACCTTGACGATGCCGCGCTCGACGCGGCCGGTCACCACCGTGCCGCGGCCCGAGATCGAGAACACGTCCTCGATCGGCATCAGGAACGGCTTGTCAAGCGGACGAACCGGTGTCGGGATGTAGGCGTCGACCTGGGCCATCAGCTCGCGGATGGCGTCCTCGCCGATGGTCTTGTTGGAGTCTTCCAACGCAGCCAGCGCCGAGCCCTTGACGATCGGAATGTCGTCGCCGGGGAACTCGTTCTTCGACAGAAGCTCGCGAACCTCGAGCTCGACCAATTCCAGAAGCTCGGCGTCGTCGACCTGGTCGACCTTGTTCAGGAACACCACGATCGAGGGAACGCCGACCTGGCGGGCAAGCAGGATGTGCTCGCGGGTCTGCGGCATCGGGCCGTCGGCCGCCGACACGACCAGGATCGCGCCGTCCATCTGCGCGGCACCGGTGATCATGTTCTTCACATAGTCGGCGTGGCCGGGGCAGTCGACATGGGCATAGTGACGGTTGGCCGTCTCATACTCGACATGCGCCGTCGAAATCGTGATGCCGCGCGCCTTCTCTTCCGGGGCCGCGTCGATCTGGTCATAGCGCTTGTATTCGCCAAAATACTTCGTGATCGCCGCCGTCAGCGACGTCTTGCCATGATCGACGTGGCCGATCGTGCCAATGTTCACATGCGGCTTGGTGCGCTCGAATTTACCTTTTGCCATGTGATCTCTCCATTCCTGCCTGCCCGTGCGGGCCTTGAATTAAGGTCTCGTGCAACCCGCTCGAGTTACGCGTATTTCTTCTGAACTTCCTGGGCGACCGCGGTCGGAACCGGCTCGTAGTGGTCGAACTGCATCGTGTACTGGGCGCGGCCCTGCGACATCGAACGCAGATTGTCGACGTACTTGAACATGTTCGCGAGCGGCACCATCGCGTTGATGACGACGGCAACGCCGCGCGCTTCCTGACCCTGGATCTGACCACGACGGCCGTTGAGATCGCCGATGACGCCGCCGACGTAATCTTCCGGCGTCACGACCTCGACCTTCATGATCGGCTCGAGCAACTGCACGCCGAGGCGCGGAGCGGCTTCCTTGAAGCAGGCGCGGGAGGCGATTTCGAACGCCAGCACCGAGGAGTCGACGTCGTGGAAGGCGCCGTCGATCAGCGTGGCCTTGACACCGATCATCGGGAAGCCGGCGAACGGGCCGGAACCCATGACGCTGTTGATGCCCTTCTCGACGCCCGGGATGTATTCTTTCGGAACCGCGCCGCCGACGATCTTGGACTCGAACACGAACTCTTCGCTCTCGGTGTTCGGCTCGAATATGATCTTGACGCGAGCGAACTGGCCGGTACCGCCGGTCTGCTTCTTGTGCGTGTAGTCCTGTTCGTGGGTGCGGGTGATCGTCTCGCGATAAGCCACCTGCGGCGCGCCGACATTGGCTTCGACCTTGAACTCGCGGCGCATGCGGTCGACGATGATGTCAAGATGCAGCTCGCCCATGCCGGCGATGATGGTCTGGCCGCTTTCCTCGTCGGTCTTGACGCGGAAGGACGGATCCTCGGCCGCCAGACGATGCAGCGCGAGGCCCATCTTTTCCTGGTCGTTCTTGGTCTTCGGCTCGATAGCGATCTGGATGACCGGATCGGGGAATTCCATGCGCTCGAGGATGACCGGGTGCAGCGGATCGCAGAGCGTGTCGCCGGTGGTCGTGTCCTTGAGGCCAGCCAGGGCGACGATGTCGCCTGCGTAAGCTTCTTCGACGTCGGCGCGCGAATTCGCATGCATCTGCAGCATGCGGCCGATGCGCTCCTTCTTGCCCTTCACGGTGTTGTCGACCGAGGTGCCCTTGGCGAGCTTGCCCGAATAGATGCGGGCAAAGGTCAGCGAACCGACAAACGGGTCGTTCATGATCTTGAACGCCAGCATCGACAGCGGCTCGTTGTCATCGGCATGACGCTCGATCTCGGCGTCGGTCTTGGCGTCGACACCCTTGATGGCCGGCACGTCGATCGGCGACGGCAGGTATTCGACAACGGCGTCGAGCAGCGGCTGCACACCCTTGTTCTTGAAGGCCGAGCCACAGAACATCGGGTAGAACTTGACCGCGATGGTGCCCTTGCGAATCAGCGCGCGGATCTCGTCGTTCGACGGCATCTTGCCTTCGAGGTAATTCTCGAGCGCGGTCTCGTCCATCTCGACGGCGGCTTCGATCATCTTCTCGCGGTACTGCTCGGCCTTTTCCTTGAGATCGGCCGGGATCTCGACGACGTCCCAGGCAGCGCCAAGGGTCTCGTCGCGCCAGACGAGCGCGTTCATCTCGACGAGGTCGACAACGCCCTTGAACTCGGTCTCGGCACCGATCGGCAGCTGCATGACGACAGCCTGCGCGCCGAGGCGCGAGGCGATCATTTCCTCGGAGCGGTAGAAGTCGGCGCCGATCTTGTCCATCTTGTTGCAGAAGATCATGCGCGGCACGTGGTACTTATCAGCCTGGCGCCAGACGGTCTCGGTCTGCGGCTCCACGCCGGCGTTGGCGTCGAGCAGCGCGATGGCGCCGTCGAGCACGCGCAGCGAACGCTCGACTTCGATGGTGAAGTCGACGTGTCCGGGGGTGTCGATGATGTTGAAGCGGCGCATCTTGCCGTCACGACCCTTCCAGAAGGTCGTGGTCGCGGCAGAGGTGATGGTGATGCCGCGTTCCTGCTCCTGCTCCATCCAGTCCATGGTGGCAGCGCCGTCATGGACTTCGCCGATCTTGTGCGACTTGCCCGTGTAGTAGAGGACGCGCTCGGTCGTCGTCGTCTTGCCGGCGTCGATATGCGCCATGATACCGAAATTGCGGTAGTCTTCGATTTTGTATTCGCGGGCCATGGGAGGTGCCTCTCAGTCTCTTTCGCGTTACCAGCGGTAATGCGCGAAGGCGCGGTTGGCTTCCGCCATCTTGTGGGTGTCTTCACGCTTCTTGACGGCCGTGCCGCGGTTGTTGGCCGCGTCCATCAGCTCGCCCGAGAGGCGGTCGACCATGGTGGTCTCGTTGCGGTTGCGCGCCGCGGCGATCAGCCAGCGGATGGCCAGCGCCTGACGGCGCTCGGGGCGCACGTCGACCGGAACCTGGTAGGTGGCGCCGCCGACGCGACGCGAGCGCACTTCCACATGCGGCGCGACATTGTCGAGCGCCTGATGGAAGACGGTGACCGGCTCCTGCTTGGTCTTGGCCTGGACCTGGTCCAGCGCGCCATAGACGATGGTCTCGGCAACCGACTTCTTGCCGTCATACATGACGGCGTTCATGAACTTGGTGACAATCAGATCGCCGAACTTGGGGTCCGGATTGATCTCACGCTTTTCTGCACTGTGACGACGGGACATGGGAAACCCTTACTTCGGACGCTTGGCGCCGTATTTCGAACGACGCTGCTTGCGGTTCTTCACACCCTGCGTGTCGAGCACGCCGCGGATGATGTGGTAGCGGACGCCCGGCAGATCCTTGACGCGACCGCCGCGGATCATGACCACCGAGTGCTCCTGAAGGTTGTGGCCTTCGCCGGGGATGTAGCCGATCACTTCAAAGCCGTTGGTCAGGCGAATCTTGGCCACCTTGCGCAGCGCCGAGTTCGGCTTCTTCGGCGTCGTGGTGTAGACGCGCGTGCAGACGCCCCGCTTCTGCGGGTTCTGCTGCATGGCCGGGACCTTGTTACGCTTCACCGGCGCCAGGCGCGGCTTGCGGATCAGCTGGTTGACGGTAGGCATTAAACCCTCTTGTCTCTCAATTCCGTGTCTGCCCTGTCAGGGCCGCTCAAAGCGTCATTCCCATACGCAAATTCGGGCAACACACCGCGCCTCGCGGTCCTGCCCGAACAAATTGCAGAGGAAGCGGAAGCCGCTTCATGCGCGCCGGAAATGTCTTTTCGCTCGTAAAACGAACCCTGTTTGAGGCAAACTCCAAAGCGTGTCGCTTCGGACAGGAGAGCCTCACATCGGTTCTGACGTCGCGGCTTCTACTCGCAACCCCAGGGTCCGTCAACCCCGGCGCGGCAAATATTGCGTCCAACCCAAAGCTGAGCAGCCATGCGAAAAACGCATGTAATTTTCTTGCGTCTTTTTTCAAGAGCGAGGAAGAAAGTGACCGGCTTTGCGCTGTCCTGTGCCCTTGCTTCGTGCCAAAAGGCGGCTTGCACCGGACAATCTCCGGGAAAACGAGGAATCAGCCGTGAACGACAATGAAGAACGGCCGGTCACGATCATCACCGGGCGGGTCTGGAAGAAGAAAGGCGGCAAGCCGGAGGGCGTGCATGTGATGCTGGTGGCGCCCGACGATGATTCTGCCGTGCGCCGCGCGCTCGAATCGCTCGCCGCGGAAGGTTACGCCGAGGCCGAGCTCGACCAGATCGGTGACATGGAGGGCGAGCCCGACGAGGAGCCGCATCTGTCGGCCTATCAGGGCGCACTGGAGGGCGAAGTTTCGATCGTCACCTTTGAAGAGCCGATCTGAAAAGCGCGGCCAGCCGTCATATTTCCCAGAACCCGCCGGACAAACCTGCCCCGCCTAGGCACCCTTTCATTCCTTGGAGTTTCCATGACCAGCAGTCCCATCAAGCTCGGCATCGTCGGTGTGGGCAAGATCGTGCGCGACCAGCATTTGCCGGCGGTCGCCAAGGATGGGGACTTTCAGCTCGCCGCCGCGGCCAGCCGCCACGGCAAAGTCGACGGGATCCCGAACTATCCAACGATCGAAGCCATGCTTGCGGCCGAACCCGGCCTCGAGGCGGTCTCGCTCTGCATGCCGCCGCAGTTCCGTTACGACGCCGCGCGCACCGCACTGGAGGCGAAAAAGCATGTGTTCCTCGAGAAGCCGCCGGGCGCCACGGTCAGCGAAGTCGAACACCTCAAGGCGCTTGCCGAAGAGAACGGCGTTTCACTCTTCGCCAGTTGGCATTCGCGCTATGCGCCGGCGGTGGAGGCCGCGCGCGCATTCCTTGCCTCGGCCAGACTGACTTCGGCCGCCATCAATTGGAAGGAAGACGTGCGCCGCTGGCACCCGAACCAGGAATGGATCTGGGAACCCGGCGGCTTCGGCGTGTTCGATCCGGGCATCAACGCGCTGTCGATCGCCACCCACATCCTGCCTGCTATGTTCATCACCTCGGCCGTGCTCGATTTTCCGGAGAACCGCGCGGCACCGGTCGCGGCCCATGTCGCCTTCCGCACGTCGACCGGCTTGCCGGTGACGATGGAGCTCGACTGGCTTCAGACCGGCCCGCAGAGCTGGGACATCGTCGCCGAGACCGACAAGGGCAAGATGGTGCTGTCGGGCGGCGGCGCTAAGCTCGCCGTCGACGGCAAGGTCGTCCACGACGAGCCCGAGGCCGAATATCCGATGCTTTACAAGCGCTTCGCCGAGATCGTTCGCGCCGGCACTTCGGATGTCGACCTCGCGCCGCTGCAGCACGTCGCCGACGCCTTCATGCTCGGCAAGCGCAACGTGGTCGAGGTGTTCTTCGACTGAGGCGGCGGCAAAGCGCCGAGGCCAACGGCAACCTCACTCGACGATCGCAATGGCGAAGCCATCATAGCCCTTGGCGCCTACGGTCTGGATAGCGGTGCCGTCCAGCCGCTTCTCGCCGCCGATGAACGAAAACGCGGCGCGAGCGCCTTCGACATTGGCGTCGCCGCTGTTCTTTTTCACGACCGCGCCGTCGCGGATGACGTTGTCGCAGACGATGACGGTGCCTGGGCGCGACAGCTTCATGGCCCGGGTCAGATAGTTCGGGTTGTTCGGCTTGTCGGCATCGATGAAGATGAGGTCGAACGGTCCGGCACCTTCGTCCGCCAGCTTGCCAAGCGACTGCAGCGCAGGCCCCACGCGCAGGTCGACACTGTCGGAAACCCCTGCCCGCTCGAAATTCGAGCGCGCGACCTTGGCGTGGTGCGGATCGAGCTCCAGCGTCACGACCTTGCCGTCCGCCGGCAATCCCCTCGCCATCCAGATGGTCGAGTAGCCGCCGAGCGTGCCTATTTCCAGCACCTTCTTCGCGCCGCGGATGCGCACCAGCAGCGACAGCAGTTTGCCCTGCGCGGCCGACACGTCGATCGCGGGCAGGCCCTGATCGCGGTTGGCCTCAAGCACCGCATCCAGGATGGGATCCGCTTCGAAAAGAGAGGAAACGATGTAGTCGTCGACAGCCGTCCAAGTCTTGCTGCTCATAGTTCTTCCTCGTTCGTGAAGCCAGATCAGGATGACGGCTAATAGAACCGTCATACTGATCTGGTCTCTTTATTCGATTATGATCTCTTCCGAAAACCGGTGTCCACGCTCTTGAAATACAAGAAGGGGCCACGTGGGCCCCTTCTCATCGTTTCTCATGTCAAGCCGCTCACTGCGCGGCGTTGACCATGTCGGTCAGCATCGGGTCGGCGACCTCGACACCGGAGGCCTTGCGGCGCTCGTCGATGATGAGCTCGTCGCGCGAAGTTGCGATGCGCCGGATTTGGCTCATCGTACCGCCCGTTCCGGCCGGGATCAGGCGGCCGACGATGACGTTTTCCTTGAGGCCCTGCAGCATGTCGGTCTTGCCGGCAACCGCGGCCTCGGTGAGCACCCTGGTCGTCTCCTGGAAGGAAGCGGCCGAGATGAAGGACGGCGTCTGCAGCGAGGCCTTGGTGATGCCGAGCAGCACCGGCTGACCTTCGGCCGGCTTCTTGCCGTCCTCGATCAGGCGCTCGTTGACCTCTTCCAGTTCGATCACGTCGACGTGGTCGCCCGGAATGTAGGTCGAGTCGCCCTGCGTGGTGATCTCGACCTTCTGCAGCATCTGGCGAACGATCACCTCGATGTGCTTGTCGTTGATCGACACGCCCTGCAGACGGTAGACCTCCTGGATCTCGTTGACGAGGTAGGAGGCAAGCGCCTCCACGCCCTTGATCGCCAGGATGTCGTGCGGCGCCGGGTTGCCGTCGAGGATGTAGTCGCCCTTCTCGATGACGTCGCCGTCCTGGAGATGGAACGGCTTGCCCTTCGGGATCAGGTACTCCACCGGCTCGAGCGTCGAGTCATGCGGCTCGATGATGATGCGGCGCTTGTTCTTGTAGTCGCGGCCGAAGCGGATCGTGCCATCGATCTCGGCGATGATGGCGTGATCCTTCGGACGGCGGGCCTCGAACAATTCCGCAACACGCGGCAGACCGCCGGTGATGTCCTTGGTCTTGGCGCTTTCCATCGGGATACGCGCAAGCACGTCGCCCGGACGGACATGCGCGCCCGGCTCGACCGAGAGGATGGCCTCGACCGAGAGCAGGAAGCGTGCATCGCCGCCCTTCGACAGCTTGCCGACCTTGCCCTTGGCGTCCTGGATGACGATCGCGGGCTTCAGGTCGCTGCCGCGCGGCGTCGAACGCCAGTCGATGACCTCACGCTTGGTGATGCCGGTCGACTCGTCGGCCGTTTCCTGCACGGAGATGCCGTCGACCAGGTCCTCGAACGCCACCCTGCCCTCGATTTCGGTGAGGATCGGGCGGGTATAGGGATCCCACTCGGCGATACGCTGGCCGCGCTTCACCTTGTCGCCATCGTCCACGAAGATACGCGAACCATAGGCGACGCGGTGCGTGGCGCGCTCCTTGCCGGTCTCATCGAGGATGAGCACCGCCATGTTGCGGCCCATGACCATCTGCTGGCCTTCCGAGTTGCGCACCACGTTGCGGTTGCGGATCTGCACCTTGCCCTCATAGGAGGCTTCAAGGAACGAGCTATCCACCACCTGCGCCGTACCGCCCATGTGGAAGGTACGCATGGTGAGCTGGGTGCCCGGCTCGCCGATCGACTGCGCCGCGATGACGCCGACGGCCTCGCCCTGGTTGACAGGGGTACCGCGGGCAAGGTCGCGACCGTAGCAGACAGCGCACACGCCGGTCCTGACCTCGCAGGTCAGCGCCGAACGGATGCGGATCGACTGCACGCCGGCCTTTTCGATCTGCTCGACATCGCGCTCATCCATTAGCGTTCCGGCCTTGACCAGCAATTCGCCGGAGACCGGATGGTTGATGTCGTCGAGCGCGGTGCGGCCCAGCACGCGCTGGCCGACCGAAGCGACGACCTGACCGGCATCGACGATCGGCTGCATGGTGAGGCCCTTGTCGGTACCGCAATCCACGGAGTTGACGATGCAGTCCTGCGCCACGTCGACGAGACGGCGGGTGAGATAACCCGAATTCGCCGTCTTCAAGGCGGTGTCGGCCAGACCCTTGCGGGCGCCGTGGGTCGAGTTGAAATACTCGAGCACGGTAAGGCCTTCCTTGAAGTTCGAGATGATCGGCGTCTCGATGATTTCACCCGAGGGCTTGGCCATCAGGCCACGCATGCCGGCGAGCTGACGCATCTGGGTGGGCGAACCGCGCGCACCCGAATGCGACATCATGTAGATCGAGTTCATCGGCTTCTGACGGCCATTGTCCTCGAACTCCACCGCCTTGATGCGGGCCATCATCTCGTCGGCGACCTTTTCCGAGCACTTGGCCCAGGCGTCGACGACCTTGTTGTACTTCTCGCCCTGGGTGATCAGGCCGTCATTGTACTGTTGCTCGTATTCCTTGGCCAAAGCCTCGGTCTCGGAGACCAGCTTGATCTTGGAATCCGGGATCAGCATGTCGTCCTTGCCGAACGAGATGCCGGCGCGGCAGGCATGCGCGAAGCCGAGCGCCATGATGCGATCGCAGAAAATGACCGTCTCCTTCTGACCGCAGTGGCGGTAGACGGTGTCGATCATCTTGGAGATGTTCTTCTTGGTCATCTCCTGGTTGGCGGTCTCATACGGCACGTTGACGTTCTTCGGCAGCAGTTCGCCGATGATCATGCGGCCAGGCGTGGTGTCGTAGATCTTCGACACCGTCTTGCCTTCGGCGTCGACGGTGCGGAAGCGACCCTTGATCTTGGCGTGCAGCGTCACGGCCTTGGTCTCCAGCGCATGCTGGAGCTCGCCCATGTCGGCAAACACCATGCCTTCGCCCGGCTCGTTCTGGTTGACGATCGAGAGATAGTAGAGACCGAGAACCATGTCCTGCGACGGCACGATGATCGGCGCGCCAGAGGCCGGGTGCAGGATGTTGTTGGTCGACATCATCAGCACGCGGGCTTCCAACTGCGCTTCCAAGGACAGCGGCACGTGGACCGCCATCTGGTCGCCGTCGAAGTCGGCGTTGAAGGCGGTGCAGACCAGCGGATGCAGCTGGATCGCCTTGCCTTCAATCAGGATCGGCTCGAACGCCTGGATGCCGAGGCGGTGCAGCGTCGGCGCGCGGTTCAACAGCACCGGATGCTCGCGGATGACCTCGTCGAGGATATCCCAGACCTCCGGACGTTCCTTCTCGACCAGCTTCTTCGCCTGCTTGACGGTCGAGGAGAAACCCTTGGCGTCGAGACGGGCGTAGATGAAGGGCTTGAAGAGCTCGAGCGCCATCTTCTTCGGCAGGCCGCACTGATGCAGCTTCAGCTCCGGACCGGTCACGATGACCGAGCGGCCGGAATAGTCGACGCGCTTGCCGAGCAGGTTCTGACGGAACCGGCCCTGCTTGCCTTTGAGCATATCGGACAGCGACTTCAGCGGACGCTTGTTGGCGCCAGTGATGACGCGGCCGCGACGGCCGTTGTCGAACAACGCGTCGACGGCTTCCTGCAGCATGCGCTTTTCATTGCGCACGATGATGCCGGGCGCGCGCAACTCGATCAGCCGCTTCAGGCGGTTGTTGCGGTTGATGACGCGGCGATAGAGATCGTTGAGGTCGGACGTGGCGAAGCGACCGCCGTCCAGCGGGACGAGCGGACGCAGGTCCGGCGGGATCACCGGAACAACCTTCATGATCATCCATTCCGGACGGTTGCCGGATTCCATGAAGTTTTCCACAACCTTGAGCCGCTTCAGATACTTCTTCTGCTTGAGCTCGGAGGTGGTCGACGCCAGCTCCGAACGCAGGTCGCCGGCGATCTTCTCCAGGTCCATGCCGGCCAGAAGGTCATGGATGGCCTCGGCGCCGATCATGGCGGTGAAAGAGTCCTCGCCATACTCGTCGACGGCAAGCATGTACTCTTCCTCGCTGAGGAGCTGATTCTCCTTCAGCGCGGTGAGGCCGGGCTCGGTGACGATGTAGTTCTCGAAGTAGAGCACGCGCTCGATATCCTTGAGCGTCATGTCGAGCAGCGTGCCGATGCGCGAGGGCAGCGACTTCAGGAACCAGATATGGGCGACGGGCGCGGCGAGCTCGATATGGCCCATCCGCTCGCGGCGAACACGCGACAACGTGACTTCGACGCCGCACTTTTCGCAGATGACGCCCTTGTACTTCATGCGCTTGTACTTGCCGCACAGGCACTCATAGTCCTTGATCGGGCCAAAAATGCGCGCGCAGAACAGGCCGTCACGCTCCGGCTTGAAGGTGCGGTAGTTGATGGTCTCCGGCTTCTTGATCTCGCCGAACGACCAGGACAGAATCTTCTCTGGGCTGGCAAGCGAGATCCGGATGGAATCGAACACCTGCGCAGGCGCCTGCGGGTTGAAGAGATTCATGACCTCTTGGTTCATGCCGTTCTCCTTTTCAGGGTCCTCGATAACCCCTTGCATCGATCGCGGACGAAATGTCCGCAGACTGGCCGGTTGCCCGACCGAAAAATTTGAAGGGCGCGCCGCATCCTAAAGCGGCGCGCCGTAGGCTTTACTCGGCTGCGTCGGGCAGACGCGTCGGGGTCTCTTCGACCTGGGTGTTCTCCAGCTCGACATTGAGGCCCAGCGAGCGCATTTCCTTGACGAGAACGTTGAAGCTCTCCGGAATGCCCGCCTCGAACGTGTCGTCGCCGCGCACGATCGCCTCGTAGACCTTGGTGCGGCCGGCGACGTCGTCCGACTTCACCGTCAGCATTTCCTGCAGCGTGTAGGCGGCGCCGTAGGCTTCGAGCGCCCAGACCTCCATTTCGCCGAAGCGCTGGCCGCCGAACTGCGCCTTGCCGCCCAGCGGCTGCTGGGTGACGAGCGAGTACGGACCGATCGAACGCGCGTGGATCTTGTCGTCCACCAGGTGATGCAGCTTGAGCATATAGATATAGCCCATCGTCACCTTGCGATCGAACGGCTCGCCGGTGCGGCCGTCATAGAGCTGCGACTGACCGCTGGTGTGCAGGCCTGCCTGCTCCAGCATGGTGTTGATGTCGGCCTCATGCGCGCCGTCGAACACCGGTGTCGCGATGGAGACGCCGCGGCGCATCTGCTCGCTCAGGCGAACGATGCTCTCGTCGTCATACTCGCGGATCGGCTCGTTGCGGTCGTTGGCCGGCATGAAGCTTTCCAGCGTCTTGCGCAGCGGCTTGATATCGCCGCCACCCTTATACGCGTCGATCAGCTCGCCGATCTTCCTGCCCATGCCTGCGCAAGCCCAGCCCAGATGCGTTTCCAGGATCTGGCCGACATTCATGCGGCTCGGCACACCCAGCGGGTTGAGCACGATATCGGCATGCGTGCCGTCCTCGAGGAAAGGCATGTCCTCGACCGGAACGATGCGCGACACGACACCCTTATTGCCGTGACGGCCGGCCATCTTGTCGCCCGGCTGCATCTTGCGCTTCACCGCCACGAAGACCTTGACCATCTTCATGACGCCCGGAGGCATTTCGTCGCCGCGTTGCACCTTCTCGACCTTGTCCATGAAACGCTGCTCGAGCGCCTTCTTGGACTCGTCATACTGGCCGCGCAGAGCCTCGAGTTCGCCCTGGAGCTTCTCGTTCTCCACTGCGAACTGCCACCACTGCGAACGCGGATACTCGTCGAGCGTGTCCTTCGACAGCTTCGAGCCCTTCTTGAAGCCCTTCGGTCCGGCGATCGCTTCCTTCCCGACCAGCACGTCGGAAAGACGCGCATAGACGTTGCGGTCGAGGATCGCCTGTTCGTCGTCGCGGTCCTTGGCCAGACGCTCGATCTCCTCGCGCTCGATCGCCATCGCGCGCTCGTCCTTCTCCACGCCGTGGCGGTTGAAGACGCGCACTTCGACGACCGTGCCGAAGGTGCCCGGAGGCATGCGCATGGAGGTGTCGCGGACGTCCGAGGCCTTTTCGCCGAAGATGGCGCGGAGCAACTTTTCTTCCGGCGTCATCGGGCTTTCGCCCTTCGGCGTGATCTTGCCGACCAGGATGTCGCCCGGCTGCACCTCGGCACCGATATAGACGATGCCGGCCTCGTCGAGGTTCTTCAGCGCCTCTTCCGAAACGTTCGGAATGTCGCGCGTGATTTCCTCCGGCCCGAGCTTGGTGTCGCGCGCCATGACCTCGAACTCCTCGATGTGGATCGAGGTGAAGACGTCGTCGGCCACGATGCGCTCGGAGAGCAGGATCGAGTCCTCGTAGTTGTAGCCGTTCCACGGCATGAACGCGACCAGCACGTTGCGGCCGAGCGCCAGATCGCCGAGCTCCGTCGAGGGACCGTCGGCAATGATGTCGCCCTTGTTGACGCGGTCGCCCATGCGCACCAGCGGACGCTGGTTGATGCAGGTGTTCTGGTTCGAACGCTGGAACTTCATCAGCCGGTAGATGTCGACGCCGGACTTGCCGGGATCGAGGTCTTCCGTGGCGCGGATGACGATACGGGTCGCGTCGACCTGGTCGACCACGCCGCCGCGGCGGGCGCCGATGGCCGCGCCCGAATCCCGGGCGACGACCGGCTCCATGCCGGTGCCGACGAACGGCGCCTCGGCGCGCACCAGCGGCACGGCCTGACGCTGCATGTTCGAGCCCATCAGCGCGCGGTTGGCGTCGTCGTTCTCGAGGAACGGGATGAGCGCTGCCGCGACCGACACCATCTGCTTCGGCGAGACGTCCATCAGGTCGACGTTTTCGCGCGGCGCCATCATCACTTCGCCGGCGTTACGGCAAATGACGAACTCGTCGACGAAGCTGCCGCTCTTGTCGAGCTCGGCATTGGCCTGCGCGACATAGTGCTTGGCCTCTTCCATCGCCGACAGATAGACAACCTCGTTGGTCAGCTTGCCGCCCACGATCTTGCGGTACGGGCTTTCGATGAAGCCGTACTTGTTGACGCGCGCGAAGGTGGCCAGCGAGTTGATCAGACCGATATTCGGGCCTTCCGGCGTTTCGATCGGGCAGATGCGGCCGTAATGCGTCGGGTGCACGTCGCGCACCTCGAAGCCGGCGCGCTCGCGGGTCAGACCGCCCGGTCCAAGCGCCGACAGGCGGCGCTTGTGGGTGATCTCCGACAGCGGGTTGGTCTGGTCCATGAACTGCGACAGCTGCGAGGAACCGAAGAACTCGCGCACGGCGGCGGCCGCCGGCTTGGCGTTGATTAGGTCCTGCGGCATGACCGTGTCGATCTCGATCGAGGACATGCGCTCCTTGATCGCGCGCTCCATGCGCAGCAGGCCGACGCGGTACTGGTTCTCCATCAACTCGCCGACCGAACGCACGCGGCGGTTGCCGAGATTGTCGATGTCGTCGATCTCGCCCTTACCGTCGCGGAGTTCGACCAGCGTCTTGACCACGGCCAGGATATCGTCCTTGCGCAGCACGCGCACGGTGTCCTCGGCCTTGAGCTCGAGGCGCATGTTCATCTTGACGCGGCCGACGGCCGACAGGTCGTAGCGCTCGCTGTCGAAGAACAGCGAGTTGAACATGGCTTCGGCGGTCTCGAGCGTCGGCGGCTCGCCCGGGCGCATGACGCGGTAGATGTCGAACAGCGCGTCCTGGCGGCTCTCGTTCTTGTCGACGTTGAGCGTGTTGCGGATGTAGGCGCCGACGTTGACGTGGTCGATGTCCAGTATCTGGATCTCGTCCTCGCCGGTGCCGAGCAGCACCTTCAGCGTCTTGTCGTCGATCTCGTCGCCGGCTTCGAGGAAGATCTCGCCGGTGGCGTAGTTGACGATGTCCTCGGCAAGGTAGTTGCCGAGCAGGTCCTCGTCGGTCGCCTTGATGGCTTTGAGACCCTTCTCGCCGAGCTGGCGAGCCTGGCGGGCGGTGATCTTCTTGCCTTGTTCGACCACGATCTCGCCGGTGTCGGCGTCGACCAGGTCGCCGACGGCCTTGAGGCCGCGGAAACGCTCGACGTTGAACGGAATGCGCCAGTGGTCGCCGGCACGCTTGTAGGTGATCTTGTTGTAGAAGGTCGACAGGATCTCCTCGCCGTCCATGCCGAGCGCCATCAAGAGCGACGTCACCGGAATCTTGCGGCGGCGGTCGATGCGGGCGTGCACGACGTCCTTGCTATCGAACTCGATGTCGAGCCACGAACCGCGATAGGGAATGACGCGCGCGGCAAACAGAAGCTTGCCCGACGAGTGCGACTTGCCCTTGTCATGGTCGAAGAAGACGCCCGGCGAACGGTGCATCTGCGAGACGATGACGCGCTCGGTGCCGTTGACGATGAAGGTGCCGTTCGACGTCATGAGCGGCATGTCGCCCATGTAGACGTCCTGCTCCTTGATGTCCTTGATCGACTTGGCGCCGGTATCCTCGTCGATATCGAACACGATGAGGCGCAGCGTCACCTTCAGCGGGGCAGCATAGGTCAGGTCGCGCTGACGGCACTCGTCAACGTCGAATTTCGGTGCCTCGAACTCGTACTTCACGAACTCCAGCATCGAGGAGCCGGAAAAGTCGGAGATCGGGAAGACCGACTTGAAAACGGCCTGCAGCCCTTCGTCCGGACGGCCGCCCTTGGGCTCGTCCACCATCAGGAACTGGTCATAGGATGCCTTCTGAACCTCGATGAGGTTCGGCATCTCCGCAACTTCCGGGATCTTTCCGAAGAACTTGCGTACGCGTCTGCGGCCATTGAAAGTCTGGGTCTGGGCCATCGTCGCTCCTTAGCTATAAACTCGGGACGAACCTCGCCGCGGCTCGCCTTGCACCAACGGGCGGCCTTGGCGGCTGCCCCTATCTGTTTTTCCGGCCGCCCTGCCGATGGTTTGGCGGCTACCGGCTAAAACGGGAGAAAACCCGTTTCCGGAAGGCCGCTTTTCGGCCCTCAGGAAAGAGGTTTTCAAACGCCTCGCGCAACAGAACCCTCCCTTCGTCAAGGGAGGGGGCGGACGGCGCGAGACCGCCCGCCCTCGCCTAACAGGCTTACTTCAGCTCGACCTTGGCGCCAGCTGCTTCCAGCTGAGCCTTGAACTTGTCGGCGTCGGCCTTGGAAACGCCTTCCTTGACCGGCTTCGGAGCCGCTTCGACCAGGTCCTTGGCTTCCTTGAGGCCAAGGCCCGTGATGGCGCGGACTTCCTTGATGACGTTGATCTTCTGGGCGCCGGCATCGGCGAGAACGACGTCGAATTCCGTCTTCTCTTCAGCCGGAGCAGCGGCAGCGGCACCAGCGCCGCCAGCAGCGGCAACCGCCACCGGAGCGGCAGCCGAAACGCCCCACTTCTCTTCCAGGAGCTTCGACAGCTCGGCCGCCTCGAGGACGGTCAGCTTCGAAAGGTCGTCTACGATCTTTGCGAGATCAGCCATTTTTGTATTCCTTCACTAGGTTCGAACGTGTGTTGTTGACAGCGAGGAACGGCCTCATGCCGCCTCGTCCTTCCGGGCGTAAGCGCCGATGACACGCGCGACCGAAGCCGCGGGCGCATTGACGATCTGGGCGATCCGGGTAGCCGGCGTGGCGATCATGCCAACCAGCCTGGCGCGCAGCTCGTCGAGCGACGGTAGTGTGGCGAGTGCCTTCACACCGTCGGCATCGAGCGAGGTCGTACCCATCGCGCCACCGAGAATGATCAACTTGTCATTCCCCTTGGCGAAATCGGACGCGACCTTCGGCGCCGCAATCGGATCCTCCGAATAAGCGACCAGCGTCTGTCCCTTGAACAGATCGATGATCGATGCGGAGTCCGTGCCCTGAAGAGCGATCTTGGCGAGACGGTTCTTCGCGACTTTGACGGTGCCACCGGCGGCGCGCATCTTCGACCGAAGGTCGTTCATTTGCGCGACGGTGATACCGGCGTAGTGGGCCACGACGACTGAACCAGCGCTTGAAAACGCATCATTCAGGCCCGTGACGAGTTCGCGTTTTTCCGCTCTGTCCACTGCCTATCTCCAGTTGACCCCTGCCCCATTAACGAGGTCAGGCGTCGGGTTGCCTTTTGCCGGCCGGGCCATCCAGTACGGATCTCCCGAACGACGCTCGAGGATCCTGCCCCCTTTCGCCACACCAGCCGGCACGCCGGATAGTGCGCAGACAAAAGGCAAACACGGTTCGAACCTTTCATTGGAGCTTGGCTCCTTTGTCGGGTCTTCACCCGTCTCATGCAGGCCCAAGTGAATTAAGGCTTTTGGGCCGCCTGCAATCTCGGACAGGATATCCGGAAACCTTTCGGCTTCCGGGGTACCGGGCCGCCGACGGATCGGCGGTCCGGGATTCTTTTGCGATCGGCCTAGCCGATCAGATGACACTTACGACGCGGCGAGCGTCGCGATGTCGAGCTTGAGGCCGGGGCCCATCGTCGAGGTGACCGACACCTTCTTGACGTAGTTGCCCTTGGCGCCCGCGGGCTTGGCCCTGGTCACCGCATCGGCGAAGGCGCGGACATTTTCTTCCAGCGCCTTGACGTCGAACGAGACCTTGCCGACGCCGGCCTGGACGATGCCGGCCTTCTCGACGCGGAACTCGACGGCGCCGCCCTTCGAAGCCTTGACGGCCGCGGCCACATCGGTGGTCACGGTGCCGACCTTCGGGTTCGGCATCATGCCGCGCGGGCCGAGAACCTTGCCCAGACGACCGACCAGCGGCATCATGTCCGGCGTGGCGATGCAGCGATCGAAATCGATCGTGCCCTTCTGGACGATGTCGACAAGATCCTCGGCGCCAACGATATCGGCGCCGGCGGCCTTGGCTTCCTCGGCCTTGTCGCCACGGGCAAACACCGCGACGCGCACCGAGCGGCCGGTGCCGTTCGGCAGGTTGACCACGCCGCGGACCATCTGGTCGGCATGGCGCGGATCGACGCCGAGGTTCATCGATATCTCGACGGTCTCGTCGAACTTCACCTTGGACCGGTCCTTGAGCAGCTGCAGCGCCTCGGAGAGGGCGTAAGCCTTGTTCGGATCGATGCCTTCGCGGCTCTTGGCAATACGCTTTGCAATCTTTGCCATGATCTTAGCCCACCACTTCCAGGCCCATCGAGCGGGCGGAACCCTCGACCATGCGCATGGCCGCCTCGACGTCGTTTGCGTTCAGGTCCTTCATCTTCTGCTCTGCGATCGCGCGCACCTTGTCGCGGCTGATCGTGCCGGCCTTGACCTTGCCCGGCTCCTTGGAGCCCGACTTCAGGTTGGCTGCCTTCTTCAGGAAGTAGCTCACCGGCGGCGTCTTCATGACGAAGGTGAACGACTTGTCCTGGTAGTAGGTGATGACGACCGGGATCGGCGATCCCTTCTCGAGCTCCTGGGTCTGCGCGTTGAACGCCTTGCAGAATTCCATGATGTTGATGCCGCGCTGACCAAGCGCCGGGCCGATCGGGGGCGACGGCGTGGCCGAGCCCGCGGCAACCTGGAGCTTGAGCTGGCCTGCAACTTTCTTAGCCATCTCTATTCCTGCCTTTTCTCATGCCGGCCCCGTTACCAGGGAAACGCCGGCGGTTGCAGTCTGGTGGTGCGGTTCCGACGGCCGGCTGTGCCGCCTTCGCCTCCCACCCGTTCATGCGGCGTCTACCGCCGCTCCCGACGCCTCGCGGCGCGGGTGTACCAACGCCTTCCGGCGCGGGTGTACGGATCAGCCCTTTTCGACCTGTCCGAATTCCAGATCGACGGGCACGGCGCGCCCGAAGATCGAAACTTCCACCTTGAGGCGGGCACGCTCCTCGTCCACTTCCTGGACGACGCCGTTGAACGACGCGAACGGACCGTCCGAAACGCGGATCGCCTCGCCGATCTCGAAGGTGACCGAAGGCTTCGGCCGCTCGACGCCCTCCTGAACCTGGTTCAGGATGCGCTGCGCCTCGGTCTCGGTGATCGGCACGGGCTTGGAGTCGCCCAGGAAACCGGTGACCTTCGGCGTGTTCTTGACCAGCGAGAACACGGCATCGGTCAGATTGGCCTTCAACAGCACATAGCCCGGGAAGAACTTGCGCTCGGCATCGACCTTGCGGCCACGGCGGATCTCGACGACCTTCTCGGTCGGCACGACGATCTGCTCGATATCGCCGGACAGGCCCTTCTGCTTGGCCTTGTTCTCGATATCCTCGGCGACCTTCTTCTCGAAGTTCGAATAGGCGTGGACGATATACCACCGTGCAGTCATTTCACGACCTCTCCGTAAACCGCCGAATTAATGCCCGAGACCCAGGATCCACTCGATCGCATAGCCCATCAGAATATCGGCAGCGAAGAAGAACAGCATCGCGATCACCGCGAACACCAGGACCATCACGGTCGAGATCATGGTTTCGCGCCGCGAAGGCCATGTCACCTTGGCCGTCTCCGCGCGAACCTGCTGGAGAAAGGTGAAGGGATTAGTGGTTTTCGAAGCCATGTGCCGCCTGTTTCAAGACCCGTTGGCCGGGCCTCCTGGATGATCCCGCTGACCGGGACGTGCCGCCTGGGCTCTATACGGCGCGAATCAGCGCCGCTATTTCACCCACGCAAATCAGACGCGTAAAGCCGGCTTCCCAGCTCCACGCGTCGCGTGTCTGTCTTGTCTACATAAAACCGATTCTTAATCCACGCAAGTGGCAAGGGTCCGCTTTATGTCCTAACGCCGCCTCGGAACCATCCAGTCGTCCCGTCCCGGCTATACGGGGCTTATGCCCCAATTCCTGCCATATGGCAAGCCGTCCGCCGATTTTCAACCGCGGAGCGGCCGCTCATCGGCTTGCGACCCAGGAAAATGACACGGGCAGCAGGGCTCGAACCTACGACCTACGGTTTTCCGCTGCTTTCGCGCAGAAATGAGGTGAGTATCAGGCTGTGTTCACTAATGCAGCGTTTCCATGGTGTGGGGCTTTGCCTTTTTCCTCGCAGTGGCGGTAGACTTCCTGTGTGATAGACCGAAATTGCCCCTCTCAGGCTGAAGCTCTGGCGATTGCCGAACTGCATTTCGCACGCGCTACGAGGGGGCATCCTTCGCGTACGCCGCAGGATCGATCATGCGCGGCAAAGGCACTTACTTTTCTGATATTGATCTTGTCGTGATCTACGACCACCTCGAAGCAGCCCGTCGGGAGTCCTTCGTCGTCGAGGGAATTCCGATCGAAGTGTTCGTTCACGACCGGGAGACGTTGGCTTGGTTCATAGATGAAGATGTGTCGCGAGGTCGCCCCAGCATCCTAAACATGATTGGTGAGGGCGTGATCATCGGCGCGGAGCAGGGCCAGGCCGAAGCGCTGCGCAGTGCGATATCAACTCTTCTGCAGAAGGGGCCACCTCCACTGTCGCCAACTGCTTTGAACGCACTGCGCTACGAAATTACAGATGCGATTGATGACCTATGCGGCGATCGACCTTTTGAAGAGGTGATGGCGATCGGCGCCATCCTCTATTCGAAACTCGTGGATATTGCCCTGCTAGGACGAGCGCATTGGACCGGCGCCGGAAAGTGGGCCCCACGCCTCCTCCGCGAAGTCGATGCCCACTTGGCGGACAGATTCGACAGCGCCTTTCGAACGCTGCTCAGTACTGGCGATACTGGCCCCGTGATTGCGGTAGCCGAAGCTGAGTTGGCCCCCCACGGCGGTAGGCTCTTTGACGGGGATTGCCGCGTCGCGCCTGCGTCATGGCGCGTGCGTTAATAGCTACCTGGGACGGCATCTCCCCGAGCGATGGATTCCCTCAGACGGAAGTGAAACACCTGTTAGTCATGTCGTCTGCGATCTTGGGCAGAGACCGAAAAAAAGGTTCAAACTCGAAGCCAGTTTCCCACCAGCAGAGCGATGACTAGCAAGGCCACCAGTCGCACAAGGCTTACAAACTGGCAACTGCGTCTCAGCGCCTCGGAAATGTCTTTCAGGTCCGCTTGCATGGGATCCGAGGGATAGTTCATCCCCTGCGACCCAAACCAATAATGACACAGGAAGATGAGGCGGTAGGGCTTATAGAGTGGCCGGTGCAGCACGAACTCAAGGATCTTGGCCCCGTAGCTCAAGCTTGGATATGCAAAGCGGATGTAGTGGGTCTCGAAGACTTCGAACGCCGAAGGCTGCTTGTGCAACTCTCGAACGCTGACGATGTAGCGGCGAGACTGTTCGAAAACGTTCATCGTCAAGCTGCGTTGGGAGACATACAGGTATCTCTCCGAAACAAGCCCATGCATGATGTCCGCTGCCGCGAACTCAAAATAGACCAGCGCTTCCCGGATATCCTTTTGCAAAGCCTGCTGGGCTGGGTCTGCCTGAAGCTCGCCATAGGTCGGAAATGGCGTCCGGCTCTGCAAGTAGGGATTTGAGAGCCTTCTCAGGATCGGATAGACCGGATGGGAATCGGCAAGCAGGTACTTGTTGGCCTTTTCCCGGCGAAACGCGTTGGTGGCTTGACGGGCCGAGATGTACCAGCCGAGGATCACTAGAATGCCGGTCAGGAGGACGGCATATCCATCCGGAATGTCGATGATCGATTTGTGCGGCCCAAGTCCAATCAGATGGCCGAGAAACTCGCCCATAACAAAAAGCCCCCAGGAAAAACCCCGGGGGCCTTTTAACGCGTTTGCACGCAGAATTAAATAATGATGATGTCTCTCATGTGGAGAATCCTCCGAACACGTCCTTGGTTACCTATGTAAGGTATCATATGCGCGCGGACCAGTGAACAAAAAATGAACAACATCTAAATTCGCATCCCGACAAGGCGTTCTTACCGTTGCCGCCATCTTTCGCAGCCACGGGCTCGTGATGGGCATGAACTGCACAGGTCTGCCAGATCGGGCTGCCGTTGCGCCGATAGACGTGAATTTTGCCTTCCAGAATCGTGTGTTTTTCCGCCACCGCCAGACACTCCCTGCGTGCGTGCAAGTTTGTGTAAGAGATGTGTAAGGCTAGTTTCGGCTTCTTCACGCCGCAAGGGCGATTTTTAAGTGCTTGATTTTCTTAGATGAAATGGCACGGGCAGCAGGGCTCGAACCTACGACCTGCGGTTTTGGAGACCGCCGCTCTACCAACTGAGCTATGCCCGTGCATGCGCTTGTTCGGCGCAGGCGCTTCCTAAAAGCTTCCGTGCGCTCTGTAAAGAGCACTCTGCAGTGGTTTTGAAACCCTTTGCCGGAAATCTGGATTCCATTACCGCCGGCGACCGATCGCGTTCGCCAAACAACCCCCGCGCCTACGACTTGCCGGCCGGCGGCTTGTAAGGTCCGCCCGGCACGCCCCAGCCCCAGGCCGGCATCGGCTCGGTCTCGGGATCGCAGGTTTCACCCAGATTCGAGTTCATCTTCGCCAGCCGCGATCCCCATTCGACATAGCCCATGAAGGCGGAGCGGAATTCGGGGTCGTCCGGCAGGCCGACCTCGTCCGCCGCGTCGGCAAGGAGATTGATCCAGCGGCGGCGCTGTTCCTCGGTCAGGTGCTTGCCAAGGTGATGCATCACCATTTCGCGATGGCCGCCATGCTTCTCGCTGTAGGTCTTCGGCCCGCCAAAGACTTCGCCGATGAAGACGGCGACATGCGCCGGGTGATCCGGCGACATGTGCCTGAATACCGGCCCGACGACCGGGTCCGCAGCCACCTTGTCATAAAAGGTCCGGGTCAGCCGGCTCAGCGCCTCGCCGCCACCGGCCCACGCATATAAAGTCGGGATGTCCTCGCTCATCGCCGCTCCTCCACTGTGTATAAAAGCACGAGCAGGATAGTGGCAGCGCCCTGCCCCGCTCAACCTGCCTCGATGGCCAGTACGCGCTATCTCCATTGTTTACGCAATTCCGGACGCAAAACCGTAAACACTTTTCCTGGAATTGCTCTACAGCTTCGCCGGCGCCTTCGCCTCGGCATCGGCAGCCGGAAGAACGCGGCAATTGTCCGGCCTGGGCGCGGATCTGCAAATGGTGGCGCCCGTCAGCGCGTCGACCGACTGCGGCCCGGTTATCAGCCCGAATGTCTTCAGTTCGTCCCGGCTGAGTTCCCTGTGCTTCGCATATTCGGCCGACTGCATGGCGACGAAAAAGCCCGAGCCGACCGCCATCTCGTCGAGGTAGGCCCTGACCTTGTCTTCCATGCCCATGGAATGCACAAGGAAATGCGCACCGGCGCCAACCAGGCGCCGGACGCCGCCGGCGATCATCACCGCGCAAGCCGAGTCGCATTCGGCGCCGGCGTCGATGGTGAGGCCGGCATGGAGATCGTCGGTTGCGACGCACCCCACTGCGCCCGGATCGCAATCGAGAAAATCCGTTCGGGCGACTGCGACATCCAACCCGCGCTCGCGGATCAGCCGGCCCGCGGCAAGCGCAGCCTGCACATCTCCACCCGGTGAATCGACAATGATGGGCAACCGGCGCTCCCGGATCGTATCGAGCAGTTGGCGGAGCTTGTCGGCGGTGCCTGCCCCGATCGTGCCTTCCGCCGAAATCCATTCCGGACAATCGGGATTGCAAAGTGGATTGCTGCCGCGAACAAGAACGAAGCGCATCTCCTGTTCGCGGGCCTGCGGCGCCGGCGCGGGAACCGGCGCAATGGGTGAAGGCCCGGCTTCGACGGCCGCGACCGCGGCGGGCACGCCGTTCGCGGGAACCTCGCGACAATTCGCCGGCGCCGGATTGCGCTGGCAGATGGTTCTCTCGGTCAGCAGGTCGAGCGAATCGAGACTGGTGACGAGTTTCATCTCCAGCATGTCTTCGGGCTCGATTTGCCTGATGTCGCTGGCAGGCGTCGCCTTCATCACGCCCAGCACGCCCTGCTCGACGCCCATTTCCTTCAGATAAGCCGACAGCCGCTTCTCGACCGTCCTGCTCATCTCGTAGGTCTTGTAGCTGCCGGCGTTCTTGCGGCTGACGATCCTGGTGCTGACGATCTTCTTCTTGCCGTTCACGATCCGATAGGTCGTGCGGTAGAGCAGCTTCTCGCGCTGGTAGGTGGTGGTGATCTGATGCACACCGAGATAGGCCCATTCGCCGACCACGCGGCGGATGCCGCCGGCAAACATCAGCGGACAGGCCGAATTGCACATCGCGCCGCTGTCATAGGCGACGCCGGAATAGGGCTGGCCCTTGCCGCCATTGTCCAGGCAGTTCTTCATCCCCGGCGAGCAGCCGGAAAACTCCGTGATGCCGACCGCGATATCGAGCTTGTTCTTGCGGACCATACGGCCAAGCTGCAGCGCGGCATCGACATTGCCGCCGGGAGAATTGACGACGATCGGCAGTGGCCTTCCGCCGAGCGTCTTCAGCAGGCGTCTCAGCTGCGCCGGCGTGCCGGCCTCGATCGTGCCTTCGGCGGAAATCCATTCCGGGCAGTTCGGCTCGCAGCCCGGCGCGCTGCTGCGCACGACGACGAAGCGCATCGCCGGACCGTAGTCCGCGGGCGTTTCCTTTGCGGCGGCGCCGAGCGCGGCCAGCCCTGCGGCAGCGGCCAATCCCAGCCGAAGCAGCCCGCGCCAACACCGCATGGTCTTTGAACGGAATGTTGAAACCACGTCTGGCAAGCCCCTCGGGTACAACCCATACTAGTTGCGGGGACGGTGCTTGCAACAGAATTGAAAAGGGCCGCGCGATGCCACTCCAAAACAAAGGGCGGCCCGAAGACCGCCCTTTCTTTGTCGAACCGGCAAGTGCCGGATCGATTATTCCTTGATGGTGACGACGATGCCGGCACCGACGGTGCGGCCGCCTTCACGGATGGCGAAGCGCAGCTTCTCTTCCATGGCGATCGGCACGATCAGCTCGACGTCGACGGTGATGTTGTCGCCGGGCATCACCATCTCGGTGCCCGCCGGCAGCGTCACGATGCCCGTCACGTCCGTCGTGCGGAAGTAGAACTGCGGACGGTAGTTGGTGAAGAACGGCGTGTGACGGCCGCCCTCGTCCTTGGTCAGGATGTAGGCTTCGGCAACGAACTTCTTGTGCGGCTTCACCGTGCCGGGCTTGGCCAGAACCTGGCCGCGCTCCACACCTTCACGGTCGACGCCGCGCAAGAGCGCGCCGATGTTGTCGCCGGCCTGGCCCTGGTCGAGCAGCTTGCGGAACATTTCCACGCCCGTGCAGGTCGTCTTGGTGGTCGGGCGGATGCCGACGATCTCCAGTTCCTCGCCGACCTTGACGATGCCGCGCTCGACGCGGCCGGTCACCACCGTGCCGCGGCCCGAGATCGAGAACACGTCCTCGATCGGCATCAGGAACGGCTTGTCCAGCGGACGCACCGGCGTCGGGATGTAGGCGTCGACCTGGGCCATCAGCTCGCGGATGGCGTCCTCGCCGATGGTCTTGTTGGAATCTTCCAACGCAGCCAGCGCCGAGCCCTTGACGATCGGAATGTCGTCGCCGGGGAACTCGTTCTTCGACAGAAGCTCGCGAACCTCGAGCTCGACCAGTTCCAGAAGCTCGGCGTCATCGACCTGGTCGACCTTGTTCAGGAACACAACGATCGAGGGAACGCCGACCTGGCGGGCAAGCAGGATGTGCTCGCGGGTCTGCGGCATCGGGCCGTCGGCGGCCGAAACGACCAGGATCGCGCCGTCCATCTGCGCCGCACCGGTGATCATGTTCTTCACATAGTCGGCGTGGCCGGGGCAGTCGACATGGGCATAGTGACGGTTGGCTGTCTCATACTCGACATGCGCCGTCGAGATCGTGATGCCGCGCGCCTTCTCTTCCGGCGCCGCGTCGATCTGGTCATAGCGCTTGTATTCGCCAAAATACTTCGTGATCGCCGCCGTCAGCGACGTCTTGCCATGATCGACGTGGCCGATCGTGCCAATGTTCACATGCGGCTTGGTGCGCTCGAATTTACCTTTTGCCATAGTCTCTTTCCTTGGACGGCCTTGACCTTCAGTTCAGTCGAATGCGGGGCGATTAGCGACAACGGCCGAAAAACACAAGTGCCTTGTGGCTGAGCGGATTCCCGCTCGACCCGAACCAACGGTCGATTTCAGTGGGATATGGCGCGGATATAGGGGCGCCACGCGTAAAATCAAAGGCTCCGGGCTGGCCCATTGCCGCCGCCGCGCCGCTCTGATCTTCTTCGCCGGATGCAGTTCATTCCATCCAATATCCGCGGTCCGCTGTTCATGACCGTCTCGACGGGGTCCTACCTCGTCAACGACACGATGATGAAGCTCGCGACCGCCGGACTGCCGCCCTATGAAGTGCTCCTTCTGCGTGGCGCGGCCGCCACGCTGTGGGGCGTGCCGCTGCTTCTGATGCTTGGCTACGCAAGGCAGATCCCGCTGCTCTTCGAGCGCAAGGTGCTGCGCCGCAACCTGTTCGAGCTTCTGGCGATCCTGTGCTATGTCGTCGCCTTGGCCAACATGCAGATCGCGGATTCCACCGCGCTCGGGCAGGTCACGCCGCTCATCGTGCTAGTCGGCTCCTCGATGCTATTCGGCGAAAAGATCGGCGCCACGCGCATGGCGCTGATCGGCCTTGGCTTTGTCGGAGCGCTCATGGTGGCGCAGCCGACCATGCAGGGCATTTCGGTCTATGCGCTGCTCGCGCTCGGCAACGCCGCCTTCGCGGCGGTGCGCGACCTTGCCGGGCGCAAGGTGGGCGCCGAGGTGCCGGGCATGATCGTCGCCATCTCGGCTGTCGTGGTGGTGCTGGTCGGCTCAGGCGCGGCGCATGTCGTCTCCGAGCAATGGGTGATGCCGGAAGGACATCATCTGCTGCTGATCGCCGGCGCCGGCCTGTTCCTGATCTTCGGCCATTTCTTCATCTTCATGGCCTACCGGGTCGGACCGACAAGCGCGGTCGCACCCTTCTATTACTGCTTTACCGTCTGGGCGGTTATTTCGGGACTGCTGGTGTTCGGCCAGTTTCCCAACGCGCTCGCCGTCTGCGGCATCCTGCTGGTGATGGCCAGCGGCCTCGCCATCGTCTCGCTCGACGAAAGAAAACGCCGGCTGGCGATGGTCGCCTGACGACACGAGTCCAACCAAGGTCGACCCGGAATGGGTCGACCTTCAGCAGCCGATCAAATGCGGCTTTGCTTGCCTCTACAGCGTGCGCTTGCCGGAAATCTGGTGATAGGCCCACAGCACGACGACCGAGCCGATCACGGCCACGATCAGGCTCCAGATGTTGAGGCCGGTGACGCCCGACGCGCCGAACGCGCTGAAGATAACGCCGCCGACAATGGCGCCGACGATGCCGAGCACGATATCCATGATCATGCCCTGACCGGTCTTGTTGACGATCTTGCTGCCGATGAAGCCGGCAACGATGCCCAGAATGATCCAGCTGATAATGCCCATAATTTCCCTCCAAATTTCCCCGCCGCGCCATCATGGTCATATGATTGTCAAAAGCTCAAGACAGCTTGAAATTCCGTCCGTTTGCGCCATTGTGGGGCCGGGCGGACTTGGCTGGACAAGGAGATCCACTATGGGCCTTTTCGACAACGCCGTTCCGGGCGGCAATATCACCAAACCCCTGATGATCGCGCTCGGCGCGCTTTTGGTCGGCAAGATGCTGAGCGGCAGAAGCGAAGAGGCGGCCACGCCGCAAGCGCCGGCGCCGACGCCCGCGGGAACCGACGCGTCCGCCGATGGCGGCCTGCTCGGCGGTCTCGGCGGCCTGCTCGACAAGCTGAAGAATGCCGGCCATGGCAACGTCGCCGACTCGTGGGTCGGCACCGGCCAGAACCAGTCGATCAACCCGGGCGATCTCGGCTCGGCGCTCGGCCCGGCGGTGATCCGCGAAATCGCGCAGCGCACCGGTATGAACGAGCAGGAACTGCTGCAGCAGCTCTCAACGGCGCTGCCCGGCATCGTCGACAAGCTGACGCCGAACGGCCAGGTGCCGCAGAACCATCAGGTCGCCTCGGCCTTCAACAGCTAAACGGCTGGATAAGATGGAAACGCTGCGTGCCATGGCGCGCGGCGTTTTCTTTGGGGGATGCGAGGAGGAAATCTGGAGCGGGTAGCGGGAATCGAACCCGCATATTCAGCTTGGAAGGCTGCTGCTCTACCACTGAGCTATACCCGCGCCCTGCACTGAGGTACCGGATTCACCCGAAAAGCGCCATGCACTTTCGGTCCGAGACTTTTCGTTTCAGGGCTTCCGGGCCGGCAGTGGTGGAGAGGGTTGGATTCGAACCAACGTAGGCTAAGCCAACGGATTTACAGTCCGTCCCCTTTAACCACTCGGGCACCTCTCCAGTCTGCCGCCGGAGCCATGCAACGACGCATTTTCGCCGATCCGAAGCCCGAGTAAGATCTTCTCCGAAATCAGCGAAGCGCCTTATGGCGGCAAGGCCGGTGGGTGTCAACCGGCGCGGCGAGGGTTTTTCGAGGATGTCGGGCATTCATGTCTTCAGCCCATATCCTTAGCCGGACGGGACGGCTATAGAAGCCGCCATGAGCGACGATAAAAGCAACAAGCCCGGCACGCGCAAGGACACCCACTACGCCAAGCTGAGGCGCGCGCACCGCGACCAGAAAGCGGGCGGGCCGCCGGCATTCCGGCCGCGCCAGCCGATGCAGCCGGGCGACGCGCCCGCCGACGGACTGGTGCGGCTTTACGGCCTGCACACGGTGCGGGCCGCGCTCGACAATCCGCGCCGCAGGATCAGCAAGATGCTGGTGACCCGCAACGCAGCCGAGCGGCTTTCGATCGGCGACCTTGCCGTCCTGCCCTTCAAGGCCGAACTGGTCGAACCGAAGGACATCGACAGGATCACCGGGTCGGACGCCGTGCACCAGGGCGTGCTGATCGAGGCGGAGCCGCTCAAGGCCAAGCGCCTCGACGCCCTCGGCGACACAAAGCTTGTGCTGGTGCTGGACCAGGTGACGGACCCGCACAATGTCGGCGCGATCCTGCGCTCCGCCGTCGCCTTCGGCGCCGGCGCGCTGATCACAACCGCCCGCCATAGCCCGCAGGAATCCGGCGTGCTGGCCAAATCCGCCTCCGGCGCGCTGGATCATATCGACCAGATCGAGGTGAAGAACCTCGCCGATGCGCTGGGTCAGTTGCACGAGGCCGGCTTCCAGACCATCGGACTCGATTCCGAGGGGCCGGCAGAGCTCGAGAAGACCTTCGACGGCGAGAAAATCGCGTTGGTGCTGGGCGCCGAAGGCAAGGGCCTGCGCCAGAAGACCCGCGAGACGGTCGCCGCGCTCGCTCGCCTCGACATGCCGGGCGCCATCCATTCGCTCAACGTATCGAACGCGGCGGCGATCAGCCTCTACGCGGCGAACGCATTCCTGAGGCGCTGAACCCGGATCGGTTCCCTGGCATCGAAGCGAAAACGGGTCCCAACGACGACGCAGGAACCCGTTCTCTGACAGGAAAAGAGCAGGCGGCGTGGGAACGTTGAGCCGCCCGCTCCTGACCTAAGCCGCCTTGCCCTTGGCTTGCGTTGCTTCCGCGCCAACCTCATGCGCCGCCATCCGCTCCAGCGCCCTGACCAGCGCCGAGTGATCTTCGCTGGACCCGCCATTGGCGGCGCAGGAATTGAACAGCTGCTGTGTCGTTGAAGTGTTGGGCAGCGACACGCCCAGCGCCTTGGCGCCTTCCAACGCCAGATTGAGGTCCTTCTGGTGCAGTTCGATGCGGAAGCCGGGCGCGAAGGTGCGCTTGATCATGCGCTCGCCATGCACTTCGAGGATGCGCGAAGCGGCGAGCCCGCCCATCAGCGCCTGCCTGACCTTGGCCGGATCGGCGCCGGCTTTGGAGGCGAAGACAAGAGCCTCGCCGACGGCTTCGATGGTGAGCGCCACGACGATCTGGTTGGCGACCTTGGTGGTCTGGCCGACACCGTTCGGGCCGACCAGCGTGATGTTCTTGCCCATCCTCTCGAAGATCGGCCTGGCGCGTTCGAATGACTTTTCCTCGCCGCCGACCATGATGGTCAGCGACGCCGCCTTGGCGCCGACCTCGCCGCCAGATACCGGCGCGTCGAGGTAATCGCAGCCGAGCTGGTTGATCTTTTTCGCGAATTCCTTGGTCGCGATCGGCGAGATCGAGCTCATGTCGATGACGAGCTTGCCCTTCGACAGACCGGAGGCAACGCCGTTCTCGCTAAACAGCACGTCCGCGACCTGCGGGGTGTCAGGCACCATGGTAACGATGATGTCGGCGGCCTTGGCCACCGCATTGTGGCCGGAAACGGTCTTCAGGCCCTTGGCCAAGAGATCGGCCGGCGGCTTGGAGCGGTGATCGCTGGCAATGACCCTGTAGCCGGCGTCGAGAAGATGTCCCGCCATCGGCGCGCCCATGATGCCGAGACCGATGAAACCGATGGTTTCCATGAAAGTTCTCCGTCGTGTTTGTCAAGGTCGCGTTCCTTCGCGCCCCTCTCTGGCCTGCCGGCCACCTCCCCCACGAGGGGGGAGATCAGCTGTTTCATCGCCGGCTCTTAAGCCGCGGCGCTTCCCTGCCCGGCGAATTCGCGGAACCAGCCGAGCCCGGCTTCCGTGCCGGCCTTCGGCTTGTACTCGGCGCCGATCCAGCCGGAATAGCCGAGGCGGTCGATGTGGTCGTAGAGGAAAGGATAGTTGATCTCGCCCGTCCCCGGCTCGTGACGGCCGGGATTGTCCGCAAGCTGGATATGCGCGATGCGACCGAGGTTCGCCTCGATGGTACGGGCGAGATCCCCCTCCATGATCTGCATGTGATAGATGTCGTATTGCAGGAAGATATTCGTCGAGCCGATGCGGTCGATCAGCGCCAGCGCCTGATCGCTGAAGTTGAGGAAGAAGCCCGGTATGTCGCGGGTGTTGATCGGCTCGATCAGCAGCCTGATCCCGGCCTGCTCCAGCTTCTCGGCCGCGAAGGCGAGATTGTCGGCAAAGACATTCTCCAACACCGTGCGGTCAGCCCCCTGCGGCGCGATGCCGGCCAGGCAGTTGATCTGCTCGCAGCCCAGCGCATGGGCGTAGCTGATCGCCTTGGCGACGCCCTGGCGGAATTCCGGCACGCGGTCCGGCAGCACGGCAATGCCGCGCTCGCCCTTCGCCCAGTCGCCGGCCGGTAGGTTGAAGAGAACCTGGCTGAGGCCGTTCTTCTTCAGGCGAGCCGCGACGACGTCCGGCGCATGATCATAGGGGCCGATATATTCGACGCCCTTGAAGCCGGCGCGGGCCGCGGCGTCGAAGCGATCGAGGAACTCATGCTCGCCGAAGAGCATCGAAAGATTGGCTGAAAAACGCGGCATGCTTTTTCTCCTTCGCCCGCCTGAACTCAATCCAACATCATGATGGCCGTCGGCGCATCCTCGTTGCGTTCGGCAAGTTCCTCGAATTCGGTGATCTTGTCGATTTCCGTGCCCATGGAAATGTTGGTGACGCGCTCGAGGATGAATTCGAGGACGACCGGAACCTGGTGCTCCTTGATCAGCCGCTGCGCTTCCTTGAAGGCGCCGGCGAATTCCTCGGGCTTCTTCACGCGGACCGCCTTGCAGCCCATCGCCTCGGCGACCGCGACATGGTCGACGCCGTAGCCCGCCTCCGGATCGCCTGCACGGTTGACGTTCTCGAAGGCGAGGCTCACCTCGTAATCCATCGAAAAACCCCGCTGCGCCTGGCGGATCAGGCCGAGATAGGCGTTGTTCACGACGACATGGATGTAGGGCAGCTTGTGCTGCGCGCCGACGGCCAACTCCTCGATCATGAACTGGAAGTCGTAGTCGCCGGAGAGCGCGACGATATCTCGGTCCGGATCGGCGGCGCGCACGCCAAGCGCCGCCGGCAGCGTCCAGCCGAGCGGGCCGGCCTGGCCGCAATTGATCCAGTTGCGCGGCTTGTAGACGTGCAGGAACTGCGCGCCGGCGATCTGCGACAGGCCGATCGTGGTGACATAAGTGGTGTCGCGGGCGAATGCCTTGTTCATCTCCTCATAGACGCGCTGCGGCTTCAGCGGCACCTGCTCGAAATGCGTCTTGCGCTTCATCGTCTTCTTGCGCTGCTGGCATTCCTTTGCCCAGCCCGACCAGTCGCGCAGCTTGCCGGCGGTGCGCCATTCGGTGGCGACGTCGAGCAGGATCTTCAGCGCGGCGCCCGCATCCGAGACGAGGCCGAGATCCGGCGCGAAGACGCGGCCGATCTGGGTGGGTTCGATGTCGACATGGATGAATTTTTTCCCCTTCGTGTACACATCGACCGAGCCGGTGTGGCGGTTGGCCCAGCGGTTGCCGATGCCGAAGACGAAGTCGGATGCCAGCATCGTCGCGTTGCCGTAGCGGTGCGAGGTCTGCAGGCCGCACATGCCGGCCATCAGCCGATGGTCGTCGGGGATCGCGCCCCAGCCCATCAGCGTCGGGATGACCGGCACGCCGGTGACTTCGGCGAACTCGATCAAAAGATCGGAAGCGTCAGCGTTGATGATGCCGCCGCCAGCGACGATCAGCGGCTTTTCCGCTTCGTTGAGCATCGAAAGCGCCTTTTCGGCCTGGGCGCGCGTCATCGCCGGCTTGAACGGAGCGAGCGGCTCATAGGCGTCGATGTCGAATTCGATTTCGGCAAGCTGCACGTCGACCGGCAGGTCGACCAGCACCGGCCCGGGCCGCGACGAGCGCATCAGGTGGAACGCCTTTTGCAGCGCCATCGGCACCAGATAGGGCTCCATGACGGTGACCGCCCATTTGGCGACGGGTGCGGCGATCGAAGCGATGTCGACGGCCTGGAAATCCTCCTTGTTGAGACGGGCGCGCGGCGCCTGGCCGGTGATGCAGAGGATCGGGATCGAATCCGCCGAGGCCGAATAGAGGCCGGTGATCATGTCGGTGCCGGCCGGACCGGAGGTGCCGATGCACAGCCCGATATTGCCGGCCTTGGCGCGCGTATAGCCTTCGGCCATATGCGAGGCGCCCTCGACATGGCGGGCAAGCACGTGGCGTATGGTGCCGCGCGCCTTCAGTGCCGAGTAAAGCGGATTGATCGCTGCGCCCGGCACGCCGAAGGCATTGGTGATGCCTTCCTTTTCGAGAACGAGAACCGCTGCGTCGACAGCACGCATCCTGGCCATGGCAAGCCTCCATTTCATTGGTTGGCTCGACAATGCCAGCGCGCCGTTGATTTTTCAATTTTTTCAGAATATTTTTTCATTTCTAGAAAAACTCTCTTGTTGCCTGATATTATTTTGTTTTTCGTTTTCCAGAAAATCCACCGCCACGATCACTGAAAAACTTTTTCATTGCATCCGGCGTCAAATCGGCGAGAATGCCGGGCATGGAAACGACGGAAAAACGCCAGCGCGGCCGGCCGCGCGCCTTCAACGGCCCGTCCGAAGCAGCATCGGTGCAGTCGCTCGACCGGGCGCTGCGGATCCTCGCGATCGTCGCCGAGGCCAGCGGGCTGTCGCTCAGCGAGATCGCGGCGCAAAGCGGCATTGCCGCCTCCACCGCCTATCGCATGCTGACGACGCTGGAAAACCACGGCATGGTCGAGTTCGATACGACCGACCAGCTCTGGTCGGTCGGCGTTGAGACCTACCGCATGGGCGCGGCCTTCCTGCGCCGGCGCAAGCTCGTCGACCGCGCCCGCATCGTCATGCAGGAACTCATGGAAAAGACCGGCGAAACGGCCAATCTCGGCGTCGCCGAGGACGATTGCGTCGTCTTCGTCAGCCAGGTCGAGACGCACCAGGCGATCCGCGCCTTCTTCCGGCCGGGCACGCGCAGCCCCTTCCATGCTTCCGGAATCGGCAAGGCGGTGCTGGCGCATCTCGAGCCCGAACGGGTCGCGGCCATCCTGCGCAAGGCAGGCCTGCAGCGCTATACCGACAAGACGCTGTCCGACATTTCGGCGCTGGCGCATGACCTCGCGACCATCAAGCGTCGCGGCTGGTCGGTCGACGACGAGGAACGCCATCCCGGCATGCGCTGCGTGGCCGCCGCCATCTTCAACGAATATGGCGAGCCGATCGGCGGCGTTTCGGTGTCCGGGCCAACGGTGCGGGTCACGCCCGAGCGACTGGCCGAGATCGGTCCGCTGGTGCGCGACGCCGCGGTCGAAGTGACGAAGATGATCGGCGGCGGCAAAGCGTTCTGACTAGGAAGCGCCCGGCAAAGCGCTCTTGGCCGATATGTCGAAGAAATCGAGCAGGATGGCCAGGCCTACGCCACAGGCCGCCAAGATGAGGCCGGCGATGAATATGCGACTGGCGCGGTCATGAATGCTTCGCTGCAGGGATTTGATGTCGAGCAGAATGGCCAGCGCCCGGATCTGCAGCGCAATGCCGACCAGGATCGGCAGGACGGCAATCAGATGGTAGGTCTGCCATGGGATCGGGTTGGCCGCCCAATGGGTGATGAAGCCTAGCGAGAACGCCAGCAGAATGCCGACGATGGTTATGGTGCCGTTGCGGAAAACCGGTTCGACCCGTTCTTCCTTGGGATCCTGATTGTCCAAGCCACCCTCCCCTCGATTGGCGTCAAAGC
This sequence comes from Mesorhizobium sp. B3-1-6, assembly GCF_006439555.1. Lineage (NCBI taxonomy): Bacteria > Pseudomonadati > Pseudomonadota > Alphaproteobacteria > Hyphomicrobiales > Phyllobacteriaceae > Mesorhizobium > Mesorhizobium sp. B3-1-6. The sequence goes on along the minus strand of NZ_VFTM01000031.1, from coordinate 47,676 downwards.
CAGACTAGACGCTTGCAAAATCGCTGTACATCGGTGGTTGCTGCGCAGGAGCCGGCCGGTCACTGCCGGGCCGGACGCAGGGCTGTCTTGCCGCGGCGTTTGAATGCATGCGAAAGGGCATGGATGCGGAAAACAGCTTATCTCCTATCCGCCGCCTCGCTTTGCGGATGCGTGGCGACGACACCGCCGCCGACAGCACCCGTCGGCGGCCCCAGCGGCAAACCACAGGTCGATCCTATTCCGATTTCACTGGCCCTGGAGGAGATCATCACCGCCGGCGTCCGCCAGCACCTGAAAAACCCTCTCGCCGCAAAGTTCGGAACGATGCTTGCCGGAGAGCGCACGCTGAACGGCCGCGACGAGACCGTGGTGTGCGGCTATGTCGACGACAAGGGCTCTCCCGGCGGCAGCGAACCGTTCATCGGCAAGATTTATCCCGATGCCGGAAACAGTTTTGAACTCGTCGCGATAAACGACGCTTCAGTCAGCGGCGCCTGCCGCATGGCGGGATTGGCGTTGCCCGAGCAGAAACCCAATTCCTAAGAACGCTGTCCGCCTCAAACCAATCGGGCGGATGCGTAGTGCTCGAACGCAAGAAAAGGGGCGCGTACAGCCCCTTTTCCTGTCGTTGATTTGGCTCCCCTTAGAGCCTGCAATAACGCGGGCCGTCGTAGCTCATATAGGTGTCGGAGCGCTCGTCGTAGCTGGCGTAGCGGGCGTAGCAGCGGCGGACGTGGATCGAGTCGTAGCCGTCATCTTCGACATAGACCGTACGGGGCTGCTGGGCGAGCAGGCTGCCGAGCACGAAACCGCCTACGCCGGCGGCGATGCCGATGCCGAGCTCGCGGCGGTGATGATGGTCGTGGGCGGCCGAAGGCTGGACGGTGCCGACGAGCGAGCCGGCGGCGACGGTGGTGGCGATGAGGCCGGAAACGATGGTGCGCTTGAACATGACGATCTCCTGGGTTTCGGTGGAGAGGCGAACCATCCGCCTCTTGATCATGGGTCGCAGCAAGCCGAAAAAAGGTTCGAAGATTTTTCGAGATTTTTTCGCCGACGATTTTCGCGGCCTTTCTCCTGCCTCCGACTGCTGATCGCCCGAAATGCAAAAAAGGGCGGCCCGAGGCCGCCCTTCGAAGACAAATGGTCTTCTCGTCAAAGGAAGATGATCACCTTGCCGTGGTGGTGGTGATGATTGTGGTGCCACCACCACCAGGGCTTGCCGTGATGATTGTGGGGATGATGGTTATGGTGGTGATGATGATGATTGCCATGGGCCGAGGACGTTTCGACCGTGGCGGCGAGCGCGCCGGTGGCAACGAAAACGGCGACGAGGCCGGACGTAAGGGTACGCTTCAACATGATGATCTCCTGGATCCTTGATCGAGGCGACCATTCGCCTCTCGGGAGATCAGTCGTGGCGAAGCGGCAAAAGGTTCGAAGGATCGAGTGAGTAGTCAGTAGTCGGTAGTCGGTAGGAGCCTGCAGGGCTGGCGACAAATACTCACTACTCACTATCGACTACTGACTACTCACTCTATCCCATCCCCGTGACATGCCTCAGCCAGAAGGCCAGCACGATAAAGCCGACGAAGGTGGCGACGCCGGTCCAGTCGATATTGGCCTTCTTCAGATCGCTGACGACCTTCACCAGCAGAAGCCAGGTCACGACGATGAGCGGCAGGATGATGACGAATCTGATCATGCGGCACCCCGTTCGATGCGATTGCACCTGAGCAAGATGTAGGAAGCGGCGCGACGCTTTTCAGCATGCCGGCTTAGCGCTGGATCCATTAGCAAGCCGAAACGGAGTTTTGTCTTTACTGGCGCACGAAATATGCTACCGGAGCGCCATGCCCTTGTAGCTCAGCTGGTAGAGCAGCGGTTTTGTAAACCGAAGGTCGCGGGTTCGATCCCTGCCGGGGGCACCAGAAAGTCAGTCTTCCAGTCTTCCCCCCAAAACTAAACGCGGCACTTGAGCTGGCGGGCTCGTTCAATCGCCTAACACTTTGCAAAGCCGCTATCTTTTTCAACGCCGGGGGTTAAGGGGTATACGCAGGGGTAACGTGCCACCCTAGCCAAGGCTTGTGACACTCGCGCAAATCATCAAGCGAAACGATGCGAAATCCGGCATGCAAAGTTTGGCATGCAAGCGAGCGTCGTTGCTAATCGGCCGTCCGAAGCCTATGCTTTCGATATCGGCCGCCAGGCACGTACGGATGCAGCCGACAGTGAGAGGAAAGTGCTCTTGCCCGCAACGGGAGAAGAGCCATGCCTCAATCCATTTTTCGCAACCACGTACTGAAATCCCTCGCCCGTGACGATTTCGCCCTCTTGCAGCCGTCAATGCATCACGTCGAACTGGGCATCAGAGAACAGCTAGAGGTCGCCTATCAGCCGATAGAGCAGGTGTATTTTCCCGAGACGGGGATCGCTTCGGTAGTCGCTACCATGACCAGAGGGCGCCAAAGCGAAGTCGGCATCATCGGCCACGATGGTATGACGGGTGTTACGGTCATTCTCGGCCAGGAGAGCTCTCCCAACGAGACCTATATTCAGATCGCTGGCCAGGGCTGGTGCCTGCCGGTTGAAAATCTTCGCGCGGCCCTCGCAAAAAGCCCGACCCTTGGCCGATCGTTGCTTCGCTATGCCAACGCCTTCCTCATCCAGGCCTCCCGGACCGCGCTGGTCAACGGCCACTCGAAGATCGAGGAGCGACTGGCTCGGTGGCTGCTCATGGTCCACGATCGCTCTTCAGGAAGCAAGATTTACCTGACGCACGAATTTCTGGCGACCATGCTTGGCGCCCGGCGCCCAGGGGTCACAACGGCCCTGCAAATGCTTGAATATCGGGGGCTGGTCCAAGCCAGACGCGGCGAGATCACGATCGTCGATCGCAGCGGACTGATTAAGCTCACACACGGTGCCTATGGCGAGGAAGAGCAACGCCATTTCGACGTTGTCTCCGGCTGATTGTCCGGAAGCGTACATATGCTTGATGGCCTCTGAAAATAGGGCGTAAATCACGTTGGTTTGGGCTCAGGGAGGAATTCGCAATGACCAACGCTTTTCACAGCGTCACGGTTGAAAAGGCGACCGAGGCCTATGTCCTTTCCAGGGGTCGAGCCCAGTTCCTTTCCATCTCACAGGCAATCCGCGCCATCCGGACACTTATGCCTGCCTGCAGAACCAGCGACCACGAGCTGGAGGGTATGTTGGCGGCGGCCTGCATCGTTCACGGCATTCCCGTGGCCTTCGACGCAACGATGGCCGAGGGCGAGGAAATGCGGCTCCATTCGTAGGGTCGGAGATGCTCACGGTCGCCCAGACAGGCATTTCGTCGGACGTTCGGCAGGCGATTGTCCGTTATCTGATCGATAAGGTCGACGACCCCAGCATTTCGATCGCCGACTCTGTCCATGCTGTGAGAGAGATGTTCCCACTCTGCGAGCTGACGGATTGGCAACTTGGCGATCACATCGCACGAGCCGCGATCGACGCAGGATTTGCGGTTGAATTCGACGCCGAGGTTCCCTGAATGAAGACAATGGCGGGCGCATATCTGGATCACCTTTTGGAGTGCCCCTTTTGCGGGACGATCCGCCTCCAGATCCCGGCCGACGCCCAGCCTTCAACGCCAATCAGATGCGCTGATTGCGGGCAATATCTCGGCACATGGGACGATTTGCAGACCGATTTTGAGTCCCAGGGGGGCAATGACGGAATATTCCGTCTCGACAAGGGGCGCATCCTGAAACTCGATTAGCGCCCGCTCATCAGGCGAACCTTGCATGCCGGGACCTTTCCTGAGGGCTCACACCGCAATCGCCGACACCAAAATCCGGTTCTGCCTTCGTACCGCCGCTCGCAGCTCCGGTATCCTCGCTTCGTCGCGCTTGACGAACTCGATGAACATCATGTTCATGTTGTTGAAGATCAGCTCTCCCACCGCCGGCCCGTCGATGTCCGGCCGCACGAGGCCGATCTCCTGCAGCCGCGCCATCAGGGCGCTTATTTGTTCGGTTAGCGCGCGGTCGAGCGCGGTGTAGGCCTGGCCGAAGGGGCTGTCGGGCAATTGGGTCGAGATCGCCATCGCCTGACGCCACATCTCCTTGCTCAGATAATTCAGCGAGTGCTCGATATAGATGCCGATCAGCGTGTCCAGCGCGTCGCCGACATTGGCCGGGGGGCTGGCGACCACCCCTCGCCCCGCATTCAGCACCTCGTTGACTTCCATTGAAACGATGGCGCCGAGGATGTCGCCCTTGTTCTGGTAGTAGTTGTAGATGGTGCCGATCGAGACCTCGGCCTGTGCGGCGATCGCTTCGATCTTGGCGCCTTCATAGCCGGCCTCGCGGAAAAGCGCCGTCGCCGCATCGATGATGCGGCGGTGCCGGTCCGCCTTCTGCCGTTCGCGCAATCCGCTCATACCAGCCTCTCTGCTACAAATCATAATTGACTCAATTTTAGAATTGGTTCAACTTTTCTCCAACAAGCCAGCAAAGGCAGGGAGAACACTCGATGACCGTCAATGCCCGGAATCCGCTTTCCATTCTGAAATCTCATCTTTCAGCCGCCTGCGCGACAGCCGCATTGCTGCTCGCGGCCGGCAGTGCCCAGGCCGCCGACCTCAATGCGCTGATCTGGTGCGACCATTCCGATCCGGCGCTGCTGCAGCCCTTCGAGGAGGCCAACAACGTCAAGGTCAACGTCAAGGAGTTCGAGGGCACCGGTGCAGGTCTCGCAATCGTCGAGCAGTCGCAGCCGGGCGACTGGGATGTGATGGTGATCGATAGCATCGACGTGCCGCGTGGCGTCGAAAAGGGCCTGTTCGAGCCTCTGCCTGAGGACAAATTGCCCTTCGCCGACCTCTTCCCGGAAGTGAAGATGGACAAGTCCACCGTCGTCGGCGGCAAGCGCTACGGCATCACCGAAAAGTTCGGCTACAACACGATCGGCTTCAACAAGACCAAGGTCGATCCGGCCGACATGCAGTCGCTGGCCTCGCTCACCAGCGACAAATACAAGGGCAAGATCGCGATATACGACTATTACCTGCCGGTAATCGGCATGGCCGCTTTGGCCATCGGCAAGAAGACCGCCGAACTCACCGAAGCCGACCTGCCGGCGCTGAAGGCCGAGCTTCTCAAAATGAAGGCCAATGCCAAGCTCGTCGGCGAAGTCACCGCCAGCCAGACCGCGTTAGCCACCGGCGAAGTCGACATTCTGGTCGGCGGCGGCGAGTGGGTCACTGCCGGCCTTGCCAAGGAGAACCCGGCGCTCGACTTCTCTATCCCGAAAGAGGGTGCTGTGCTGTGGTCGCAGTCGCTCGCCATGTTCAAGGATTCCAAGAACAAGGACATGGCGCTGAAATTCATCCAGTACATTATGAGCCCGGAGGGCCAGGCGCGGCTTGCGACCTCATCCTGCTACTGGGGCATGCCGTCCAACAAGAAGGCGGCGCTGAGCGACGATCAGAAGAAGATCCTGCGCTTCGACGAGCAGCCCGGCTTCCTCGCCCGCGCCCAGGCCTATCCGGCGCCGAACGCCGATCTCGATAAGAAGATGCAGGACATGTGGACCGAGATGCTGCAGGCGCAGTAAATCGGCCGATGGCATCCGCGGGAAACAATTCGCGTGCCCTGCCCTGGGCGCTGGTCACGCCGGCGCTGGCATGGACGTGTGCATTCTTCGTGCTGCCCTTCATCGCCATGGGGTTTTCCAGCCTCACGGCGCATGAAGGCGGCGGCTTCACTTTAGCCAATTACAGCCAGTTCTTCACCGACCCGTCCTACTGGCGGGCGATGGTCAACTCGCTGGAGGTCACGGCAATCGTCACCGTGATCTCGATCCTGCTCGCCTATCCCTTTGCCTGGATCCTTGCCGAGATGGTGCCGGAACGGTGGCAGCGGCTGGCGCTGATGCTGGCCGTGCTGCCGTTCTGGACCTCCTATGTCGTGCGCTCCTATTCCTGGCTGCTGGTGCTGGCGCAGAACGGCGTCATCAACCGGGCGCTGACCGGCATCGGCCTGATCGGCGAACCGCTGCAGCTCGCCAACACGCGCTTCGCCACCGTCACCGGCTTCGTGCATTTCTTCGTCATGCTTCTGACGCTGACGATCTTCGCCAATCTCAAGCAGCTCAGCCCGAGTTACCGCAAGGCGGCCGCCGATCTCGGCGCGGGACCGGTGCGCACCTTCCTGCATGTCGTGCTGCCGCTCACCTTGCCGGGCATCATGGTCGGCGCGTTCCTGACTTTCGTGCTCTGCATCGGCGACTACATCACGCCGCAGATACTCGGCGGCAACAACGAGCTGCTCATGCCGCAGCTCGTCATGATGCAGATCGGCCGCCGCGGCGATTTTCCGCTGGCCTCCGCGCTGTCGATCATCCTGATGGCCGTCGTCACCATCGCCTATCTCGCCTGCGCGCGCTGGTTGAAGATCGAGCGGGCCTGATCATGCGCGCTGCCGTCCGCTTCGCCGCCTGGGGCTACGCCATCGCCGTCTACGGCTTCATCTTCCTGCCGGTGGTCGTGCTGGTGCTGTTTTCGCTGCAGGCGACCTCCTTCCCCATCCCGCCCTTCACCGGCCCGTCACTGCGCTGGTACCAGGCGGTGCTGTCCGATGCGCGGCTCACCTCGGCATTGGTCAATTCGCTGCTGGTGGCGGTGCTCTCCTCGCTTGCTTCGGTCACGCTCGGCTTTCTGTCGGCCTGGGGTTTTGCCCGTTTCGTGCTGCCGGGCTCGGCCATCCTGCGCGGGTTGATCACGCTGCCGCTTACCGTCAGCTACCTCATCATCGGCATGGGCCTGCTGGTGCTGTTCAACTGGGCCGGCGTGCCGAAATCGCTGCTTGCGGCCGGCATCGGCCATGTCGTGATCAACCTGCCGCTCTGCTTCGCCATCATCTACAGCCAGATGGGCGATCACCAGATCAACATCGAGCGCGCCGCGCGCGACCTCGGCGCCGCCGAGTGGAAGGTGCTGGTCATGATCACCGTGCCGGTCATGGCGCCGGCAATCTTCGCCGGCTTCTTCCTGTCGATGACCTTCTCCTGGGACGAGTTCGTCATCTCCTTCCTGCTCACCCGTTTCGAGACGACGCTGCCCGTGGAAATCTGGAACCTCCTGCGCTCCGGCCTCAATCCCAAGACCAATGCCGTCGGCTCGCTGGTCTTTGCCGTCTCCATCGTCCTGGTGGTGTTTTTCGAACTGACGCTGTTGCGGAGAAAGCCGGCATGAGCGCGCCCTTGGTCGACATTCGCAACGTCTCGCACCGCTTCGGCCAGCTCCCGGTGCTGAAGAACGTCTCGCTGGCGATCGAGCCCGGCAGCTATACGATCCTGCTCGGCCCGTCCGGTTCCGGCAAGACGACGCTGCTTTCGATCCTCGGCGGCTTCGTCAATCCAAGCGAGGGCAAGGTCTTCATTCGTGGCCAGGATTGCACCGCGGTGCCGCCGGCCAAGCGCCCGACGACCACCGTGTTCCAGGACTATGCGCTGTTTCCGCATATGAGCGTCGGCGGCAATGTCGGCTTCGGGCTGCGCATGCAAGGCGTCGACGGCGCGACGAGGGTGGCGAAGGCGCGCGAGGCACTTGCGCTTGTCGGGCTGGCGGCCGCCTTCGACGAGAAGCCGCATCAGCTTTCCGGTGGCCAGCGCCAGCGCGTGGCGCTCGCCCGCGCGCTGGTCATCGAGCCTGCGGTGCTTCTGCTCGACGAGCCGCTCGGCGCGCTGGACCTGAAGCTGCGCCGGCAGATGCAGGACGAGTTGAAGGCGATCCAGAAGCGCGTCGGCACCGCCTTCATCCATGTCACCCACGACCAGGAAGAAGCGATGGCGCTGGCCGACCATTGCGTGGTGATGAATGACGGACGCATCGAGGACGAAGGCCCGCCCGAGCGGGTCTATGCGCGGCCGGCGACGCGTTTTTCCGCTACCTTCATGGGCGAGAGCACGATCCTTGCCGGCACAGTTACCGAGGCGAGGAACGGGATCGTCAGGGCCTCGACGGCGGTGGGGCCGATTTCACTGCCCGGCGCGTCGTCTGCCGGCGCCCCGGTCGCGCTCGCCATTCGGCCCGAGCACCTGGTTCTCGGCGAAGTAAAGAGCGATGTCACGCTGGGCACAGCCAAGGTCGGCGATGTCGTCTTCCAGGGCAGCTTCAAGCGCGTGCTGGCCACCTCGATGCTGGACCCGGCATTGCAGTTCATCGCCAAGGCTCCCGCTTCCGCCACCGTTCAGGCAGGCGACACGATCCCGGTTTCATGCAACGCTCAAGACATCATCCTGCTGGCGGACTGATCCATGGGTATGCTTCCGGTCATCGAGGCTCCGGACTGGTACGAAACCATCCGCATGGGCGACAGCGTCACGCTCATACATGAGCCGTGGATAAAGCCGTTCTTCCGCTGCAACATCTGGCATGTGCGCGGGCGCGACCGCGACCTGCTGTTCGATACCGGCCTCGGCCATTTCAGCCTACGGCGCCATGTTCCGCTGGTGAGCGAGCGCAAGCTGACCTGCGTCGCCAGCCACACGCATTTCGACCACATCGGCTGCCATCACGAATTCTCCGATCGCTGCGTGCATTCGGCCGAAGCCCAAATCCTTGCCGATCCGCGCAATGAATGGACGGTCGCCGACCGTTACGCCAATGAGGAGATGTTCGACGGCGCGCCGGAAGGCTGGGATACGGCGCGCTACCTGATCCTGCCGGCACCGGCGGGCCGGCTGCTCGAGCACGGCGATGTCGTCGATCTCGGTGACCGCGCCTTCGAGGTCATCCACACGCCTGGACATTCGCCCGGCGGCATCGCGCTTTACGAGAGAAGGACCGGCATCCTGCTGTCGGGCGACATCGTCTATGACGGGCCGCTGATCGACGACGTCTATCACTCCGATATTCAGGATTATGTCGGGACGCTGCTTGCTATCCGCGACCTCGACGTCTCGGTCGTGCATGGCGGCCATTTTCCGAGTTTCGGCAAGGTGCGCTACCGGCAGCTCATCGACGAGTATGTTGCGGGCAAGCGCAAGGCCGGCTGCCACCTGCGGAGGTGAAGGAGACCGACGGCGGACGATACGGTCCGGCGCTTCCGAATGGCGAAACCAGCGGCTTTCGATGCTGCCATCCTACCGCATTGGATCCGCCCGATCTTTCGAGAGCGTGATCGTATATTTCGGCGGAGTTCCATTGCGGTTTTTCTTCCAGGGTCTCAACCGGTCCTTCAGCCGAACCACAGTCTTCTTGTAGACAGGCGCCGGCAGTCCGGCCAGATCATAATAATCTTCGAGGATCGTGGTGCCCAAAAGCGCCTTCTCTTGCGTGTAGAAGGAAAAGTGCGCCGCAATCAGATCGCCGAAAACCTTGCCCGGCCGCCCAAGCTTTACGGGCAGCACAGCCGACAGCCACTCTTCTTCGTCTCCCTGAGGATGAAAAATGTCTCCCAGCTCAACTATTTCCGATCCGAAAAAGCCGATCGCGTTGATGGAGAACCGCGAAGCCCTGACTTCGCGGTCGGGCACCCGGAAATCGCCCAGGCGGCCGGTGCGCACCGCTTCGATCAGAACCGGATGCATCGCAAGCGGGAAAGTCGGATGGGACCAAGAGAACGGGCACATCGCCTGGCAGGTCAGCGGCCCTTCGATCTGAACCGCAGAGAGGTATTTAATGAATGTGTTGCAGATGGCGTTGTTGATGATAAGCGGCGCATACCACAGGGCCGAGCCCCGTTCTGGCAACACCCGTTCCATGTACTTTTCAAAAAAACCATCCTCAAGGAACACAATGTCATCGTCCAGCCTCAGATAGAAAGCATCGGGATCGTCGCAGAAACGGAAAAAGCGTCCGATGACGTCGAAACTTCCATTGGCCTGGGGCAACGTCTTGATTTTGATCCGCGAATCGGCGCTCGCTAATTGCCTAAGATAGGCGCGATCCTGCTCGTTGCGGCAGTTGTCCCACAGATGCCATTCGTGGACACGAGAGCTCTTCAGAACATGATGGCTGAGCACGCCAAGGTATTTCTCGCGCCCGGCCGGGGTAACAACGATCAGCTTCATGGATAGTCATCCTGACACGGGGCATTTTGGCGAATGTCGAATTAGCCCTCAGTCGATAACCGGCCGCCGGTCTTGCGGCAAGCGCTCCTAACGTTCAACCTACTTAACCGAGCAACGTTGGCGTAAGCGCAGCCAAGCAGCAAGGCAGCCCATCGCAGCATGAACACCGTCAGCAAATCTCAGATGCCGGCCGGCCACCGCGATCTCGTGATCGTCAGAGCCGGCGACAGGTCCCTGCACCGTGGCTGGGGCGCGGACGAGCCTGAATGTAATTTCGACCTGATTGTTAGTTATTACGGGTCCGATCCTTCGGCCTTCGGCTTGCCTTACGAAAGACGGGCGGATCAGAAAGGCGGCAAGTGGGACGGCCTTTTCGCACTGTTCCGTCAGCAGCCTGACCTGCTTCAGCGCTATCAGTATTTCTGGCTTCCGGATGACGATCTCGAGGCCGACCGAAAGACCATCGAGGCCATATTTGCGAATATGCGCCGGCTCGACCTCGATGTCGGCCAGCCCTCCCTGACGCTCGACAGCTACTTTTCGCATTTGTCGTTCATGCGCTGCGACAGTTTCGAGTTCCGCTTCGTGGACAAGATCGAGATTATGGCTCCCTGCCTCCGGGCCGACATACTGCTCAAGGTGTTGCCGCTCTTCGAACGTTCAATGAGTGGCTTCGGCCTGGATTCGCTTTGGACGCGGCTGCGCGCCGACAATCGACGCAAGTCCGCCGTGTTCGATAATTTGTCGATCCGTCACACACGCCCTGTCGGAACCGCACTTGCCCAAGTGATGTTGGAAAACGGCCTTACGCGCGAAGCGGAATACGCGCAGTTGCAGGCCAGATTTGGCCTGGATGAATTTTATCCGATCTCCTATGAGGCTGTGGACCGAAAGGGTCGCCGTTGGCGATCAAAGACCGCCATCGGCCTGCGCATGATGCTGGATTACGCCCTCCGGCTGAAGACATTCAGACAGGTGTATCGATTGAAGAAAACGCTGTGGCGGCATGTCCGCCGACAACACTTCAAGGCAACCGAACTTTCGACCGTCGCGCTCGACTTGCGTCCGGTTCACGCCGCCGACCAGGCAAAGGCATGTTGAACGGCGTCGATCTTCTTGTCGTAGGGGCCGGGTTCTACGGCGCAACACTTGCCGAGCGTATTGCGACGAAGCTGGGGCGTCGCGTGCTGGTGATCGACCGGCGCGCCCACGTCGGCGGCAACGCCTACACCGAGATCGACCCGGCAACGGGTGCCGAAATCCATCGCTATGGGCCTCACCTCTTCCACACGCCGAACAAAGAGGTCTGGGAATACCTGCACGCCTTCACGCGATTCAGCTCCTATAGGCACCGGGCGTACTCGTCATATCGCGACCAGGTCTATTCCCTGCCGATCAATCTGGCGACGATCTGCCAGTTCTTCGGCAAACGGCTCAGCCCCGATCAAGCGCGGGCGCTGATTGCCGAGCAATCATCCGAACTCGGCGACCGGCAGCCGACCAATCTCGAGGAGAAAGCCATCTCCCTTATCGGGCGCCCGCTCTACGAAGCGTTCATCAAAGGCTACACCGCCAAGCAGTGGCAGACCGATCCCCGCGAACTCCCGCCGCAGACCATCGCGCGTTTGCCGGTGCGCTATACATTCGAGGACGGTTATTTCAACGACCGATACCAGGGACAGCCGCTCGACGGCTACACCGCGATCTTCAAGAAGATGCTTGCGCATCCGCAGATCGAGACCAGGCTAGGCGTCGACTTCTTCGAGATCAAAGGATCGCTACCCAAAAATATTCCAGTTGCCTATACAGGCGCCATCGACCGGTATTTCGACTACGCCGAAGGGGACCTCGGATGGCGAACGATCGACATTGAATTCGAACATATGGATACGCCGGACTATCAGGGCACCGCCATCATGAACTTCGCCGACGAAGCCGTGCCTTACACGCGCATCGTTGAGTTCAGGCATTTCAACCCTGAGCGGGAATTCAACAGCGACAGAACGTTGATCGGTCGCGAATTCTCACATTTCGCTCGTCGCGGCGACGAACCCTACTATCCAATCGATACCCGCGCCGACCAACAGATCTACGAGCGCTACCAGGCGCGCGCGCACCGGGAAGAAAACACTCATTTCGGCGGCCGGCTCGGGACATACCGCTATCTCGACATGCACCAGGCAATCGGCGCGGCGCTCAAGGCATTCGAGACGGTCTTCATGCCGTATTTCGAAGGTCGATTGGAAACGGTATCGATGAGAAGCCGGCCTTCCTGACGGATGCCGGCGACACTTTAGGCAATCTTAGGCCTGGGCCGCGGCAGGAGCGGCGAGCTGGCTCCGGAACCACTCAAGGGTCTGTCGAATGCCTTCCCGATAGCCTGTAGCAGCTTCCCAACCTGGAAGAATACGTTTGGCTAAGGTCAGGTCCGGGCAACGATTCGTCGGATCTTGAGGAACCGGTTCATGATGAACGATTGAGCTGCCCGGAACCAGGGAGCAGATGAATTTTGCGATCTCAAGGACCGGAACCTCGTAGTCGTTACCGATGTTGAGCGGGCCGCGATACGAAATGTTATCGCGCCAGAAGAAACGCTCCAATCCATCGACAATGTCATCGACATAACCCCAACTGCGCGATTGCAGACCGTCGCCGTAGACGGTCAGCACTCCAGTCGTGAGCGCTTGGCTTATGAAGTTCGAAATCGCGCGCCCGTCATCTATACGCGTGCGCGGCCCATATACGTTGAAGAGCCTCACCACTCTCACGTCGAGTCCCTGCGTGCGTTGGGTCTCAAACAACAGCGCTTCCGTGCAACGCTTGCTTTCGTCATAGGAGGATCTGGGGCCCGTGCAGTCCACTGAACCTCGATAACTCTCCGGTTGCGGAGAAACCAGCGGATCGCCGTACACCTCTGAGGTAGATGAAAAACAGAAGCGGCCGCCGGGTTTGAGCAAACCCAGAAGGTTGAAAGCTCCACTGATATTGGCACGAATAGTGCGAGCCGGATCGCTCATGTACCAGCGCGGCGAAGCGGGCGATGCCAAGTGAATGATTTCATCGAACCGCTGTGAGGTGGCAAATATCTCCGCACTCTCCACCTCGAGGCTCAATCGTGGATCGTCAAAGTGTGCAAGATTCCGGCGGGAGCCGGTCCATAGGTTGTCAACCACAACCAGGCGTTCGAGATCCGTGCGCTGCAAGAGACGATCGACCAGATGCGAACCGATGAAGCCGCTGCCACCGGCGACCAGCACGGCGCGACGATCTTTCCGGGTTATTCCATGCATTATCGCGCCGATTTGTTTTCGAAGCGCGCACGCTCCAAGATTCTGTCGAAAAGACACATAGAACCTTGCGAATTACAGGGCAATGTAGCGAGCGTCGTTTTCGCGACCTGCTGGATCCGGCATATGCGCGCAGAACCGAGACTGATGGAAAATCCCACGAGATCTCACCGAAGATCGACTAACCGCGGTCATCGCGACCGCGCGGCGTTCATGCGCGCATTCGGCGAATATCATCCCGGGCGGGCTACAGCGCCCTTTGCGGACAAGGTGTCCCGGTGGCGTCACCGCAGCGGGAGGCCGTCGGCTGTGGCCGCTGGCTCATCTCTTCGGAATGGCGCACCAGTTCAGCGAACATGAGCGCGAAACTTCCCATCATCAGGAAGACTATGATCAGACGCGTTACCGGCAATAGACAGGTCTCTCGACTGGCCAGCCCCCGCCAACCCATCCACTGTCGGCTAACATGATCGATCCGGCTTTACGAGTGTTTAAGCTTCGCCTTAACCATAGCGGCCATCACATTCGTGTCGCGGCTGTCACGAAGCGCGATTGTCGGGTGTGACCCGCCTGCCAGCGCAGCGCCCTTCACAGATACGGGCGGCGCATGCTACGCCGTCGCCGGCGCGGCCCCGCAGACGGTCGCCCTCCGGGAGCCATGAGCAAAGCCGCCAGCCGTTTCGCCTTCGTCTCTTCCGACACCGACGACGCCCGCGCGGCGCTGGAAAGCCTGTCGGCGCGCTATGGGCAGGTGCCTGTCGCGGAGGCCGAGATCATCATTGCGCTCGGCGGCGACGGCTTTCTCCTGCAGACGTTGCGCGACACAATGAGCACGGGCAAGAAGGTCTACGGCATGAACCGTGGCACCATTGGCTTCCTGATGAACGAATATCGCGCCGGCGGCCTCGAGGAACGCATCGCCGCCGCGGTCGCCGAGACGATCCGGCCGCTCGAAATGGTCGCGGTGACGCATGACGGCGAAACCGTTTCGGCGCCGGCCATCAACGAGGTGGCGCTGTGGCGCCAGTCCTACCAGACGGCGAAGATCCGCATCACCGTCGATGGCCAGGTGCGGCTGGAGGAGCTCAACTGCGACGGCGTGATGATCGCGACGCCCGCCGGCTCCACCGCCTACAATCTGTCGGCGCATGGGCCGATCCTGCCGCTCGATGCGCCGCTTCTGGCGCTGACGCCAGTGAGTCCTTTCCGACCGCGCCGCTGGCGTGGGGCGCTGCTGTCCAACAAGGCGACCATACGCTTCGACATCCTGGAAGCCGAAAAGCGCCCGGTGAATGCCGCGGCCGATCATACCGAGGTCAAGGCGGTGGCCTCCATCACCGTGCGGGAATCGCCGACGGCGACGGCAACTTTGCTGTTCGATCCGAACCATTCGTGGAACGAACGCATCCTTGCCGAGCAGTTCCGCTACTGAGCCGGCGCAACGATACTGTTTCGATTAAGCGTCGCGATTAAGGTTACGTCTTCACAATCGCTGTATTTCGGTCCGTTTCTGTTGACAAATCGAGGACTTGCGCCTAACTGCAACACCGATCTTGCAGGCGCGCGGCGCCTGCCGCGGCTACTGTGTCGCGATTTTCCCAACCAACAAAGACAACAAACACTTGTCCTCAGACACCACGATCGCTCAAGAAGCGTTGACATTCTCAGACCTCGGCCTGTCGCCGAAGGTGCTCTCCGCAGTCACCGATGCCGGCTACACCAAGCCGACGCCGATCCAGGCCGGCGCCATCCCGCATGCGCTGCTCGGCAAGGACGTGCTGGGTATCGCCCAAACCGGCACCGGCAAGACCGCTTCCTTCGTGCTGCCGATGCTGACGCGCCTGGAAAAGGGCCGGGCGCGAGCCCGCATGCCGCGCACGCTGATCCTCGAACCGACCCGTGAGCTGGCCGCGCAGGTCGAGGAAAACTTCATCAAATACGGCAAGAACCACAAGCTCAACATCGCGCTTCTGATCGGCGGCGTCTCATTCGACGAGCAGGACAAGAAGCTCGAGCGCGGCGCCGACGTGCTGATAGCTACGCCCGGCCGCCTGCTCGACCACCGTGAGCGCGGCAAGCTCCTTCTCAACGGCGTCGAGATTCTCGTCATCGACGAGGCCGACCGGATGCTCGACATGGGCTTCATTCCCGACATCGAGCGCATCTGCGAGATGATCCCGTTCACGCGCCAGACGCTGTTCTTCTCGGCGACGATGCCGCCGGAGATCACCAAGCTCACCGAGAAATTCCTGCATGCGCCGGTCCGCGTCGAGGTTTCCAAGGCGGCCTCCACCGCAACCAGCATCACGCAGCGGCTGGTGAAATCCGGCGCGAAGCCATGGGACAAGCGCGAGACCCTGCGCAACCTGATCAAGGCCGAAGACGCGGAACTGAAGAACGCGATCATCTTCTGCAACCGCAAGATCGAAGTATCGGAGCTGTTCCGCTCGCTGCTGAAGCATGATTTCGATGCCGGCGCGCTGCATGGCGACATGGACCAGCGCGCCCGCATGCAGATGCTCGCCAATTTCCGCGACGGCAAGCTGCGCTACCTCGTAGCCTCGGACGTCGCCGCGCGCGGTCTCGACATTCCCGACGTCAGCCACGTCTTCAACTACGATGTGCCGATCCATGCCGAGGACTATGTCCATCGCATCGGCCGCACCGGCCGCGCCGGCCGCGCCGGCAAGTCCTTCACCATCGCCACCCGCTCCGACACCAAGTATGTCGACGCGATCGAGAGGCTGATCGGCACCAAGATCGAGTGGCATGACGGCGACCTGTCGACCGTGACCGAGAGCGAGGGCGAGGAGCAGCCGCGCCGCGGCCGCGGCGCCCCGCGTCGCGCCGGCCGCAAGGACGAGGACCGCAAGGACGATCGCAAAGAACGCGGCGAGCGCAAGAAGGACCGTCACGCCAAGCGCGACGAGACGCCCGATACCGCGCGCGAGGAACAGCCCGTCGCCGAAGTGGCCGATATCGCCGAACGCCGCGCCCGCAAGGACGCGATCCGTTCCGAGAACGAGCGCAAGGGCCCGGGCAACCGTCACGAGCAGCGCGGCGACGCCCGCCCGCAGCGCGACCGCCCCGGCCGCCACCGTCAGGAAGAAGACGACGCAACCGTCGGCTTCGGCGACGACGTGCCGGCCTTCATGCGGATCGTCGCGAAGGTCTGAAGTCGATCCCAGCATAGCCTGGAATGAAAGCGGCCCCCTAAACGGGGCCGCATTTCTTTTTCTGCTTCGCCCGAAGCAAGCCGGCCAAAGGCGATGCTACATCGGTCCCGGCATCATCTTGGTCGGCTTCTCAAGCATCGGGAACTCGGCCTTGCTGCATTTCACGTTCGGGTTCGTTGGACTGAACATGCCGTTCGGATTGTCTTTGAACAGCCATGCATGCAGGTCGTAGTGGACGAACTCCCTCGGAATGAGCGGATAGTGGCCTTCCATCGGCCCCATGAATTTTTGGCCGAATAATGTCGGGGCCGTCTTGGTGTCCGGTGTCAGCGGCACCAGCCATTCCACGCCGACCAGCTTCAAGCCCTTCTTCGTCGGCTCGTAGATCAGGACGTTGGGCTTCATCGGGTCGAGCGGCTTGCCGACGCTCGGGACGTTGACGAAATGGATGCCCATCGCGCCCTTCGGATAGTACATCGCGCCGTCTATCTTCTCGCCGCTATAGTGGACGCAGCCGACGGTCGACAAATAGAGGTCGCGGACAGCGGCCGTGTAATCTTCATACTTGGCCAGCGATTTCTTCAAGGCTTCGATGTCGGCCTTGTTGGCGTCCTCGGCGCGGGCCGTCGCGACCCCGAACGATGTGCCGAAAAGATACGCCAAAGCGAGGACGCCGCAGCGCCCCAAGCGAGCTGTTCTTGTCATGCATTCCTCCCAGATTCCTTGATCTGGCCGTGCAAGACCGGGGCGGCAGGTGTTGATTGCGCGGCCAATTCACCGCCCCATCCCCTCTGGAACAGCAGGATGGTAGTCCTTTCACGGGTTCCAGAAAAGCATCAATTAGAACAAGCTAATGCCATAAGACCTCCGATCCCATCTTTGGACCATTTCAAACAAAAACGGCCCCGTACGGGGGCCGTTTGCCTTGATGGTGTTTTGCGCCTCTAGGCGCCGTTTTCTCTCAGGTGAGCGGCGACAGCTGGATTTCGACGCGGCGGTTCTGCTCACGGCCGGCGGCGGTCGCATTGGATGCGATCGGGCGGGTCTTGCCGAAGCCGGTGACGGCGAAGCGGCGCTGATCGACGCCCTGGCCGGACAGGTAATTTGCGACGGCAAGCGCGCGACGCTGCGAAAGATCGAAATTGTGCTGGTCGCCGCCGGTCGAATCGGTGTGGCCGAAAACGTCCACCGTGGTCTGGCGGAATTTCTTCAGCACCAGCGCGACCGAATTCAGCACCGGATAGAAGCCCGGCTTCACCGCATCCTGGTCGACATTGAAGGTGATGTCGGACGGCATGTTGAGGATGATCTGGTCGCCGCTGCGGGTGACGCTGACGCCGGTGCCCTGCAGCTGACGGCGAAGCTCCGCCTCGTTCTGGTCCATCGTCGCGCCGATCGCGCCGCCGGCGAGCGCGCCGATGCCGGCACCGATCAGGGCGTTGCGGCGGTCATTGCCGCCGGCCAGCAGACCGAGGCTGGCACCAGCCAGCGCGCCGAGGCCGGCGCCGGCTGCCGTATTGGAGATCTTCTGGTCGCCGGTATACGGATCGGTGGTGGTGCAGGCGCTCACCAATAGAGCCGTCGCCACGGCGACGAGCACAGTCTTCTTCATGAGATTGGTCCCTCTCCAATTCGCGGCCTTTGCGGCCGCGCCAAATCAGCCCTTCCGCAGCCTTGTAGCATGAAATGCGGCGAAAAACGGAACGGGAATGCGGCCGGCAAGTCCGGCGGTCGTTCCCGCTTCGCGTCTACCACAAATTCTTGCCGTCGATGACCACCACCTCGACCTTATCCAGGTCGAAATCGTCGAACAGGCGCGAATTGACGCTGATCTTCGGGTTGTCGAAGTCCGGCTTTCCGGTCGACCAATCAGGGGTTTCGGTGAAGGTGCCGCAGCCGCAGGTGGCGCAGAACCCGTGCTTTACGGTCTTCGAGCCCCAGCGGTAGAAGGAGACGTTCTGCGGCGGGCTCGTGAGCTTGAATTGCGACGGCACATAATACGCCCATAGCGACCCGCGCTTCGAGCAGAACGAGCATGTGCATTGCGTCACCGTCCGCGGCGCCTCGGCAACCTCGAAGGTTGTCGCCTTGCAATGGCAGCTTCCCTTGATGGTCATGAACTCACCTCTCCCATTGTCCGCCACGCGCTTTCTTTCACGCAATTCCGAACGGAAACCTGGAATTGCTCCGTGGCAAGGCAACATAAAGAAGCCGCCCTGACAACCGTCTGTCAGCAGGGTATGCAGCCTTCTGCTGCCGTGGATCGAGGCCCGCGTCTTGCCTCCCGCGGCAGGTCCAAAGCCCTAGTAAGAGGGTGGCGGCACGAACAGGCAGATCGTCTTGCCGGCGTCGAGCCCGGCCTGATGCGCGCACCAGTGATATTCGCCGTCGGGCGAATTCTTGACCCGCTTGTCGCTATAGGCCACCACCTCGCCCGTGCCTTTTATGACATAGCCTTCGGGCCGCTCGCTGATCGATGACTGCGGCACCTCCTTGCAATCGAAGTTGGCACAACAGGCAAAGGGGTATTTCCAGCCTTGCGGCATAACCGCCGTAGGCTGGGCGTCGTGCGCGATGGCCGGCGGCGCCAGCACCGAGATGGCTCCAACAGCGAACAGGGAGAACAAAAGTCGGCCAGCCGGTCGAACGGCTTGGGCCGATCTTGATATGGCAGCAGACATCGAAACGTTCCTTTCGAGCATCAAGCGTTTTCGCTTGCCCGTTCCCGGAACGTATCTTCCCAGTGGCCGGATCGTCGGTCGCAGATATGCCGCACCCGGCCATAAATGCTTTTACTCCCAGCGCAAAGGCTGGGCTGATTCCTCGGTTGGCGCAAGCATCCGCTTGCATCGGTAAAGCCGCGCTTCACGCCAACCCCTGCTATCCAGAATCGTGTGCCGGCTTGGTTAACGACCGGTTAGCCGCACGGAACTGGTGCCGGACAACGGGATTCGGCTCAAGCTGGTTCCAAGCGTTCAGCCGGGAACATGCCCATCATATTGCGGCAGGTCGTCGGCGATTGTGAACCACTTCGCCTTGGACCCGACAAAGATGTGGGCGGTCGGCCGTATGGTCGGATCGTCGACCAGCGTCCCCATGGCGATATGCACATAGGCGCCGTCGCGGACTAGCGAATAGATGAGCGAGCCGCATCGCCCGCAATGCGCGTCGTGGCCAGTTTCGTCACCGTAGATCAGCAGCGGGTCATCGCCGGCGGTCAGGCGAAACTTTTCGCGCTCGATGCCGGCGAAGGGTTTGAACGCCGACCCCGTGGTGCGCCGGCAATTCGAGCAATGGCAGTTGGCGGCATAAACGAATTCGTCCGCAACCTCATAGTGGACTGCGCCGCAGAAGCATTTTCCGGTAAGTTTGCGCGTCACCGGCTCCTCCCTCGTGCGACGCGGGGACGCCTAGTCGAGGTCCGCCACTGCTTCGCCCGCGCCGCCCTCGATGCGATGCGAGAGCGAGGCTTCCATGAACTCGTCGAGATCGCCGTCGAGCACGCTCGACGGCGAAGTGCTTTCGACGCCGGTGCGCAGATCCTTCACGAGCTGATAGGGCTGCAGCACGTAGGAGCGGATCTGGTGGCCCCAGCCGATGTCGCTCTTCGACGCCTCGGTGGCATTGGCGACCGCCTCGCGCTTCTTCAGCTCTTCCTCGTAAAGCCGCGAGCGCAGCATTTCCCAGGCCTTGGCGCGGTTCTTGTGCTGCGAGCGCTCGGCCTGGCAGGCGACCGCGATGCCGGTCGCCAAATGGGTGATGCGCACCGCCGAGTCGGTTGTGTTGACGTGCTGGCCGCCCGAACCCGAGGAACGATAGGTGTCGATGCGCACATCGGATTCGGAAACATTGATCTCGATCGAGTCATCTATGACCGGATAGACCCAGACGCTGGCGAAGGAGGTGTGGCGCCGCGCGTTGCTGTCGTAAGGCGAAATGCGCACCAGGCGATGGACGCCGGACTCGGTCTTCAGCCAGCCATAGGCGTTGTGGCCCTTGATCAGCACGGTGGCGGACTTGATGCCCGCCTCTTCGCCGTCATGGATTTCCAGAATCTCGACCTTGAAGCGGCGGCGCTCGGCCCAGCGCGTGTACATGCGCAGGAGCATCGAGGCCCAGTCCTGGCTCTCGGTGCCGCCAGCGCCGGCATGGATTTCGAGATAGCTGTCGTTGGCGTCGGCCTCGCCCGAGAGCAGCGTCTCGACCTGGCGGGCCTTCGCCTCGCCCTGCATCGAACGCAGCGCCGCCTCCGCTTCCGCGATAATGCCGTCGTCGCCCTCTTCCTCGCCGAGTTCGATCAGGCCGATATTGTCTTCCAGCGCCTGCGTCATCCCCTTGACGGCGGCGATGCCGTCCTCGAGCTCCTGGCGCTCCCGCATCAGCTTCTGCGCTTCGATCGGATCATTCCAGAGGCTGGAATCCTCGGCGCGCGAATTCAGGTATTCAAGCCGCTTTACAGCCTGGTCCCAGTCAAAGATGCCTCCTCAGCAGGGTTATCGCCTGCCTGATCTCGTCGACAATGTTGAGCGTTTCCGCGCGCATGGCTCTTCGTTCGGTCCTGTTCTTTTCGGTCTTTTCGGAATAGGCGCGATACATAGGCACGGCATCGCCGCCTGTAAAGCGAAATGGGCCGGCACCAACCTGCCGGCCCATTGCGAAATCCGGCAACGTCAGTAGAGGCCGCCGCCGCCGTCCTGGATGGCCTGGTTGGCCTGCGGCGACAGCCCCGCGCCGGAACCGTTGGAGCCATCGGCGCCCATGCCGATCACCCAGTAGCTGTCGGCCGGACCGGTGCCGGGCTTGAAAGCCTCGATGATGGTGTTCGGATCGCCTTCGGCAGCACGCATGCCGGTCTTGCGGTTGATTGCGATCAGCTTCATGCCATCGGGAACCTGGAAGTCGGTGTTCGGCTTGCCGTCGAGCGCAACGCGCATGAAGTCCTTGAAGATCGGGGCTGCCAAGCCGCCGCCAGTGGCGCCATGGCCAAGGCCGCGCGGCGTGTCGTAGCCCATATAGAGGCCGACGACGAGGTTCGGGGTGAAGCCGATGAACCAGGCGTCCTTCTCGTCATTGGTCGTGCCGGTCTTGCCGGCGATGTGGCGGCCGAGCTCGCCGACGGTTGCGCCGGTGCCGCGCTGCACGACGCCCTCCATCATCGAGGTGATCTGGTAGGCGGTCATCGGGTCGAGCACCTGCTCGGAATTGTCGACCAGCTCCGGCTCCGGCTGGTTCTTCCATTCGGTGGCGTTGCAGCCTTCGCAGCCGCGCTCGTCCTGCTTGAACACCGTCTTGCCGTAACGGTCCTGGATGCGGTCGATCAGCGACGGTTTGATCGATTTGCCGCCATTGGCCATGATCGAATAGGCCGAGACCATGCGCATGACGGTCGTCTCGCCGGAGCCCAGCGCCATCGGCAGATAGGGCGCCAGATGATCGTAGACGCCAAAGCGCTCGGCATATTCCACGACCAGCTTCATGCCCATGTCGTTGGCGAGCCGCACGGTCATCAGATTGCGCGACTTCTCGATGCCGGAGCGCAAGGTGGCCGGGCCGGCGACCGTGCCGTCGTAGTTCTTCGGCGTCCAGGTGGTGTTGCCGCTCTGGATGGTGATCGGGCCGTCCATGATCACCGAAGCCGGCGTGTAGCCATTGTCGAGCGCCGCCGAATAAACGATCGGCTTGAACGAGGAACCGGGCTGACGCATCGCCTGGGTGGCGCGGTTGAATTCCGACTGCGCGTAGGAGAAGCCGCCGACCATGGCAAGCACGCGGCCGGTGTGCGGATCCATGGCGACGAGGCCGCCCTCGACCTCCGGCACCTGGCGCAGCATGTAGGTGTTGTCGGAGCCGTCATTCTTCTGCACGAAGACCACATCGCCGGGCTCCAGCACTTCCGCCGGAGACTTCGCCCTGACGGACTTGCCGTTGACGAAGTGGCGCATGGCGAAGCCCATGTCCTCCTTGCTGACGGTGCCCTGGACGCGTTCCTTGACCAGATCGCCGGAAATCTGCCGCGTCGGCTGGATGCCGATGGTCAGGCCGGTTGCCGAGCTGTCGAGCACGACGGCCAGCGTCCATTCCGGCACATCCTCGAGGCCCTTCACATTGCCGAGCGGCACGCCCCAGTCGCCGGAAACGTCGATATGCGTCACCGGACCGCGATAGCCGCGCAGCATGTCGTATTTGAGCAGGCCGTTCTGCATCGCCTTGCGAGCGATAAGCTGGATTTTGGGATCGAGCGTGGTGCGCACCGACAGGCCGCCCTCGTAAAGCGCATTCTCGCCGTAGCGCGCGATGATCTGGCGGCGGACTTCCTCGGTGAAGTACTCGCCGGCAAACAGATAGGAGCCGTTGCGGCGCGGCGTTACGCCGAGCGGTTCGGCCTTGGCCTTGTCGCCCTCCTCGCGGGTGACGTAGCCGTTCTCGACCATCTGGTCGATGACCCAGTTGCGGCGCTCCAGGGCACGGTCGGCGTGCTTGAAGGGGTGATAGTTGTTCGGGCCCTTCGGCAACGAGGCGAGATAAGCCGCCTCGGCGACCGTCAGCTCGTTGACCGATTTGTCGAAATAGGTGAGCGCGGCGCCCGCGACGCCATAGGCGCCGAAGCCGAAGAAGATTTCGTTGAGATAGAGCTCGAGGATGCGGTCCTTCGAATAGGCCTGCTCGATGCGGAAGGCCAGGATCATCTCCTTGATCTTGCGCTCATAGGTCTGATCGGAAGAGAGCAGGAAGTTCTTGGCCACCTGCTGGGTGATCGTCGAGGCGCCGACCTGCCGCCGGCCGGAACCGAAATTCTGCAGATTGACGATGATGGCGCGGCCAAGACCGGTGATGTCGATGCCCGGATGGTTGTAGAAGTTCTTGTCCTCGGCCGACATGAAGGCGGCCTTGACGCGGTCCGGGATGGCCTGGATCGGCAGATAGAGACGCCGCTCGCGCGCATATTCAGCCATCAGCGCGCCGTCGGAGGCGTGGATGCGCGTCGTCACCGGCGGTTCGTATTTGGCCAGAACCTCGTAGTCGGGCAGGTCCTTCGTCAGATGGCTGATGTAGATGGCAAGACCGGCCGCCACCAGCAGCGCCAGCGTCGTGCCGATGCCAAAGAAATAGCCGATGAGACGAATCATGCCCGCTCCAGTCCGAGGTTCGGGAATTTCCTAGACGAAGCCGACAGTCGCGCAAGCTTCCAGGGGCGGTCCCAATCCGCAATCGAAAAACCCATGTCGCGACCATGTGGACAAAATACGGCAGCGCGAAATTTGAGGACTCGGTTGGCGAATAATAACGCCGGGTGTTGTCGTCATGCAACGCTGCTTGTGGTTGTAGACGTCCGGCGGTCGTGGGCGGCGGGGTCAGCCACCCGTCGCGGTTCCGGTCTTGGCGGCGGCAAACAGGGCAACCGCGTTGGTTATGCTTTGCGCCGCCTTGCCGCGCCAGTCAGCGTTCAGCAGCTGCGCCTCGTCCTTGACGTTGGAGAGGTAGCCGAGCTCGACCAGGACGGACGGCACGTCCGGGGCCCTGAGCACCCTGAAGCCGGCCGAGCGCTGCGGATTGTTGATCAGGCCGACGCTGGTCGACAGCTGACCGACCAGCGTATGGGCGAAGCTCATCGAGAAACCATGCGTTTCACGGCGGATCAGGTCGATCAGGATGTCGGTGACTTCCTTGTTGTCGTCCTCGATCTTCATTCCGGCGAACTGGTCGGACAGGTTCTCGCGATCCGCGAGCGCCTGGGCCTCCGGATCGGAAGCCTTGTCCGAGAGCGTGTAGACCGTGGCGCCGCGAAGGCCTTTGACGGCGATCGTATCGGCATGGATGGAGATCAGGAGGTCGGCCTCGTGCTGGCGCGCGATGCGCACGCGCTCGTCCAGCGCCAGGTACACGTCGTTGTCGCGTGTCATGTAGACATCGTATTTGCCGACCGCGGCCAGCTTGTCGCGCAGTTCCTTGGCAAAAGCGAGCGTGACATCCTTCTCGACCGTGCCGGCGGAGCTTTCGGCGCCGCCATCGACGCCGCCATGGCCGGGATCGATAACCACCGTGAAGCGATGGCCGGGCGCCGAGACCGGTCCGGTGCCGACCCGCTCGCCCTTTTCGGTCGAAACCGTCGAACCGGTCGTCAGCGACTGGTTGGCGAGAGCTTCGTCGAACTCCCGCTCGGAGGCAGCCGACATATCGATGGCGATGCGATAGCCGCTGCCGTCGTCGTTCTTGAGCACGTCGAGCTTGTCGACGGCGAAAGGGCCCTTGCCGGTGAGGATCAGGCGCGAGCCATGTCCCTGATCGCCGTAGCGAACGGCCCGTACAAGGCCGCGCGGCTTCACATCCTTGGCGTCGAGCGCGAATCGCGTGCGCGGCAGATCGACGACGAGGCGATTGGGGCCGCGCAGCAGGAACCATTTGACGTCCGGCTCGCGGTCGAAATTCACGACGATGCGCATCTTTGTGGCGTCGCCGGCCATCTTGTAGCCGGTCGCGCCAAGCAGGGTGTCGGCACGCGCGGCGGCTGTAAGGCAGAACAACAGTGCCAGCAGCAAGGCAGTCCAGGCCACGCGCAGGAAATGCCCAGCGGCCCCACCCCTCTTGTCTGCGGCGCCCGCCGGTCCCATCTCTTATCCGTCGCTCCCCGTTTGACGCATTGCGCCCGGTTTTCTCGCAGAGTGCCTGTCAGGCTGCCAACTCGATTAACGATTGGTATTCAGAGAAGGTTAACCAAGCCTTTCATGGAGCGGGAAGAAGGCACGTTCCCCGGGGGAAGCGCTTTTTGCCGGCATCCGAAATCGGGGTTGCCTTCCATCCCGCCAAATCATAAAAGCGACGTTGGATCACTGCAATCCTGGAACCGCTCGCCTCAGCAGTTTCCTGCCAAAGGTTGGATGCAAAGGCGGCTCCTTTACCCTTCCAGGCTCGGGTGGTCGCGACGATTTTCGCAGGTGTGCCCTCGTGGCGGGGAATCGCTTGCGTGAGGAAAACGGCCGGGTTGGTCCCGTGCCGGCTCTTTATGAGCAAACAAGCTGGTCCGGCTCAGCCCGGGCTTTGGTTCAAAAGGTTCTGCTGGGTGTCGATGGCTTCAAGCGCAATCATGGAAAGGTCCGCATCGAACCGCGCCATAATGGCTGCGGGCGGCACCGCCATTGCGCTCAAGCGGCGGCCGGCGGACGTTCAATTATCCGGCATGCACACAGATACAGGCGCACAGCGGCGGGCATTGCCACGCCAGCTGCGGCTGTCGGCTGCCGGCAGGAAACAAAATAATGCCCAACAAGATGCTGATAGACGCCTCCCACCCGGAGGAAACACGCGTTGTTGTCGTTCGCGGTAACCGCATCGAAGAATTCGACTTTGAATCCCAGGACAAAAAGCAGCTCAAAGGAAACATCTACCTCGCCCGCGTAACCCGCGTCGAACCTTCCCTCCAGGCAGCTTTTGTCGAATATGGCGGCAACCGTCACGGTTTTCTCGCCTTCAGTGAAATTCATCCCGATTATTACCAGATCCCGGTCGCCGACCGTCAGGCCCTGCTGCGCGCCGAAGCGCAGGAGGCCGAAGACGAAGACGACGAGGAGGCCGAGAACGGCGAAGAGCAGCAGGCGCGCGATCGCGGCGGCCGGCGCAACCGCCGGCGCGGCGGCAAGAACCGCGACCGCGGCGAGCACAAGCACGCTTCCTCGGAGAACGAGGAAAGCACGGTCGAGGCTATAGCTGACGAAACCGCCGCTGAGGTTGCCGGGGGCGAGGAAGCCGGCGGCGAGACCGCCGATACCCCGGCAGAAAATGCGGGAGCAGTCTCCGCGGCCGTCGAGGCCGTATCGGAAGCGGCTGAAGAACCCGCCGGCGAAGCTGGCGGAGATGACGCCACGGACGATGAGGATGGCAAGCCATCCGAAGGTGGCCCGACCTCGATTGCCGCCAGCATCGAAGCAGATGTGATTTCCGAGGCGGTCCCGCAGGCGGATCAGCCCGAGCAAAGCGGCGAAGCCGCCGCCAGCGACAATGATCGCGGCATGCTGGAAGACGTCTCGGTCTCGCACTCGGACGAGCACGAGGTTGAATCGGTCGGCGCCGAGGACGCGCTCGAGGAAATCCGCAACCGCCGCAAGCCGGTGCGTCGCCAGTACAAGATCCAGGAAGTCATCAAGCGCCGCCAGATCCTTTTGGTGCAGGTGGTCAAGGAAGAGCGCGGCAACAAGGGCGCGGCGCTCACCACCTATCTGTCGCTTGCCGGCCGCTATTCGGTGCTGATGCCGAACACGGCGCGCGGCGGCGGCATCTCGCGCAAGATCACCAACGCCCAGGACCGCAAGCGGCTGAAGGAGGTCGTGACCGACCTCGACGTGCCGCAGGGCATGGGCGTCATCCTGCGCACCGCCGGCGAAAGCCGCACCAAGGCGGAGATCAAGCGCGACTACGAATATCTGATGCGGCTTTGGGAAAACGTCCGCAACCTGACGCTGCAGTCCTCGGCCCCTGCCCTGGTCTATGAGGAAGGCAGCCTGATCAAGCGTTCGGTGCGCGACCTCTACAACAAGGACATCGACGAGATCCTTGTCTCCGGCGAAGACGGCTACCGCGAGGCCAAGGATTTCATGCGCATGCTGATGCCGAGCCACGCCAAGGTGGTTCAGCCATTCCGCGACACCACGCCGATCTTCGTGCGCAACGGCATCGAGGCGCAGCTCGATCGCATGCTGCAGCCGCAGGTGACGCTGAAGAGCGGTGGCTACATCATCATCAACCAGACCGAGGCGCTGGTTTCGATCGACGTCAACTCCGGCCGCTCCACCAAGGAACATTCGATCGAGGAGACCGCGCTCCACACCAATCTGGAAGCGGCAGAGGAAGTCGCGCGGCAGTTGCGATTGCGCGACCTTGCCGGCCTGATCGTCATCGACTTCATCGACATGGAGGAGAACCGCAACAACCGCTCCGTCGAGAAGCGGCTGAAGGATCACCTCAAGAATGACCGCGCCCGTATACAGGTCGGCCGCATCTCACACTTCGGCCTGATGGAAATGTCGCGCCAGCGCATTCGCGCCAGCGTGCTGGAATCGACCATGAAGCCTTGCCCGCATTGCGGCGGCACGGGCCATGTGCGCTCCGATTCCTCCGTGGCGCTGATGGTCGTGCGGGCGATCGAGGAATTCCTGCTCAAGGATTCGCGCAGCCACATCATCGTGCGCACACCGGCGGCGACCGCGCTCTATGTGCTCAACCACAAGCGCGCCAACCTGCTGGAGCTCGAAGCCCGCTTCGGCCTGACGATCACGATCGAGGCCGACGAGACGCTCGGCACTCAGCACTATGCGATCTTCCGCGGCGCTGTTGCCGAGAAGCCGGAAGGCTTTGTCGAGGTGCGTAGCCTGCCGGCCTATGTCGAGCCGGAAGAGCCCGAGGACGAGATCGTCGTCGAGGAAGATGAAGAGGAAGTCTCGGTCCAGGCTGAACAGCCGCGCCACGCGCAGCAGGGCCAGCATCAGCAGCGATCCGAGGATGGCGAAGGCCGTGATCGCAAGCGTCGCAAGCGTCGGCGGCGGCGCGGCGGCAGGGATCGCGACCGCGAGCACAACGGGGACGTCGCGGCGGCGCCGATGGAAGCCGGCGAAGCCGATGATGATGCAACGGAAGAGACCACCGAGGAGGTGACCGCCGGCGACGAGGCCGTGGCGGCCGCTGCCGACGACAGTTCCGGAAAGAAGCGCCGGCGCGGGAAGCGCGGTGGCAAGCGCAACCGCCGTGAGGACGAAGCTTCAGACGCAGTTGCCGGCGAAACTGTCGGCGATATCGAGCGTGAGTCGGTTGAAGGCCAGGACGCCGTAAGCGAGCCGGCAATAGCCGCTCCCGCGGAAGAATCTGCCGGTCCGGCGGCGGCTAATGACGATGCCGAGGCGATCGAAAAGCCGAAGAAGCCCCGCCGTTCGAGGGCTAAGAAGGTGACCGAGGAAGCCGCGGCCGAGACGGTGTCCGAACCTGTGGCCGAGGCCCAGGTCGCGCCCGTGGCTGCCGAGCCGGAGCCCGTGGCAGCTGCGGCATCCGAGGCGGAGCCTGCCGCCGGCGCCCACCCGACGCGGCGCAAGCCACAGTCAGTCGACGCGCCGGTTGTTCCCGTTGTGTCGTCGAATGTAAGCGACGAAGCCAAGGCCGAGGACAAGCCGAAGCGCGGCGGCTGGTGGCAGCGCAAAGGCTTTTTCTAAGCCTTTCAGGTTGTTAGGCTGATCTTTCGAAAGAATCCCGCGCCGCACCCGGCGCGGGATTTTTCATTTCGCCACAGCCCTTTTAGCGCAGTTCCGGGTGGAAAACCGCCAGCACTTTGCTGCTTTACGGCGCGAAGATCGACCAGTTCATCATCCGGGCGAGCTTCTCCATGGCGATTGAGCCGAGCTTGGAGTTGCCGTTCTCGTTGAGTCCGGGCGACCACACCGCCAGCGAAGCAACCCCTGGCACGATGCCGAGAATGCCACCACCGACACCGCTTTTGCCGGGGATACCGACGCGGAAGGCAAAGTCGCCGGAGCCGTCATAGTGGCCGCAGGTCAGCATCAGCGCGCCAATGCGGCGTGCCCGTTCGGCCGAGACGACCGAATGCCCGGTCGCCGGGTTCCTGCCGCCATTGGCGAGGAAGCGGCCGGCCATGGCAAGCTGGCGGCAGCTCACGGCAATCGCGCAATGGTGGAAATAGACACCTAGCGCCAGCTCCGGTTCGTGATGGAGATTGCCGAAGGATTTCATGTAGTTGGCCAGGGCGAAGTTGCGGTAGCCGGTGGCGCGCTCGGATGCCGCGACCTCGCGGTCGATGATGATCGTCTCGTCATCGGCGAGGAACTGGATGAAGCGCAGGATTTCGCCTATCGCCTCGCGCGGCTGATGGCCGGCGAGCAGGACGTCGGAGACGACGATGGCGCCGGCATTGATGAACGGATTGCGCGGTATGCCGTTCTCGTGTTCGAGCTGGACGATCGAGTTGAACGGATTGCCGGACGGCTCGCGGCCGACGCGATGCCATAGCGCATCGCCGACTTTGCCAAGCGCCAGCGTGAGCGTGAAGACTTTCGAGACGCTCTGGATCGAAAAGGGCTGATCGGCATCGCCGGCAAGCATGACGCGGCCGTCATTGGTCACGGCGGCGATGCCGAATTTCTTCGGGTCGACCTTGCCGAGCTGCGGGATGTAGGTCGCCACCTCGCCGCGATCGGTACGCTGCGCCATTTCGGCGGCCACTTCGGCCAGTGCCTGCTCGAGTTCCGGCATGGTTTCTATTTCAGCCAGCGTTCGATGCGCGCCAGCGCCTCGACCATCTCGTCATGGCTGCCGGCATAGGAAAAGCGCATGGTGCGGTGGCCCTGCTGCGGGTCGAAATCACGGCCGGGCGTCGCCGCGACATGCGCCTCGGCCAGCATCTTGCGCGCAAAAGCCATGCTGTCGTTGGTGTGGCGGGTGACATCGCAGAACGCATAGAAGGCGCCGTCCATCGGCGCGGCGAGCGCGAAGCCGAGTTCCGGCAGGCGCTTCATCAGAAGGTCCCGGTTCCAGGCATAGCGCGCCTTGACCTTTTCCAGCTCTTCGGTCGCCTTGAAGGCTTCGATCGCCGCGACCTGCGACAGTTCAGGCGGCGAGATGTAGAGGCTCTGGGCGACACGCTCGACCGGCCGCACCAGCTCTTCCGGCAGCACCATCCAGCCGATGCGCCAGCCGGTCATGCAATAATATTTCGAGAAGGAATTGATCACGGTGACACCGGCGCCGTGCGCCAGCGCGGTGACATCTGGCGCCGCGTAGGCCAGCCGGTGATAGATTTCGTCCGAGATCACGGCGATGCCGAGCTCCTCGGCCGTCTTCATCAGCGCCCCAAGTTCATCCGCCGGAATGACCGCGCCGGTCGGATTGGCGGGGCTGGCGAATAGCACGCCCTTCAGCGGCTTGTCGCGATGCGCTGCCTTGAGGTGCTCGGCATGCAGATAGGCATCCGCGCCGAGCTCGATTTCGACGATCTCGATGCCGAGCGCGGCCATGATGTTGCGGTAGGCCGGATAGCCGGGCGCGGCGATGGCGACGCGGTCGCCCGGATCGAACATGGCCAGGAAAGCGAGGTTGAAGGCGGCGGACGAGCCGGTCGTGACGGCAATGCGCGACGGCGCGACGTCGATCCCATAGTGCTCGCCATAATGCGCCGCGATCACCTTGCGCAGATCGGCGAGACCCAAGGCGTCGGTGTAGCCGATGCGGCCATGCCGCAGGGCCGCGGCCGCCGCCTCGCGGACGCCGACCGGCGCGGGATCCGATGGCTGGCCGACGGCCATCGACACCACGGGCACTCCGGTGGCCTTCAGCCGGTTGGCTTCAGCCAGGATGTCCATGGCGTGGAAGGGCTCGACTTCCCCTCGGCGTGAAAGCGAAACGACCATTTGACCTCTTCCAACTGCCATTATCCGGCGAAATTCCTGGGCGGAAGCCGTCCTGGATCGCCCTTGAACTGCCCCGGTTCGAGGGCAGCGCCGCACAAATGCCCGATTGATGTGGGGATCACAAGCGCGCAGGAAGTTACCGGCGCCGACTTTTCATCTTTCGCCCGCTCGTCTACCAGTGGACCTTATGTTGAGCCGACCCCGACCATCGCTTGGCGAATCGATCTCCCTCAGCCGAACCGCGCGCGACTTCGCGACGCTTCTGCTTGCCGCCGCGGTCGCCGTGTCGAGCTCGGTCAGCGCCTTTGCGCAAGGCGTGCCGGTGGTGCGCGACGCCGAGATCGAGGCCTTGGTGCGCGACTATGCCCGGCCGATCTTCGAGGCTGCGGGGCTTGCCAATGACGGCATCGACATCGTTCTGGTCAACGACCAGAGCTTCAACGCCTTCGTCACCGGGCGGCGACTGTTCATCAACACCGGCGCGCTGGTGACCGCCGAAACGCCGAACGAGATCATTGGCGTCATCGCGCACGAGGCCGGCCATATCGCTGGCGGCCACCAGCAGAAATTGCGCGACCAGCTCGACCGCGCCAAGACCATGGCCATCATGGCCACGCTGCTTGGTGCCGGCGCCATGGTGGCCGGCGCCACCACCAACAGCCGCGGCCTTGCCGGCGCCGGCATGGGGGTCGCCGCCGGCGGCGGCGAGATGGCGCAACGCTCGATCCTCGCCTATCGGCGCACCGAAGAGATCACCGCCGATCGTTCGGCGATCACCTATCTCAACGCCACCGGCCAATCCGGCATGGGCATGCTGAAGACCTTCGGCCGCTTCCAGAGCGCGCTCTCGCTCGCCGGCACCCATGTCGACCCCTATCGGATCAGCCATCCGATGCCGCAGGAGCGCATCGCCAACCTGGAAGTGCTCGTCAAGCAGAGCCCGTTCGTCAACGTTGTCGACCCGCCGTCGCTGCAGCAGCGGCACGACATGATGCGCATCAAGATCGCCGCCTATATGCAGGGCCAGGCAGCCGTCGCGCGGCTGATGCGCAAGAACCCGGCCAGCCTTGCCTCGCGCTATGGCGATGCGCAGCAGACCTATCTCTTCGGCAGTCCGGGCGCGGCGCTCACCAAGACGGCGGCGCTGATCAAGGAACAACCGAAGAACCCCTATTTCCATGAATTGCGCGGCGATATCCTGATGAAGGCCAACAAGTCGAAGGATGCGGCGGACGCCTATGCCAAGGCGGTCAGCCTCGATCCAGCGCGCTCCGGCCTGCTGCTGGTCTCGCTCGGCCAGGCGCTGATGGCGGTGGGAACGCCCGATTCGACCCAGAAGGCAGTGGTCCAGCTCAACAATGGCGTTGGGCGGGACAAGGAAAATGCCGACGCTTATCGCTTTCTGGCGCAGGCATATGGCGAACTCGGCGAGATTCCGGCTGCCGATCTCGCCACCGCCGAGGGCCACTATTATGCGGGCGACTACAAAAACGCTAAGATCTTCGCCATGCGCGCTCAACAGAAATTGAAGCGCGGCGAACCCCGCTGGGTCCGCGCGCAGGATATTATAAACTACACGCCATCGAACAAACTCAAATGAACCTCCCGGACGTTGGCGGCGACCAAGGCGGACCGGAAAAGGCAAAAGGATCGACAATCATGAACAAGGCAATCCTGCTTGGCAGCGCTGGCGGTCTGGCTGTGGCGCTCGGGATGTTGGCCTTCGGCTTCGTGGCGGGAAACCCGCAGGCGGCGAGGGCCGACACCGTGCAACTGGCTCAGGTCACGTCCTCGACCGACACCAAGGCTTCCGCCGACACCAAGGTCGATCGCAAGGAGGTCGAGGGCATCATCCGCGACTACCTCCTGAAGAACCCGGAAGTTCTGCTCGAGGTGCAGGACGCGCTCGAGGCCAAGCAGAAGGAAGAGCAGCGGCTCGCAGCACTTGGCGTGATCAAGGACTCCAAGGACGAGATCTTCAACTCCACCTTCGACGGCGTCGTCGGCAATCCGAAGGGCAAGGTCACGATCGTCGAGTTCTACGATTACAATTGCGGCTTCTGCAAACGCGCCATCGAGGACATGCAGGCGCTGACCAAGTCCGACCCGGACCTGCGCTTCGTGCTCAAGGAATTCCCGATCCTCAGCCCGGATTCGCAGAAGGCCAGCGTCGTCTCCATGGCGTTCCACCTGATGCACCCGGAAAAATACGGCGAATTCCACACCGCGCTGCTCGGCGGCCAGGGCCGCGCCACCGAAGCGACCGCCATCAAGGTTGCGCTTTCGCTCGGCGCCGACGAGGCAGCGCTGCGCGAGAAGATGAAGGATCCGCGCATCGCCGAAACGCTTTCGCGCACCTATGACCTTGCGACGAAACTGTCGATCACCGGCACGCCGTCCTATGTGGTCGGCAACGAGGTGATCTTCGGAGCGCTCGGCCAGCAGGTTCTGGCGGAAAAGATCGAAGAGGCAAAGAGCGCGCTCTAGACGCGCGCGGTGCAAAAGCCGGCCGCTGTGGACAGCGAAAGAACGCACTTGCGCTCTTTTCGCGGGCGGCTATGCCCATTATAGAGGCGCAGTGCGCCGGCTTGGGGTCGGCGTAGAACAAGGTCGGCATATTGAAAACGATTTTCGTCCTCAACGGTCCCAATCTCAATGCGCTCGGCAAGCGCGAACCGGGGATCTATGGCGGCAAGACGCTTGCGGCCATCGCCGAGGACTGCAAGGCGGCCGGCGCCGCGCTCGGGCTCGAGATCGATTTTCGCCAATCCAACCATGAAGGCGATCTGGTCGACTGGATCCAGGAAGCCAGCGAGAAGGCGGCAGGCATCGTCATCAATCCCGGCGCCTACAGCCACACATCGATCGCCATTCACGACGCCATCCGCGCCGCAGCACCGCTGCCCGTCGCGGAAGTCCATCTTTCCAACATCCACGCGCGGGAGCCCTTCCGCCACGTCTCCATGGTCGCGCCGGTCGCTGTCGGCATGATCTGCGGGTTCGGGCCGCTCGGCTACACCCTCGCGCTGCAGGCACTGGCGGCTCGCCTGTGACCGGCTCCCAAACAGAAGGCTCGAAAATGTCGATAAAAAAGACCGGTGTTGACCAGCAGCTGATCCGCGATCTGGCGGGCATTCTGAACGACACCAATCTGACCGAGATCGAGGTCGAACTCGGCGACCTCAAGGTGCGCGTCTCGCGCCAAACGCAGGCCGTCCACGCCGTCGCCGCGCCGCTTGCCGCGGTTGCTCCTGTTGCCGCGGCAGCGGCTCAGCCCGCAACGGCAGCCGCAGCCGCCGATGTGTCCAAGAACGCAGTGCCCTCGCCGATGGTCGGCACCGCCTATCTGGCACCCTCGCCCGACGCCAAGGCGTTCATCGAAGTCGGCCAGAAGGTCAAGGAAGGCCAGACGCTGCTCATCATCGAAGCGATGAAGACGATGAACCAGATCCCCTCGCCGCGCGCCGGCACGGTGACGGCGATCCTCATCGAGGATGCCCAGCCGGTCGAATACGGCATGCCGCTGGTGGTCCTTGAGTAGAGCTGGGAACAACCAAGAGATGTTCCAGAAGATCCTCATCGCCAATCGCGGCGAAATCGCGCTCCGCGTGCTGCGCGCCTGCAAGGAGCTCGGCATCCAGACGGTGGTGGTCCACTCGACCGCGGATTCCGACGCCATGCATGTTCGGCTTGCCGACGAGAGCGTCTGCATCGGCCCGCCGCCCTCGCGCGAAAGCTATCTCAACATCCACCAGATCGTCGCCGCCTGCGAGATCACCGGCGCCGACGCCGTGCATCCGGGCTACGGCTTCCTGTCGGAGAATGCCAAGTTCGCCGACATCCTGGCGGCCCACAACATCACCTTCATCGGCCCGTCGGGCGACCATATCCGCATCATGGGCGACAAGATCGAGGCCAAGCGCACGGCAAAGCGTCTCGGCATCCCGGTCGTGCCTGGATCCGACGGCGCGATCAGCGACGAGAAGGAAGCCAAGCGCGTCGCCGCCGAGATCGGCTATCCGGTGATCATCAAGGCCTCCGCCGGCGGCGGCGGCCGCGGCATGAAGGTGGCGCATAGCGAAGCCGACCTCGAAGTCGCGCTGCAGACGGCCAAGTCGGAAGCGGGTGCCGCCTTCGGCGACGACGCCGTCTATATCGAGAAATACCTGGAGAAGCCGCGCCATATCGAGGTGCAGGTGTTCGGCGACGGCGCCGGCCGCGGCGTGCATTTCGGCGAGCGCGACTGCTCGCTGCAGCGGCGCCACCAGAAAGTCTGGGAGGAAGCCAATTCGCCGGCGCTCAATGCCGAGGAGCGTTCGCGCATCGGCGGCATCTGCGCCAAGGCGATTGCCGATCTCGGCTATTCGGGCGCCGGCACGATCGAGTTCCTCTACGAAAATGGCGAGTTCTATTTCATCGAGATGAACACGCGTCTTCAGGTCGAGCATCCGGTCACCGAAGCGATCACCGGCATCGACCTCGTGCACGAGCAGATCCGCGTCGCCTCGGGTGGCGGGCTGTCGGTCAGGCAGGAAGACATCAAGTTCAACGGCCATGCCATCGAGTGCCGCATCAACGCCGAGGATCCGCGCACCTTCACGCCCTCGCCCGGCACGATCACGCATTTCCATACGCCCGGCGGCCTCGGCATCCGCGTCGATTCCGGCGTTTATTCCGGCTACAAAATCCCGCCCTATTACGATAGTCTGATCGGCAAGCTGATCGTGCATGGCCGCAACCGCGTCGAATGCATGATGCGGCTGCGCCGAGCGCTCGACGAATTCGTCGTCGACGGCATCAAGACGACGCTGCCGCTGTTCCGCGACCTTGTCGGCAATCCCGACATCGCCAATGGCGACTACGACATCCACTGGCTGGAAAAATACCTGGCCAAGGGTGAATAGCACGGGGATGCGATGACCCGCCCCTACGCGCCAGGCTATCGCATTCCGACCGACCTGCTGCTCAGGGCCTATGCCTCTGGTGTCTTCCCGATGGCCGAGAGCGCCAACGACCCCGAAGTGTTCTGGGTGCGGCCGGAAACGCGCGGCATCATTCCGCTGGACCGGTTCCACACGCCGCGCAGCCTGAAGAAGACGATCCGCAAGCATCCGTTCGAGATCCGCTACGACTTCGATTTCGAGGCGACGATCGACGGCTGCGCCGAAAGGCGCGAGGAGCGCCGCTCGACCTGGATCAATGCGCCGATCCGCGAAGCCTATGTCGATCTCTATCGATTGGGCCACTGCCATTCGGTCGAGGCGTGGCGCGAGGACCGCCTGGTCGGCGGCCTCTACGGTGTCTCGCTCGGACGCGTGTTCTTCGGCGAAAGCATGTTCGCCAGGGAGACCGACGCTTCAAAGACTTGCCTCTACCATCTCGTCGAGCGGCTGAAGGCGCGCGGCTTCGCGCTGCTCGACACGCAGTTCACCACCGAGCATTTGAAGCGCTTCGGCGCCGTCGACGTGCCGCGCGGCCAGTATGAGAAGCTGCTCGCCGAAGCGCTGAAGGGCGAGGCCGTCTTTTATCCTTGAGTTCGCTCTGCCGCCTCGATCGGCGTCTGCGCATGGAACATCATCTTCCAGCCGTCGGCGCGATGGACATAGCCGGTGCTGACCAAAGCAACATAGGGTTCGCCGTTCTCGCGCGTCGCGCGCGCCTCGTAGGTCAGCATGACGATGTCGCTGCCAGGCTCGACCATGCCCTTCAACTTGATGTCCAGGTCGCGCCATTTATTGGGCTGGGTGGCGGTCTTTGCGAGATCGGCATTGGTCATCGCCTGCGCCATCTGCGGGAACGCCACCAGGCACTCCACATCGGCATTGGCTTCATAGTAGGCGGAATCGCCTGACCAAAAGCCCTTCTCGATGTCGAGAAGCTCCTGCTTGTTGGCGGTGATTGTTTTCGTGACAGTCATCGCGGAATCCTCCTCGCCTTGCCGATTTGAACGGCCAAAGGGCAGGCAGGTTCCGAGATCAGTTCGTGTCGGTGGTATCGTCCGGAGCCGGCGCCGCGTCAGCCGGCTCGGATGCGGCGTCGGCCGGTTGCGCCGGAGCCTTGGGCTTGGCGGCTTCGGTCTTCGGCTTGGCCGTGTCGGCCTTGGCCGCGGTCGGCGGCGGCACGTCCGACTTCTGCTTGCAACCCTTGAGCCAGACGTCATAGACGGCGTGCTCGACGGCGTTGAGGCCCGGGCTTTCGGCAAACATCCAGCCGGTGAAGATGCGGCGGATCTTGCGGTCGAGCGTGATCTCGTCGACCTCGACGAAGGAATCGGTCTTCGGCTGCTCCGTATCCGGCCGCGAATAGCAGACGCGCGGCGTCACCTGCAAAGCGCCGAACTGCACGGTTTCGTCGATATAGACGTCGAAGGTGATGATGCGGCCGGTGATCTTGTCGATGCCGGCGAACTCGGCCACCGCATTGGTGACGCGGTCGGAGGCCGCGGGTGCCGCGGCCGGCGCCTGCGCGGCGGCGAAGGCCGCCGTCGAGGCAACCAGAATGGACGCCGCCGCGATCAGCGCCTTTGAGGTATGGCCGAAAGAGCTCATGCAAAATACCGGTGGTTGCGCCCGGGTGATTCTCTCAACGCCCAAGGCTAGTCATGGCTGCGCAGTCAGCAAGCAGCTAAATGCCAATTGTGGCGATAAAGGACCGAAGCGGCGTCTTGGATTACGATCCGAGGGATTACGACCCCGGCGTCCAGGCGTCGTAGTCGCCAGTCACCTGCGGGCGATGCTGGTTGGTCAGGATGGAACCCTGCGGACGATAGGCGCCAGGCGTTCCGGTCAGGTTCGGCCGATGCTCCTTCTGCCAGTCGCGAGCCTTGTAGCTCTCGCTCGGTGGAGGTGTATCGACGCGATGATGGATCCAGCCATGCCAGCCCGGCGGGATCTTCGAGGCTTCCGAATAATCGCGATAAATGACCCAGCGGCGGGTGCGACCTTCCGAATCGATGCCGCCCTCATAGTAGACGTTACCGGCTTCGTCCTCGCCGACCCTCTTGCCGAAGCGCCAGGTGTGGAAGCGCGTGCCGAGCGTCTGGCTGTTCCACCAAGTGAAAAACTGCAGCAGGAAAGTTTTCATCCACATCCTCACGGCGGCAGCGGCTGCGCCTTTTCCCTGCTTATGGCGTCACGCCACCGCGAAGGCAAGGGTTTTGCCATGTCCCGGCGTAAATGCTTCGTGCGTCCTTGTTTTGAAGCATGTCGTGTCCCAGAACCGCTCCGCACCTCTGGGCGACATGCATTAAATCGATCCAGTTGTGCCGCCGGCGGCAACGCGGCTTGCCAAGCGCCGCCTGTCTTTCTAAAGCTCGGCCCGCCCGTTTCGGGCGCGCCTTGAGGGAGGTGACGATTGACCCGGGATCCGTCCGCCGACAGCCGGATCAGCGCCGAAGACATTCGCCGCCGCAAGGGCGGCGTGCCGATCGTCTGCCTTACCGCCTACACCTATCCCGTCGCCCGCCTGCTCGATCCCCATGTCGATCTGCTGCTGGTCGGCGACAGCGTCGCCATGGTCCTGCATGGCCACACCACAACGCTCGGCGCCACGCTGGAGATGATGATCGCGCACGGCCAGGCCGTGATGCGCGGCTCGGCCAAGGCCTGCGTCGTGGTCGACATGCCGGCGGGCAGCTATGAGGCCTCGCCGGCGCAGGCCGCGGCGTCGGCAAGGCGGATCGTCGGGGAGACAGCCTGCCAGGCCGTGAAGCTCGAAGGCGGCGTCGACATGGCCTCCCGGATCGCCGCGATCGCCGCCGAGGGAATACCGGTCATGGGCCACATCGGCCTGCAACCGCAATCGGTGGAGAAGGACGGCGGCTACAAGATCAAGGGCCGGACGGAGGACAACATCGCCGCGCTGCTCAGCGATGCCGAGGCGGTGGAACAGGCCGGCGCCTTTTCGGTCGTCATCGAAGGCACGATGGAGGCCGTGGCCGCGAAGCTTACCCATCATATTTCGATACCGACCATCGGCATCGGCGCCAGCGCCGACTGCGACGGCCAGATCCTGGTGATCGACGACATGGTCGGCCTGACCGTCGACCGCGTGCCGAAATTCGTCAAGGAATACGCCGACTTGCGCAGCGCGATAGCGGATGCGGCGGCGCGCTACGCAGCCGAGGTGCGGAGCCGCGCC
This sequence comes from Mesorhizobium sp. B3-1-6, assembly GCF_006439555.1. NCBI lineage: Bacteria > Pseudomonadati > Pseudomonadota > Alphaproteobacteria > Hyphomicrobiales > Phyllobacteriaceae > Mesorhizobium > Mesorhizobium sp. B3-1-6. The sequence continues at coordinate 8,610 of NZ_VFTM01000031.1, read as the reverse complement.
TTCCCCGGCCCCGACCACGTCTTCACGACGGCATCCGGCAAGGACAAGACATGAACGCGCCGATCGTCGTCGACAGCGTCACCGCCCTTCGCGCGCAAGTCCGGGACTGGCGGCAGGCCGGCCTCAAGGTGGCCATGGTGCCGACCATGGGCGCGCTGCACGACGGTCATATCTCGCTGGTCAGGATCGCGCTCGAACGGGCCGAGCGCTGCGTTGTCTCGATCTTCATCAATCCGACGCAGTTCGCGCCGACGGAAGATCTCGACAAATACCCGCGCCAGCTGGCGCGGGATCTCGACCGATTGCGGGATGCGGGCGCGCATCTCGCCTTCACGCCAAACGTGAGCGAGATGTACCCCTCCGGCTTCGCCACGAAAATCTCGGTCGGCGGCCCCTCCCGCGGTCTGGAGACCGACTTCAGGCCGAGTTTCTTCGACGGCGTCGCGACCGTGGTGGCCAAGCTCTTCCTGCAGGCGGCGCCCGATTGCGCCGTGTTCGGCGAGAAGGACTACCAGCAGCTCTGCGTCGTCAGGCAGCTCTGCCGCGATCTCGACTTGCCCGTCGAGATCGTCGGCGCACCGACCGTGCGCGATGCTCATGGCCTCGCCATGTCGTCGCGCAACGCCTATCTGAGCGAAGCCGAGCTCGACATCGCGCGCAAGCTCAATTTGATCCTGCGCCGCACGGCGGCGGCGCTTTCAACCGGCGCGGATGAAGCCGGCGCTATTGATGCCGCCGCGAAGGCCCTGGTCTCCGCGGGTTTCCAAAAGGTCGACTACGTCGCCGCCCGCGCGAGTGTCACGCTCGAGCCCTGGCAGCGGGATCGTGACGGCCGCCTGCTGGCGGCGGCCTGGCTCGGCACGACGCGGCTGATCGACAATGTGGAAATTCCCTCCGCCTGATCGGACGTTCGTTCGACCAGGCTCGGCGCCTACTCTTCCGACGGCATGTGCAGATACATCGACTGGATGCCGACGCGCCCAGGACCGGTGAAGCGGTTGACGACGAAATTCATGGCGGCGCCGAAGAAGCCGCTGGAAAGACGGTCGATCCTTGTATCCATCTTGACCGAAGCGTCCTTGAACAGCCAGCCGCCTGGCTCGATGTCTATGGTCTCGCCGGGCGCCAGCACCTTCTCGAAGACATTGCCGTAGCCGTGCAGCCAGACGATGCCGTCGCCTGTCTCGCCGCGGAAACGGTCGATGAAGAAGCCGCTCTGGCCGAACAGCATCGTTCCAAGGCCGCGGACGCGCTCGAACGTGTAGTCGACGCTGGCGGTCGCGGCCAGGAACTGATGCTCGCGCACCTGTATCTCCTCGCCGCGCCGAAGATGGATCGGCACGATATGGCCCGGCCCGTCGCGGCTGAAGGCGATGACGCCCGGCCCGGACGCCTCGGTGACGAAGATCTGCATGCCCGCGATCATGCGCTTCAGCGCGCCCTTCAACGATTTCAGGCCGATGGTGATCGTGGTGTTTTTCCACAAAAGGATGTGGTGTTCGAAATAGACCGGCATGTTGGTCACATCGACCGACAGCACGGGCACCAGTTCGCCCGCGACGTGATAGGTCACGCCGCCAAACGTCTCGTCCGACACCTCGGTCGGCATCAGTTCCGGCAAGCTCGGCATGGCAGTCCCCCTCATCACCGTGCTGCCGGTCGACCGGACTGTCGCCGGCGCGTCGGCTGCCGCAGCATTGCCGCCGGGCCTTCGGCCGTCAAATGAAAGCTGGCACTGGGCGCGCCGCTCGCAACAACGTGAAGCAATTGCGACGTCGAGCGATCAGGCGATCAGCGGCCGCTCAAGGAGCAGCGACGCGATGCCGGACTCCGCAGGCCCGCGATTGTCGGCGCGGCCGACCTGGACGAAACCGTTCGCCATATAGAAGGCGACGGCGCGCTTGTTCGCTTCCGCCACCTCGACGCGTACCGCGCGCGCTTCGGGGAAGCTCTCCATCACTTCGTCCAGCAGCATGCCGCCAATCCCCCGGCCCTGCAGGTCCGGTGCAACATGAAGCTGCTCCAGATCGATCGAAGCGCCCTGGTCAGCGCTCTCCGCATAGGCGACGCCGCCGATGCGCTTGCCATCGTCGGCGACCAGGAACTCCGCATCCGGCCGCTCGATGCGCGCTTTCAACTTTTCCGGCGAACACCAAAGCGCGATGGTTCGATCGATCCGCTCGGCGCCATAGATGGCGTCGCAGGCCGCGTGCCAGGTCTCGGCCAGCAGTGCCCGGATAGCCGCAATGTCACGGTCGCTGGCGGTGCGGACAAACACCGCTATTCGATGCCGAGCTTGGCCTTGACGAGGTCGTTGACCGCCTGCGGGTTGGCCTTGCCGCCGGTCGCCTTCATCACCTGGCCGACGAACCAGCCAGCCATGGTCGGCTTGGCGCGCGCCTGCTCGGCCTTGTCCGGATTGGCGGCGATCACCTCGTCGACCGCCTTCTCGATGGCGCCGGTGTCGGTGACCTGCTTCATGCCGCGGCTCTCGACGAGCTGGCGCGGATCGCCGCCTTCGTTCCAGACGATCTCGAACAGGTCCTTGGCGATCTTGCCGGAGATCGTGCCTTCCTTGATCAGGTCGAGAACAGCGCCGAGCTGCTCGGGCGAAACCGGAGCATTTTCAATGCCCTTGCCAGCTTTGTTCAGTTGGCCAAGGAGATCGTTGATGACCCAGTTGGCGGCGAGCTTGCCGTCGCGCCCTGCCGCCACCTTCTCGAAATAATCGGCGATCGGCTTTTCCGATACCAGGACCGAGGCGTCATAAGCCGAAAGGCCGAGCGCATCGACCAACCGCGCCTTCTTGTCGTCGGGCAGCTCCGGCAGGTTCCTGGCGAGCGCATCGACATAGGCCTGGTCGAACTCCAGCGGCAAAAGGTCGGGATCCGGGAAATAGCGGTAGTCATGCGCTTCTTCCTTGGAGCGCATCGAACGAGTCTCGCCCTTGACCGGATCGAACAGGCGTGTCTCCTGGTCGATCTTGCCGCCGTCCTCCAGAATGGCGATCTGGCGACGCGCCTCATATTCGATGGCCTGGCCGATGAAGCGGATCGAGTTCATGTTCTTGATCTCGCAACGCGTGCCGAAGGCGCCGCCCGGTCGGCGCACCGAGACGTTGACGTCGGCTCGCAGCGAGCCTTCGTCCATGTTGCCGTCGCAGGTGCCGAGATAGCGCATGATCGAGCGCAGCTTCGTCACATAGGCCTTGGCTTCGTCGGCCGAGCGGATATCGGGCTTGGAGACGATCTCCATCAACGCCACGCCGGAGCGGTTGAGATCGACATAGGACATGGTCGCATGCTGGTCATGCATCGACTTGCCGGCATCCTGTTCCAGATGCAGGCGCTCGATGCCGACCTCGATATCCTCGAACTCGCCCTGGCGGTCGGGCCCGACGGAGACGATCACCTTGCCCTCGCCGACGATCGGCTGCTTGAACTGCGAGATCTGGTAGCCCTGCGGCAGGTCCGGATAGAAATAGTTCTTCCGATCGAAGACCGACTTATGATTGATCGCGGCCTTCAGGCCGAGCCCCGTGCGGATCGCCTGCTTGACGCATTCCTCGTTGATGACCGGCAGCATGCCCGGCATCGCCGCATCGACAAGGCTAACATTGGCGTTGGGCGCCGCGCCGAACGACGTCGAGGCGCCGGAGAAGAGTTTCGCTTCCGAGATCACTTGCGCATGCACTTCTAGCCCGATGATGATCTCCCAGTCGCCGGTGGCGCCGGGGATCAGACGTTTTGCGTCGGGGGTGCGGGTATCGATGATGCTCATGGAGGCCTGCTAACTCGCTAAACGTGACTTTCACGTCAGACGTGAAAGTCATTCGCTAGTGCAAACCGCTCTGCGAGACAAGCCTGTGAGACAAGCGCAAAGCCGCTCTCTGGCCTTTCGGCGGCTTCCGCCTATAGGGCGCCCATCCCAATGGAGAGTGGATGTCCACAAACGCTCAGTCCCGGTGAAGCCTGACCTCCCAGGCGAGGCGGGGCAGAAAAACCTGGAAGGACGCGCGGCGCTGTGGGAACAGCGCATCCTGCACCTGCTCGCGCAGGGCGGGCGTATCAAAATCGAAAAGAACGAGGGCAGGAAGATCGCCTCGGTCCAGTGCCCGACCCGCGACGGCTGGCGCTATCCAGGCTTCGACCTGGAGCTCTTCCGAAAGCTGGGGCGGAAGAAGGCGGTTTCCTCAACGATCGGCGGTCTTTACCGCATCACCCGACGCGGGCCTGAGCTCGTGCGCGCCCAACTCGACAACCATTAGTGCCTTTGTTTTACGCAATTCCGGACGGAAAACCGCGCACACTTTTCCTGGAATTGCTCTAGCGCCCAATGCCGCCGGCCGAAACGCCGGCGGCACCTTTCCGTTTGCTTCAGGCCGTGGCGATGTAGGCTTTCATCTCTTCGGCTTCGCGCTCGACATCCTCGATGCGGCGCTTGACCACGTCGCCGATGGAGACGATGCCATCAAGCTGGCCGCCCTTTTCCACCGGCAGATGACGGAAGCGGCCACGCGTCATGATCTCCATGACCTCGTTGACCGTGTGGTTTTCGTTGCAGATCTTGACTTTCGGCGTCATCGCCGAGCGCACGGCGATGTCGAGCGCGGCGGCGCCCTCCTTGGCTACCACCCTGACGATATCGCGTTCCGAGAGAATGCCGACGATCTTGCGATCGCCATTGGTGATGACGAGCGCGCCGATCCTGTGCTCGGCCAGCATGCGAATGGCCTCGCTGAGTTTTTCATTGGGCCCGAGCGTGAACACGTCATGGCCCTTGCTTTCAAGAATTGCCTTAACCGTCATGGCGTCCTCCACTGCCTTTGACGCCGGCTCCCGCCCTGGCCGGCTTTTGAGCCCCGGCGCCCTTAGGAAGACACTGGGTGCTTGGGCAACATCGTGCGCCGTGATTGATTGCATTTCAAGTGCGCCTGAGGACTAGATCAGGATGGCGTTTCGTTGAATCGCCATCCTGATCTATCTCTTGTTGGAGCATGATCTTCTCCGAAAACCGGTTCCCACTTTTCGGGATCATGCTCTAGGCGGCAGCCATCGGACGGTCGAAAAAACGCAACCCGAAAAAGCCGGCGACGAAGCCGCCGATATGGGCTTCCCAGGCGATCTGACCGTCGATGCCCGGCGCGAAGCCAAGCAGGCCCGTGGCCAGATTGATCACCATCCAAACGCCAAGAAAGGTCATGACGCCGCGCGAGCGCAACACGGATGCGATCGGCAGCGGCTCGCCGGCGAAGGCCGCGCTGCCTGAAGAGCGGTCGACGCGGAACCCATAGCGCGCAGCCGCGCCCATCATGCCGGAGATCGCACCCGAGGCACCGACGAGCGGCGCCTCGCCATAGGGATGCAGCGCCCAGAACAGAACAACCGAAGCCAGCCCTGTCACGGCGTAGAATATCGCGAAACGCAGCGCGCCGAGACGATTGGCGAGCGGCGAACCGAAGGCTGCAAGCCAGATCATGTTGATGGCGATATGGGCAATGCCCCCATGCATGAACGCATAGGTGAACGGACGCGTGAACAGGAACCAGTCGAAGCCGTACTGGCCGGTGTACAGCACCGGAATGAAGGCACCGTCGTAGAGCAGCGTCATTTGCTGCGCTTCGTTCAGCACATATTGCTGCAGCAGATAGACGACCACGCATATGCCGATCACGGCGAGCACCACCGGCGGCAGGTTGAACACGGGTTCGCGGCGGCGCGGCTCGGAAGCCTCGTCCGGCGTCGGTTCGGTTTCGGTGGGGCTTACAGGCTCGCTCATGCGCCTTTGCGGGTTTGGGGCTTAGGGCTTTCGGCGAGCATGTAGATCACGCCCTTTCGAATCACAAACGGCTAATCGCCACAGCCCAGATCAGAAAAAGGAGCGAATCAGAACGGAGCGAATCAAAAAGAAGGCCGTCCAGGATTTCCCTGAACGGCCGGTCGAGTCCCCTGCTCCCCATAAACTCGTGACTGAAGTGCTGCCGATCGCTGCAGGAACGACCGTTTTGGAGTGGTTTTGATGTGCCACAGGCTTCGGTGGCACGCAATGTAAACCACTTGTTAACCTTAACGACCCCGAGGCGTGAACAAACGTTAACGATACTGGCACGCATCCTGCTCAGCACCGCATGAAGGTCATCGGAGGGCGCCCTGTCTGTTCGCCGATGGGACATCAAAAGACAGATTGTGCGGAGCGGAATGGACATGAATGAAAAAGGATCAATCGCGCTGTTCCAATATTGGAACCAGCTGCGTGATGGTCGCCTCGCCCCGAAACGATCGGAGGTGGAGCCGGCCGACATCAAGTCGCTTCTGGCCGACACCTTCATCCTGGAGCGCGACACGCGCGGCGAGGCGGTGTTCCGGCTCGCCGGCACGCGGCTCTGCGCCTATTATGGCCGGGAGCTCAAGGGATTCTCCTTCCCTTCGCTCTGGCGCGAGAAGGATCAGCGGCTTGTGTCGCGGCTCATGCAGGGCGTTTTCGACCAGAAATCGGTTCTGCTCATGACCTATGAGGGGTTCAGCCGCAACGGCCGTTCCAACAAATTCGAGCTCATGGCGCTGCCGCTGGACGGGGGCGCCCAGAACCCGCGCTGCCTCGGCATCGTCAGCGCCGCCGACAAGCCGTTCTGGCTTGGCGCCGATCCGCTCGCCGACGCGCTCATCGATACGATCCGGGTGATAGATCCCGACAAGGAGCCGATGTTCCTGAAGAACCGTCCGGCGATCGACGTCCCCTCGCTCGTTCCGGCCGAATTCGATCCTCCGGAGACCATTTCGGCGCTCGGCCGCGTGCGCCGCATCCGCCATCTCGTCGTCCTCGACGGCGGGCGTCACGAGTGAGCCCGGCCGTGTAAGGTTTCCCGTCGCTCCCGGTAAATTTTTCCGCGTCGCGCGAGCCCCCAGACCCAGGCTTTTGCGGCCGACTTTCCCGTTTGTTAACCTGCTTTGCTGTAGTTTTTCGGGTGAAATTCCTCGCATCGTCGCGCGGAATGCCAACGGGGTGTAGGCAGTCATGAGGTCAGCGGCGGTAGAATATGCGCCGTCACGAGCTGAGAGGCGCAACTTTCAGCGTGTCCGCGTCAAGATTTACGGGCGCTTCATGCTGGAAGACCGCACCGAGCATCCTTGCCAGGTGATCGATATGTCGCCCGGCAATGTTGCGTTGCGTACGGACCGGATCGGCATGCCGGGCGAGAAGGTCATCGCCTATATCGACCATATCGGCCGTGTCGAAGGCATCGTGACGCGCACGTCGCAGGACGGCTTCGCCATGACCGTCATCGCCTCGGACCGCAAGAAGGACAAGCTTGCCGCGCAGCTCACCTGGCTTGCCAACAAGCATGAGCTCGACCTGCCCGAGGACCGCCGCCACGAGCGCGTGGCGCCGCGCAATCCGATGAGCGTCCTGCAGCTCACCGACGGGCGCCAGTATCAGTGCCGCATCATCGACCTGTCGCTCTCGGGTGCTGCCGTCGAGATCGACGTCAAGCCGGCGATCGGCGTCCAGGTCACGTTAGGCACGATGCGCGGCCAGGTGGTGCGCCATTTCGAGGACGGCGTCGCCATCGAGTTCGCGGTTATCCAGCGGCCGGAAACGCTCGATCAGGAATTCAACGCGCCGCGCTCCTGAGACGCGCGACGCGCTTCTGAGACGAGCTGAAGCCCGCTCCTGAGACGAGCTGACACAAGCAAAGCAAACCGGCCCTTGGCGGCCGGTTTTTTGTTGTCCGGTCTTGGGAGATCGGACGCGGGCCGCCAGCGGCATCAGGACTTGCGCGGGCGGGATGAAAATCTGAACAATCCGAAATCCCGATAGTTCCAATTTTATGTTTATTCTACTGGCGTTTTACTCAATGTCTACTTCGGGTTTTTGCGTCAAATAAATCCCAACGTGGGACAGTCTCCTCAAACGGGGAGACTACAACAATGAAAATGACGAGGGGCAAGCTGTTGCTCTTGGCAATGGCGATGCAGCTTTCCGCGTGGGGCACGGCAAGCGCAGGACCGGCTTTCATGCATACGGGTGGCCGCACCACCCAGCCGGTCGGCCACTACGATTTCTGCCAGCGCATTCCGGTCGAATGCAACCAACGGACGCCGAAGGGTCCGCCGGTCGAGCTGACGCGCAAGCTGTGGGCGACGATCGTCAACGTCAACAATTCGGTCAACGTCCGGGTCAAGCCGCGCACCGACATGGAGATCTACGGCGTCGAGGAATACTGGGCTTATCCCGACAAAGGCTATGGCGACTGCGAGGACTACGCACTGGAGAAGCGCCGCGAGTTGATGGCCGTCGGCGTGCCGGCAGGCAATCTGCTGATGACGGTGGTGCGCCAGCCGAATGGCGACGGCCATGCGGTGCTCACGGTGCGCACCAGCCTCGGCGAATTCATCCTCGACAATCTCGAGCCGAAAGTGCTCGCCTGGAACGACACGGTCTACACCTATCTCAAACGTCAATCGACGGAGAACTCGGGCGCTTGGGTAACGATCAACGACGGCCGCGAGGACGCGGTCGCCAGCGTCCGCTAGGGCGCCAAAGCGATCGGGTACGCTGCCCAAGATGCGGCGGCGTGCCCAAGGAGAAAGCCCGGTCGAGTCCCCACCC
>NZ_VFTM01000030.1:0-85502 GCF_006439555.1 Mesorhizobium sp. B3-1-6 | reverse complement strand
GAGCTACCGGCTCGACCGGAGCAACTGGAGCTACCGGCTCGACTGGAGCAACCGGTGCCACGGGCTCGACCGGAGCAACGGGAGCTACCGGCTCGACTGGAGCAACTGGTGCCACCGGCTCGACCGGAGCAACTGGAGCCACGGGCTCGACCGGAGCAACGGGTGCAACCGGCTCGACCGGAGCAACCGGAGCCACGGGCTCGACCGGAGCAACTGGTGCCACGGGCTCGACTGGAGCAACGGGCGCAACCGGAGCCACCGGTTCGACCGGAGCCACGGGAGCAACTGGAGCCGCAGGAGCAACTGGGGCCACGGGATCCACCGGCTCGACAGGTGCTACCGGTTCAACTGGGTCGACCGGTGGGACCGGGTCAACCGGCCCGACCGGAGCGACAGGATCGGACGGTGGGACTGGTGACCAGGGTGGTCCGCAGGGTAACAACGGGCATGGCAACGGCCAACAGGACGCGCCAGGCAATTCCGGTGACCACAACAATGGCGACAACGGCTCGCACCAAGGGCAGGGCAACTCTGCCGGTGGCCAGGGCAATGGCAACGGAGGCCCACATGCGACCGTTACGGCCAGCACGCTGGGGCTGACGGACGTCAAGCAGTTCCTGCAGTCCGGCTCGGACGGCAGTGGCGGCGGCGGTTCGTTCAAGCAACTCGTCAGCCAGGCGATCAGCTCGGTGACGACCGATCTCTTGAACGTTCTCAACACGGTCAAGGGTTTCGGCCAGAACCAGAACAAGCCGTCCGGCGCGACGTCCGACCTGACCCAGGACAAGGGCAAGCAGGGTGCCGGCTATGGCCAGACCGACGACACACTGAAGAAGGCTCTGAAGGATATTCTGAAGCCGCATGACTGAGTGTTGGTCAAAACAATGCGCGCGGGCCTTGCGGAAACGCGGGGTCCGCGTAGCCACGTCTTGGACGCCGGCAACGAGCTCGCACCGCGGGGCGGTTCGGTCTATGATGGATGTTGCCGACTTTCCGGATTGGGGCGGTGTGCGGGGAACACCCCCGAACCCTCGCTTTTAGACCGCAAGGGGAGCTTATGGTGAGCGTGTCTCGAAACTCCGAAGTCCTGCCTGTCCCGATCCGTGACGATGTCGAAGTGGACATGACCGGCAAAGGTCGGAGCGAGGGCGCAGCGGAATGGGTTCCTGGCGGCCCCGCGGCGTTCGATCGGACAGGGCCGCGCATCAAGGCGATGCTGCAGGTCGCCCGCTATCACGGAGTCGACCTCGATCCGAACGAATTCAGGGCGGCAATCGCCGGTCCGGTTCCAAGTGCTTCCGATCTCTCCCAGTGGGCACAGAACGCCGGCATGTGGTCGCGCGCGCTGCGTATCCGCTGGTCGCATCTGTTGCGCTTCGAACACGCAGGGCCGATCGTCTTGCTTTTCACCGATGGCGGCGCCGGCCTCCTTACCGGGGCTAGCACCGAACGCAATGTCGTTTTCCTCAAGAGCGTCGATGCGCCGGATGACGCGGAAGCTGTTGCCATCGATGAGCTCCGCCTGCTGCAGGTGTGGTCGGGCGAGGCCGTCCTTTTGCGGGCAGCGAGGTCTTATATCGCGGCGGATGCGCCCTTCACCTTCGGCTGGCTTATCGATTTGGTGCGGCTCGAGAGCCGGCCGCTGCGGGACATTGGCATCGCTTCGTTCACGCTGAGCATTCTAGCGATTCTGCCGCCCCTCATCGTCATGACGGTCGTCAACAAGGTGCTGCAGTTCAGCAGTATCCCCACTCTGGTGCTTCTCTCAGCGGTCATCGCCGTCGTCTTCCTTTACGAGACGCTGCTCGGTCACGCTCGACGACTGATCATTAATGTCGTCGGTGCGCGCCTGGACACCAAGCTCAATCTGCATGTCTTCAGCAGGTTGTTGCGCCTGCCGCTCGACTATTTCGAGCGGCACCCGGCTGGCGAGACGATGTACCATCTCGCCCAAGTCTATCGCATCCGCGAGTTCCTGACCGGAAAGCTCCTCAGCACATTCCTGGATCTGATCACGCTCTGCGTCCTGATCCCGGTCATGTTCTACATCAACGCCACGCTCGCCTGGATGGTGCTCGCCTGCGCGGTCGTGATCATGGCGATTATCTTCGCCTTCCTTGCGCCGCTGCGCCGACGCTATCAGAACGTGGTCGACGCCGAGACCTGGAAGGCGGCCGCGCTCGGCGAGACTGTCGTCGGCATCAAGACCGTCAAGGCGCTCGGGCTGGAGCCGCAACGCAAGGCGCTGTGGGACGAACGGGTGGCCGACGCGGGCAAGGCGCGTCTTGCCTTCGGGCAACTGGCCAACTGGCCGCAAACTCTCGTCACGCCGATCGAGCGCGCGATGGTCCTCGGCACCATGCTGATCGGCGCCTATCTCGCGATGAACGACCGGTCGGGCTATATGGTCGGCAGCCTGTTTGCCTTCATGATGATCGCGCAGCGCGTCGCGCAGCCGCTGGTCGGTCTAGCGCGGCTGGTCGAGGATTATGAGGAGGTCGGCGCGGCGATTGGCGAGGCAGCTGGGGTTCTCAACCGCCCGTTGGAAAGCAGCTCCAATTCCGCCGGCTTGCGGCCGAAGCTCGTCGGCGAGATCAAGTTCAGCGATCTGACCTTCAGTTACATCGGCACCAAGACACCGGCACTCGACAGGGTCAGCTTCGATGTCCCGGCCGGCACGATGTTCGGGGTCGTCGGACGCAGCGGATCAGGAAAATCGACGATCGCGCGCCTGTTGCAGGGCATCAATCGCGACTATAGCGGGTTCCTCAAGCTGGATGGAGTCGATCTCAAGGAAATCAACCTTCGTCATCTTCGCCAGGGCCTGGGTGTCGTCCTTCAAGACAATTTCTTGTTCCGCGGCTCGATCAGGGACAACATCATCGCGGGACGTCCTGGCTTGACGCTTTCCGACGCCATGCGTGCCGCCCACTTGGCAGGTGCTGCCGAGTTCATCGAACGCATGCCAAACGGCTACGACACCTATATCGAGGAAGGTTCGCCTAATCTCTCCGGCGGTCAGAAGCAGCGGCTGGCAATCGCCCGCGCGCTCATTCACGACCCGACCATCCTCATACTCGACGAAGCGACGAGCGCGCTCGATCCGGAGAGCGAAGCGGTGGTCAGCGCCAATCTCATTCGTATCGCCAGCGGGCGTACCATGATCATCGTTTCGCACCGGCTCGCCTCGCTCACCGAATGCGACCAGATCCTGGTCATGGACCAGGGTAAGGTTCTCGATGTCGCTCCTCACTCGGTGCTCCTGGAGCGGTGCGGTGTCTACCGCCAGCTCTGGCTCCAGCAAAACCGGCATCTTGACGGCCGCCATAGCCGTCTGGCGGCTGTGCCGCCTCGCCCTGTGTGAGACCGGCCATGAGCAGCACCACCTATTCCACCCTTCCAGTTCCCCGGCGCCGGCGAGAGGCCAGCGATCCGACGGTTCCTGCCATTCTCGAATTCCAGTGGCCGTCGACGGCGGTCGCCAATGCGCCAATTCCGTGGGTGGCACGCAGCGTCGTGTGGATCATCACCAGCATGGTTGTTGCGCTGATCGCGCTTGCCGCGCTGATACCGGTCGATCAGGTCGTCACGACGAGGGGGCTCGTGGTCTCGCAATCGCCCAACATCATCGTCCAGCCACTGGAGACGGCGATTGTTCGGTCGATCGAGGTGCGCGAAGGACAGCGTGTGAAGGCCGGCCAACTGCTGGCCAGGCTCGATGCCACCTTCGCCTCGGCCGACCTCACGGCGCTGGCGACCCAGGTTACGACGCTTGAAGCCGAAGTAGCGCGCCTGAAGGCGGAGGTCGATGACAAGCCCTTCAACTACGATGGACTGGACCCAAGCTGGACGCTGCAGGCCTCGATCTACGAACGTCGCAAGGCGGTCTACGACGCAAAGCTTGAAAGCTTCGACCGGCAGCGTGACGAACTGAGTTCCGTCATCTCGCGCTCGCAGTCCGACGCCGAGGGGTATCGGCAGCGGCTCGCAGTTGCGGCGTCGATCGAAAAGATGCGTCAGCAACTCGAAGAAAGGCAGGTGGGAAGCCGTCTCAACACGCTTCTAGCTGAGGACAATTCGGCGGAAATGTCGCGTTCGCTGAGCAACGCCGAGCAGACGACAGAAGCCGCCAAGCGCCAGCAGGCCGCTGCCGCGGCCGACCGAGACGGTTACATTCAGAGCTGGCGCGCCGAGGTCTCGCAGAGCCTTTCGGAAGCCAATTCACGCATGTCGGATGCTCGCGAGCTTCTAAACAAGGCGAAGCTTCGCAAGCAACTGGTGGAGCTAAGGAGCGAGGCCGACGCGACGGTTCAATCAGTAGCCAAGGTCTCCGTCGGCTCCGTCTTGCAGTCTGGCGAACGCTTCATCACGCTGGTTCCCGCCGATGCAGTGCTCGAGGTTGAGACCAATATCATCGGCCGTAGCAGTGGCTTCGTTCATGTAGGCGATTCCGTGGCTATCAAGTTCGACACCTTCGCCTATTCACAGTATGGCCTGGCGCATGGCACGGTTCGAGCGGTCAGCCCGGATTCGTTTTCGGCCAGAGAACAGGCGCGCGATCCAAACAGTTCACTGGCCATGCTTCCTTCGGATGCCGACCAGTTCTATCGCACCCAGATATCCATCGACGATGTCGCTCTTCATGGGTTGCCCGCCGGTTTCGCGATCAGCCCCGGCATGCCTGTCACCGCTGACGTCAAGGTCGGTCGCCGCACAGTGCTCAAATACATGCTTGGCGCCATGTTGCCGATCGGACAGGAAGCGATGCGGGAGCCATAGGATGGCTATGCTCGACCGCCTGACTGGACGCATCCATCCCGCCCTGGCTTTTCGCCGGGCGCTGCAACTTTCCGACAGCGGGAAGCCTGCGGAATCCTTTGCGCTGATGGGTATAGCGGCACGCGCGGGCATCGTGGAAGCGCAATACCGGGTCGGCCGCTGCTATTTGGAAGGCACTGGCGTGCCACCCAGCCACTCGGAAGGGGCACGTTGGCTGCGGCGAGCAGCCGATCGCGGCAGTCCAGACGCGCAGGCGCTGCTTGCCGCGTTGTGCGTAGCGGGGGTTGCGGGACAGGAAGCTGACGCCGGTTCGGAAGGTTTGTTCGATCGAAATTCCTTGCGAGAGCCAGACTTCGCGGCAGCGCTCGACCTCGCGCGAAAAGCCGCCGAGTCCGGCTCCGCAACAGGGCAGGCCCTGCTAGGCTACATCCTAAGCAAAGGCCCGGACGCGATGCGCGATCTCGATGCCGCGCATGGCTGGTACGAGAAGTCCGCGGCGGCCGGCTGCCCGGAAGGATGCCTCGGCCTTGCCCTTTCCTTGGTCCGGCTGAGGCAACCGGAGCAAGGAAGCAGGATTGCCGCAGAGGTTCGGCGCGCGGCGGATGCCGGCCTGCCGACGGCCATCTACCTGCTTGCCATCCTCACCGAGCACGGAATGGGCGTGCCCGTCGATCTCGAGGCAGCTCACAAGCTCTATCAGGATGCCGCTGAACGGGGACTCGCATCTGCCCAGTTTCGGCTGGGGCTTGCGCTGATCGAGGGTGGCTTGGCGGATCGGGACGCTGTCGCCGGCGAGGCCTGGATGCGTCGCGCCGCGCTGGCGGGAAATGTCGACGCCGCCTATCGCGTTGGCGAACTGTACTCGGGGGGAGGCCTGCGAGACTATGCAGAGGCCGCCGCGTGGTATCGGCGGGCGGCAGATGGGGGCCACCAGCCGGCTGCCCGCGCCTTGGCTTCGCTCTATCTCTCGGGCAATGGCGTAGCTCAGGACGCCGAAGAAGGAACGCGATTGCTGCGTGCCGCCGCAGCCAGAGGCAATCGTGAATCCCAGGTTGATCTCGCGAACCTTGTTCTTGAAGGAGCAGGCGAACCGGATGATGGCATCAGCGTCGCTGGATGGTTTGGGGCAACCGCGTCATCGGGTGATCTGGTTGCGGCGTTCAATCTTGGTCTCTGTTTCGCAGAAGGTATTGGTGTGGGTAAGGACCAGGAGCGGGCTGCGCATTGGATGGCGCGCGCAGCCGAAGGCGTGGCCGAGGCGCAATACATGTATGCCCGCATGCTTCAGGATGGACGAGGCATGATCGCTGACCAGAGGCAGGCCCGCATCTGGTTTGAGCGGGCTGCCAAGGCAGGCATCGTGGACGCGCAGGTGGCTCTCGCCGAAATGCTTTACAGTGGCCGTGGCGGGGAACGCTCTTTCGTGACCGCCGCACATCTTTTCAAGCAAGCCGCGGCTACAGGCCATGCCGGGGCGATGTTCGCGATCGGGGCACTTTATGAGGCCGGGCAAGGCCTGTCACTCGACCACAAAGCTGCGCAGAAATGGTTCGAAGCCGCCGCTGAAAGAGGCCATGGGCATGCCCAACTCATGCTTGGCCGCTATCTCTCCACGGGCATTGCCGGCGAGCATGACTCCGCCGCCGCCCGCATTTGGCTGGAGCGAGCGGCTGCGCACGGCGTCCAAGAAGCCGCCGAGGAGCTTGCCGAGACATAGCGGCGATATGCCTGACTGCAAAGCAACGGCAGCAGCGCCATTCTGGCCTAAGGCTGGGTGCAGACGGCCATTTGCGGATGAATGGGCGGTCTCGCACGCTGTGCATGCACCTGACAGGCACCGTGCCGCGACTGGCCGTTGCGGTTACTGACCTTTGGCTCATCATCCTGTTTGGGTCAGGGCAACGCTTCGCAGTCGGGCAAGTAGCTTCCACAAGACCGGGTAACGACGGGACTCTCGGAACGAAGCAAAGGCGGGTCGTTGCGCCTGCCCGGTTCAATCGCTTCGAAGCCTACGAACTCTGAGCAGGCCGGCGGGGGCCGGAGCACGCCACACGACCTGATAGGCTTCCACCACATTGGCGGCTGTCACGCTCAGCCCGGGAAGCGCGATCCACGGCGGAGGCCGGCGTTCCAGCAGCCCAAGGATGGTGGCGACGCCGGCAGCGCTCCCCTGGTCGTAAGGCAACTGGGCGGCAATTCCTTTTATCAGGCCGCCATTGGCAAGGTCGGTCGCTACCTCGTTGCCAAGGTCCACGGTGGTTATCGGTATCGTCTTCCCGGATTCTCGGATCGCCGCGGCGGCACCCATTGCAGGCACGTCCCATACGGCAAACAGCCCGGAAAGATCGGGATTATCCTGCAGCAGGGCCGCGGTCGCGGTTCGCGCCTGCCTCACATCGGCGAACTTGCCGCGCACCACGGCAAGATCCGGCCGCCGGGCCGCCATCCATTTGCGGAAAGCGATCTCGCGCTCATGCGTGGCGAAGAAATCCACGCCGTAGGCCAGAACGCCGACCTTGCCGCCTTGAGGCACATGCGGCGCAAGCAGTTCCGCGCTGATTTGCCCGAGACCGAAATTGTCGGTGGAAATGACGCTGACATAGTCCTTTCCGGGAAGCATGCCGGTCGGAGCATTGTCGAGCAGGACAAGCTTTTTTCCCGCGCCGGCTATGGCGCGATGCGCATCGGCGGCCCGGCTGCTGCCGATGGGAATCGAAACCACCGCGTCGACCGGTTCACCGGCAAGGCGGAGCAATTCGGAAATCTGCCTGTCGACGTCGAAGGCGCAATCGATGACCTCGACCACCGCGGCGCCATAGCGGCCAAGTGTTGTGACCATCCCGGCCAGTTCCTCCTTTGCCCAGTCGCTCATCGTGGTGTGCAGAACGACGGCTACCGCGAAACGCCGGCTGCGGGCGGCATCGGCGTCGGCCTCTGACAGTCCGACCTGATCGGCGGGAACCGCTCTTTCGCCATGCGGCCCAAGGCCCGTGATCGCCATTTTCTAACCTCCCCGGATTGTCGCGGCATTGAGTCGATTGGCAAATGCTAGGCCGGCATCCCTGCCGGCGGTCTGGGTCTGACTGGCCGGTTGCTGCTTTCGGCTGAAGCCTGCGCGAGGAATTCTTTGAATTCAGGATGCTCGCGCGGCGAACCAAGCGTGATCCAGCCCTGAAGGAAACGCGCATCGAACAGCGATTCCGCTACAACCTGCGCGGCTCCGACCAGCCCGGCCGATCCGCCCATCTGCGAGCGCACGATGCGCAGGTCGCGGGTGACGACCGGATGCGCTTGGCGATAGACCGCCTCGCGCACCGCCGCCAGCAGGATATCCCCGGTCTCTGCAACGTTGCCGCCGAGCGCGATCAACGATGGGTTGAGAAGATTGGCAAGGGGCGCCAGGACTTCGCCAACGGCGCGGCCGCAGCGCCCCAGAAGATCGATGCAAAACGTATCACCCAGCTGGGCGCCGTGGCCGGCATCGGTGATGGTGACATCGCCTGCACGCGCCAGCACTTCGGCAAGATATGCGCTACGTCCGCTTTCGGCGGCCAGACGCGCCTCGCGTCCCAGCACTTCGCTGCCCGCGACGCTCTCGAGGGTTCCGCCCTCGATGAATGTATGGCCTATCATGCCCGCCGCGCCCTGCGCGCCCCTATGCAGCACGCCTTCCGATATCACGCCGGCGCCGATCGAGCGTCCAAGCTTGACGAAAATCATATCTGTCAGGCCGATGCCGCTGCCGGATTTTAGCTCGCCCATGGTCATCGTCTGAACGCCGCTCCGCACCCACACGGGCGCGCCGACCGCGGTGGCCAACTGCTCGACAAACGGAAAACCGTCCCAGTTCTGGAACGCGTTCAGCGCCGGGGCGAAGAGCCGCTGGCCATCCGATTTCTCGACGGCTCCCGGCACCGCCAGTCCAACGCCCCAGATGGCAGCCTCGCTGCCATGCTCCTCCAGCATCCACGCAAATAGCGTTGCCAGCCGCTGGACCACCGGTTCCGGTCCCGCCGCGAGCTCGACGGCCTCATGATGCTCCGCCAGCAGACCTCCAGAGAGATCGGATACGCCAACTGCAAGCGATGAATGATCCAGCACGGCGACCAGGATCATTCCCACACGCGGCCGGAAGCGAACATGGCGAGGTGCCCGACCGCCAATGGCCGGCCCAAGCTCGCCTTCCTCGATCAGCCCGAGCCGAAGCAATGTAGCCAGACGGTCGGCAACGACAGCTCGCCCAAGTTCGGATTGGTTCTCCAGCCCCTGGCGGGTCGTCGCTGCCCCTGTCCGCACAAGATTGAGAAGCATGGCCAGGCTTCCATGTGCGGATTCGCTGGCGCGTGGCCGGCCTGCGGTGCGCCGCGGCTTGGCAATGTCTCCGGCCGCCGTGCCGCCCTCGTCCATACCCTTGTCGCGCCTCATCTCGAGCTTCTGGCCAGTCGTCCCGCTCGGCATGGGTAGCGCGCACACATTTACGGATCAAGCATTAACTTCTGCCGTTTTTCAACAAAAGTATGGCAGCTTTTGCATTTTAATGATTGACGGCAGCGAAACTGCGCGCATAAGTTCGGGTCGAGTTGGAGGAGAGCCGACTTGAGGTCGGGTCTGGCCGCGGCAAGGCGACCTGAGCTTATGCGCGCAGGAGGAAACACACATGCAGGTGAAGCTGGCCTATCACGCGAATTGCTGGGGCGCGCTTGGCGGCAATGCCGTCGGTGTGACGTCGATTACTCAGCTGACCTATCGCACTTTCGGCGATATGGAGCAGGCGATCCACGACATTGGCGCGGCCGGATATGCGGGCACCGAACTCTTCGACGGCAATCTTCTGGACTATGAAGGCCGCTATGGCGAGTTGCGCGAAGCGTTGAAGCAGTCTGGCGTCGTGCTCGTTGCCGGCTATTCAGGCGCCAACTTCATTTTCGACGATATCCTGGGTGAGGAACTGGCGCGCATAGAACGTGTGGCGGGTGCCGCCGCGGAACTGGGCGCCGAGCACCTTGTGGTCGGTGGTGGCGCCAAGCGTGCGAGCGGGCGCCAGCAGGACGATTTCAAGCGCCTCGGCGCGGCGCTGGACAAGGTCATCGACATCGCGGCCAAAGCGGGCTTGCGCGCGCACTATCACCCGCACCTGTCGACGATTGTCGAGGGGCCCGATGAAGTCCGTGAGGTCTTCAGGCACACCGCGATCGATTTTTGTCCGGACACTGCGCATCTGGCTGCCGCCGGCGGGGATCCGGCCGCGCAGATCCACGAATTCAGGGGCCGTATCAGCTACGTCCATCTCAAGGGCTGGCAGCGTGATCCCTTCGCCTTCACGCCACTCGACCGCGGCGATCTCGCCATGGCGCCGATCATCGACGCGCTCAAGGATACCGGATTTTCTGGATGGATCGCCGCCGAGCTCGATGCCTGGCCTGACCCGAAGCAAGGGGCGGAACTCAGCATGAACTATCTGAAAAAGGCCATAGGGCCGAGTTGAACCAACGGGCATTGCGCCTGTCATCAGGGAGGAGACCGAAATGACGCATTTCAAGACGATAGCCGGAGCTTTCACGGCGGCTCTGCTGGCCACCAGCCTCTACACAGCTGCCCCCGCCTTCGCCGATCCGGATTCAGCCCTTGCCGAGCTGCAGAAGACCGTCCTTTCGAAAGGACCAAACGGCGAAACGCCGGCGCCGGCCTCCGCTGTGACATTGAGCGAGGAGGAACTGGCAAAGATCAAAGCCATGAAGGCCACGGCGGCGATCGTCATGCATTACGGCGGCAATGACTGGTCGCGTGCGCAGATCGCCGGGCTCAAGGACCAGTTCGGCAAGATGGGCATCGAGGTGATCGCCACTACGGATGCCGGCTTCAAGCCGGAAAAGCAGGTCGCGGACCTCGAAACGGTGATGGCGCAGAACCCCAAGATCATCGTCTCGATTCCGACTGACCCCTCCGCGACAGCCTCCGCCTACAAGGCCGTCGCCGACAAGGGCGTGAAGCTCGTGTTCATGGACAACGTCCCGGCCGGCCTTGTCGCCGGCAAGGACTACGTCTCCGTCGTCTCGGCCGACAATTACGGCAACGGTGTCGCGGCAGCACATCTGATGGCCAAGGCATTGGGCGGCAAGGGTGACATCGGCCTTATTTTCCACGCCGCCGACTTCTTCGTCACCAAGCAGCGCTATGACGCCTTCAAGAAGACGATCGCCGACAACTATCCCGACATCAAGATCGTCGCCGAACAAGGCATCGGCGGTCCCGACTTCTCCGGAGACGCCGACAAGGCGGCATCGGCGATCCTCACCTCCAATCCGACCATCAATGGCATCTGGGCCGTGTGGGACGTGCCGGCCGAGGGCGTCATCTCGGCGGCGCGCACCGCTGGCCGTGACGACCTCGTCATCACCACTTGCGACCTCGGTGAGAACGTCGCCATAAATATGGCGAGCGGCGGCTTCGTTAAGGGTCTGGGGGCTCAGCGGCCGTTCGATCAAGGTGTCACCGAGGCGCTGCTCGCCGGCTACGGCCTGATCGGCAAGCAGGCGCCAGCCTTCGTCGCCCTGCCGGCGCTTCCAGTCACCAAGGACACGCTGCTCGAGGGCTGGAAGGCCGTCTACCACGCCGAGGCCACCGACAAGATCAAGGGCAGCATGTAACGCGCCCCGCGGCCGGCGCACTCCCTGCCGGCCGCGCCTTTCTTCATTCGATCAGGAGACCATCATGACCAGGACGTTCAACGTGGCGATGATTGGCGGCGGCTTCATGGGCAAGGCCCATGCAATGGCCTATGCGGCCATGCCGATGTTTTTCTGGCCCGCGCCTGCCCACCCGGTGCGCAAAGTGGTGGTCGACATCACCGATGCGCTGGCCGACGAAGGCCGCCGTCGCTACGGCTTCGAGGAATCGTCCGCGGACTGGCGCAAGGTGGTGACCAGACCGGACATCGACGTCATCGATATCGTCACTCCGAACGATAGCCATGCTGAGATTGCGATTGCGGCAGCGCAGGCCGGCAAGCATATCATCTGCGAAAAGCCGCTGGCGCGCGGCGGCGACGAAGCAAAGACCATGCTCGATGCGGTCAATAAGGCAGGCGTCATCCACATGGTGGCCTTCAACTACAGGCGCACACCGGCAGTGGCGCTCGCCCGCCAGTACATAGAGGAAGGCCGCATCGGCAGGATCTTGAACTTCCGCGGCACCTATCTGCAGGACTGGTCGGCCGATCCGGATTCGCCATTGTCCTGGCGTTTTCAGAAGAAGATAGCCGGCTCGGGCTCGATCGGCGACATCGGCACCCACGTCGTCGACCTTGCCCGCTATCTGGTGGGCGAGATCGCCGAGGTCAGCGCATTGGTGCGCACCTACAACAAGACGCGGCCTGTCCAGCACGGCAATCTCGACAGGCTCGGCGCCGCCGAGAAGAACACCGGAGCCGAGCGCGTCGAAGTCGATGTCGACGACGAGGTGGTGACGCTGCTGAAGTTCGCCGACGGCGCCATCGGTTCGCTCGAGGCGACCCGCAACGCCTATGGCCGCAACAATTTCATCACCTTCGAGATCCACGGCACCAAGGGCTCGATTGCGTTCAACTACGAACGGCGCGACGAATTGCAGGTGATGTTTGCCGATGATCCTGCCGATGCGCGCGGCTTCAGGACTGTCTATTCCGGTCCGGCGCACCCCTATGGCTCAGGCCTCTGGCCGATCCCGGCGCTCGGCATCGGTTACTCCGAAACCAAGATTGTCGAGTGTTTCGATTTCTTCTCGGCCATCGCCTCGGGCAAGCAGCCGTCGCCCAATTTCGAGGATGGCTACAGGACCGAGCGCGTCGCCGACGCACTGATCGAATCCGGTGAAAGCGGTCAGTGGACCAAGGTAAGACCATGACCGCTGGGACGCCTGTTCATGCGGTGGAGATGAAGGGCGTCAGCAAATCCTTTGGCGGGGTCAAGGCGTTGATCGATGTCGACCTGCAGGTCGAAAGAGGCGAGATCCACGCGCTGCTCGGCGGCAATGGTGCCGGCAAGTCGACCATCCTCAAAGTGCTGAACGGCGTGCATGTGCCTGACGCCGGCACCGTTCTCGTCGACGGCAAGCCGCTGGTGGAGATATCGCCCGAAGCCTCGCGCAAGGCCGGCATCGCCATGATCTTCCAGGAAATGAGTCTGATCCCGACGCTGACGGTGGCGCAGAACGTGTTTCTCACCCGCGAAGCCAAGGGTGCATTCGGCCTGATCGACGACCGTACGGCCGAGAGGCATGCCGCGGACCTGTTCAAAATGCTCGAAGTGGAGGTCGATCCGAAGGCGACCGTCGGCGATCTGGGCGCGGGACAGCGGCAATTGACCGAGATCGTCAAGGCGATCTCGCAAAACGCGAGGGTGCTGGTGCTGGACGAACCCTCGACGGCGCTGGCGATTTCCGATGTCGAACGCCTGTTCGCTTTCCTGCGCAAGCTGAAGTCGCAAGGCGTTGCCATCATCTATGTTTCGCACCGGATGGACGAGATCGCCCGCATCGCCGACCGCGCCACCATCCTGCGTGACGGCCGCCATGTCGTTACCGCACCATTGTCGGAGCTGCCCGTCGAAACGATGATCGAGCATATCGTCGGCAAGCGCTCGCGCGGCCTGTCGGATGTGGTGCGCGGCCAGTCGAGTCTTGGCGAACCGCTGCTGGAACTCGACAACGTTTCAGGCCCGGAAAAGCCGAAGAATGTCAGCTTCGTGGTTAATAGGGGTGAAGTGGTCGGCCTGGCCGGTTTGCTCGGTTCCGGACGTTCAGCAATCGCGCGCGTCATTGCCGGAATCGATCCGGTCGTCGAAGGCGAGATACGCATCGCCGGCAAACCGGTGATGATCACGAAACCGAGCGAAGCCATCGAAGCCGGCGTGGCGCTGGTGCCCGAGGACCGTCTGCGTCAAGGCGTGATTGCCGAGCATTCTGTCGCCTCCAACGTCACGCTCGCAGTACTGGACCGGCTGAGTCGCAAAACATTTGTCTCGGGAAAAAAAGTACGCGATCTGACGGATGAACAGATCGCTCGGCTGCGGATCAAGACGGCATCGCGCGACAGCGCGGTGCGTACGCTTTCAGGCGGCAATCAGCAGAAAGTCGTCATCGGCAAATGGCTTTCAACCGGTCCGGAAATCCTCGTCCTTGATGAACCAACCGCCGGCATCGACATCGGCTCGAAGTCCGAGATCATAACGCTGGTGCGCGAGTTGGCGAAAGCTGGCAAGGCGATCGTCCTGATTTCGTCGGAGCTGTCCGAGATGCTGTCGGCCTGCGACCGCATCATCATCGTCTCGGCCGGCCGCCTGGTGGACGATGTCAGCCGCGCCGATCTCGACGATCCGTCGGCGCCAGCGGGCGATCCGGTCGCGCTGCTGCAGGCCGCCGAGCGCAAGCTGCAGATCGTTATCCAGAACGCGATGAGCAAGAGTAAGCGAGAAACACATGTCCACTGACCGGGACACTGTCCCTTGGCTCTTTGCAAGGCTAGGTCTCGCCAACTGGCGGCAGAACATCATTTATATCGGCTTCCTCGTGATCTTCATCGCGTTCGCGATCACCCTGTTCGACAAGGGCTTCCTCAACCCTAACAACCTGCTCAACATCGTGCGCCAGACGGCGATGATCGCGGTCATGGCGATCGCCATGACCTACGTGCTGTCGGCGGGCGAGATCGACCTGTCCGTCGGGGCGGTGGCGGGGCTGGCTTCGGTCACCACGGCCATGGCGATCGACGCCGGTGGACCGGTTACCGGTATCCTTGCAGGCCTCGCCACCGGTGCCGTCGTCGGTACCTTCAACGGTCTGCTGACGACGCGCATCGGCATTCCGTCCTTCCTCACCACGCTGGCCATGATGGGGATCGCCACCGGCACCGCGATGTGGATGAGCGATACAGCCGCGGTGCCGATCATCTCGAAGAGCTATTCGTGGATCTTTGGCGGCGGCAATATCGGGCCGGTGCCTGTCCTGCTGATCTGGATGTTGGTGCTGGGCGCCGTCGGCCATGTCGTGCTGAGGCGAACGAGCTTCGGCCGGCGCGTGCTCGCCACCGGCGGCGGCGAGGTCGCGGCGCGTTACTCCGGCATCGACACAAAGTCGATCAAGTTCCGCGTCCTCATTATATCGGCCATGGCGGCAGCACTTGCCGGCATGCTCTATGCCGGGCGGCTGCAATCCGGCCGCTTCCAGCTCGGTCAGGGCGACGAGTTGTCGGTCATCGCCGCGGCAGTGCTTGGCGGCACCAGCCTGTTCGGCGGGTCTGGCACCGTGATTGGCACGATCGTCGGCGCGCTGATGATCGGCCTCATCAACAACGGCCTGATACTCATGGGGCTGGAATTCAGCCAGCAGCTCATTGCGCGTGGTGCCATCATCATCCTGGCCGTTGCGCTGAGCCAGGGAAGGAAATGATGACAGTTCCCTACACGGTGATCGGCACTGTGATCGCAAAGCCCGAAACGCGCGAGGAATTGCAGGAGATCCTGTCGGCCTTCGTCGAGCCGACGCGCGCCGAGGACGGCTGCATCAGTTATGACTTTCACGTCGACCCGGCCGACCCATGCGTGTTCATGTTCTATGAGAACTGGCGCTCGAAGGACGATCTCGACCGGCATCTGGCGATGCCGCATCTGAAGCCGCTGTTTGATCGGCTCGATCAACTGCTGGCGAGTCCGGTCGAGATTCGGAACTTTGTGATGCTCAGCCGGATGGCTGTTGACGTTCAGCCCATCAGCGTGCCCACAGCTTATCAATGACGACACGATGAGCGATCGTTCCGAAGGCGACGCAGGCGGTGGGCCCGTTGGCGCGAAGTCTGCCGAACTCGAGCGGGAATGACGGGGTCGTAGATCGGTTACTGCTCCTTCTTGAACAAATCCTGGAAGATGAGCTGGCCCCAAGTGCGGCCGCGTGCGTGCACCAGCGCGCCACCTTCGTTGAGCTTTCCCAGCTTGACGGGTGCGAACCCGAGTTGTTTGGCCAAGGCCGCCACGGGAGCGGTCGCGTCCTCGTCGTCGCTCGACAGAAAGACGACCCGGTGGCCGCCCTCGACGACCGGATCGGCAGCCAGGGTGGCCGCAATCAGGTGATTGAAACCTTTCACGAACTTGGCGCCGGTGAACGACTTCGCGACGAAGGCGGAGGACGGGAGGCCGTCCAGCTCTTCAGGTACAGGAAACGCGTTCATCGCGTCGATGACCGTCTTGCCTTTCCAGCTCGGCAGGGCTTTCGCAACCTCGCGATGCTCCCCGAACGGGACCGCCAGGATGATTGT
The DNA here is from genome assembly GCF_006439555.1 of Mesorhizobium sp. B3-1-6. Classification (NCBI taxonomy): domain Bacteria; kingdom Pseudomonadati; phylum Pseudomonadota; class Alphaproteobacteria; order Hyphomicrobiales; family Phyllobacteriaceae; genus Mesorhizobium; species Mesorhizobium sp. B3-1-6. The sequence continues at coordinate 69,439 of NZ_VFTM01000030.1, read as the reverse complement.
GTCGGCCTCGAGTGCTTCCCGCAGCGACTTGGCGACGACCGTGGGTCCAATCGCCCGAGCCTGTGGCGCCAACGTCTCGGGCGGCCGGCGGCTCGCAACGGTCACATCGATGTTTTTACGGGCGAAGGCGTGGGCGAGAGCCTGGCCTACCTTACCGAATCCTACGATTGCATAGCTCATAATATTTCTCCGATCCGTGTTGATTCCCAGGCCTTCAACGGCGCTGGGTTATCCGTCCCGCTGTGTGCCGACCTTCGCGCACACGTCCCGTCGTGGACGACCGGGTCGACCGTTCAGCGCGGAAGTCGTTTCGCCATCGGCGCGCCATTCCCGCGATCAGGCGCGATTTCAGATGGCCGAGAAGCCGCCGTCGACAGACAGCTCCACCCCATTCACGAAGCTGGAATCGTCCGAAGCAAGGAACAGCGCGACCGCCGCAATTTCCTCGGGACGCCCCATTTTTCCCCGCGGGATCAGGGATTCGAACATCTGCTTCGCCTCCTCGGTGAGAACCTGGTCCTGCATCGGTGTGGCGATCGGCCCCGGGCTCAGCACGTTCACCCGGATATTCCTGCCCTTCAGTTCGTTGAGCCAAGTGCGTGCGAATGAGCGCAACGCCGCCTTGCTCGCCGCATACACGCCGTAGCCAGGAAAACCTTTCACCGAAGCAACTGACCCGGTCATGAAGATCGATCCGCCATCGTTGAACAGCGGCAACGCTTTCTGAACCGCAAACAGCGTGCCGCGCGCATTCAGGCCGAAGGTCGCGTCGAAATGCTGCTCGGTGATCTCGCCCAGAGGGACGGCTTCGCCCGTGCCGGCGCTCGCGTACAGGACGTCGATCTTGCCCTTTTCCCGCTTGACCGTATCGAACAGACGGTCGAGGTCGTCGAGATTGGCCGCGTCGCCGCACACACCGGTCACGTTCCGGCCGATCAGCCTTGCAGCCTCGTCGAGCGCCTCCTGTTTCCGGCCCGTGATGAAAACATAGGCGCCTTCTTCAACGAACCGCTTGGCGCTGGCCAGAGCCATGCCGCTCGATCCACCTGTGACGACTGCAACCTTACCATCTAACTTTCCCATGACTTCCTTCCAGGCTCCATTTTTGGTCGTTCGGGGAGGCCCCGAGAACCTCAAGATGGGGCGGCCGCAGTCAGGCGTTGAGTGCGGAAGCGCGCACATCGGTGGTGCGAAATCGATCCGGCTGGGCGATTGGCGCCAGCCACGACGATCGGTTGTCCGCCGTTTGGAATTGGGCCGCGCTTGTCCGCTTAGGCTATGACGGCCGCCCGTTCTGCTGTTAGATGCGGGCTTTGGAAGGCGCACCTCGGCGGTGCTGGATTGCACCATGATCGACTGGGATGACGTTCGCTACTTTCTTGCCGTCGCGCGCGCAGGCTCGGTGCGGGCTGCCGCCGAGCGCCTCGGAGTGAACCACTCGACCGTGCTGCGACGCGTCGCTCAGCTCGAGGAACGGCTCGGGGCGCACATGTTCGAGAAGCTGCCTTCGGGTTATCGCCTGACGGCTGCGGGGGAGGAGGTCCTCGAGCTTGCCGACCAGATGGAAGTGTCGTCGCACCAGCTGGAGACGCGCGTCCTCGGCCGCGACCAGAGCGTGCGCGGGTTACTGCGGGTGACACTGGCGCCGCCGCTGGCGACACACCTGCTCATGCCGGACTTCTCCGATTTCGCGCGTCTGTATCCGGACATCGAGATGGAAATCTTGTCGTCCGGCGAGCTGGCAAATCTGACCAACCGCGAGGCCGACGTCGCGATCCGCGTCGTCTACGACCGCAAAACCCTGCCGCTCAATCTTCACGGCCTCAAGGGATCGGATGTATTCGGCGGTATCTACATGTCCCGCGATCGACTGGCCGCGTGGCATGCGGGCGCGCCTGATCCCATCCGATGGATCGTCATAAGCATTCATGGAATCCCGGACTGGGCCCACGGGGGTGAGGTTCGCGCCGCCGAGGTTCCGTTCAGGGTCACGGATGCCGAGGCGCAGGTCATCGCGGTGCGGCAGGGGCTCGGGATGACGACGCTGCCGTGCTTCGTGGGAGATGCCGACCCTCTGCTGGCGAGGGTGCCGGGTACCGACCTGCACATGTACGGAACGCTCTGGCTTCTCACGCAGGGGGAGACACGCAAGACGAAGCGCGTACGGCTCTTCACCGAGTTCGTATCCCGCAGGCTCGCCGCCTACGCGCCGCTTCTCGCGGGACTGTCCTTATCGCCGGACTGAAGCGCGACAGGTAGCCGGCGACGCTTGCCGCAATCCGGCCGGAAGCCGAGCTGCGTCGACGAGGGTGTCTACGAACAGACGAAACGTCCGGGCCGACTGACGCGGCGTTGGTAGTGGCCTGTGGTCCGCTCTACAGCCGAGGCCCCGCCACCATGCGCCCCACCCGCGCCATGTCGGCGCTCATTTCGCGGTCGTCGTCGAGCGGGGCGACCAGCGCCCGCACGGCCTCATAGCTGCGCCGCGGCCCTTCGCCCATGCTGTCCAGCACGCCGCGCAGCTCGACGCCGGTGGCGGCGAAGATCAACTCCATCGCCACCAGATAGCGCAGGCGTTCTATGATAGCGGCGGTCTTGGCTACCACGCGTGGCGCCATCGACGACTGGTCCTCGACGCCATCCGAGATGGCCAAGGGGCTGAGCGACATCGGATTGGCAAGGTGGCGGATCTCGGCTTCGAGCGCCGCGATCGGCTTCTGCAGTTCCGCATATCCCTGGCGGCTGCCGCCTTTGGCCGACAGGAACCGGGGCAGCTCCGCCACCGTCGGCGACATCAGCTTCATCGAGCGGTTGGCGGTGCCGACGGCGCAATGCGCCAGCGCCTGGCCGAGATTTTCCCAGGTCAGCGTGAAAGCGGTCAGGTCGAAATTGCCGTTGGAGACGACCCGCTCAGCCTCCGGCAGGATGACCGGATTGTCGCCCGAATGGCCAAGCTCGATCTCCGTCGCCAGCTTCGCCTGCTCATAGGCGTGCAGCAGGCCGCCCCACACCTGCGGCACGCAACGGAAGCTGAGCGGATCCTGCAGGCGTCGCGCGGCATTCTCCTGCCACAGCCCACTGCCCGAAAGCTCCGTCCGCAGCCGCGCGCCGATCTCGACTTGGCCGAAGGCCGGCCGCGCTGCCAGCGCATCCTCGTCGATGGCCTTGAGGGACGAGCGGAATGCCTCGTAATTCAGCGCCACCGCCGCCAGCGACCAGTCGATCAGGCATGCGATCTCCTCGAGGGCGAGACAGGCCGTTCCGGTTGAAAGGCTGTTGGCGACGATGATGGCGTGGCCGTCCTTCTCGCGCAGGTCGAGCGGTTCGAGCCCGGCGAGCTTGAGCGCCTCGGTCGATGGCATGATCCTGCCCTGATATTCGCTCTCGCCGTCGCCGCGCAGCGCCCTGGCCAGATGACCGAGCGGCGCAAGGTCCGCGGCGCCCACCGATCCCCAGCTCGGAATGACCGGATGAACGCCTGCGTTGAGCGCCGCGACCAGGCCCATAACGACGCCCTCCGACGTGCCCGTGCCGCCCGCGGCCATGCCGCAGATGCGCGCGACCATCAGCGCCCGCACAGCCTCGGTCGGCAGCGATGGCCCGGCGCCCATCGAGTGGCTGAGCGGCACGCTGTGCTGGAAGGCGATCAGGTCGGCCTCGGCGAGCGGCGTGTCGACACAGGCGCCAAGCCCGGTGGTGACGCCATAGAGCGGCTTGCCGAGCTGGGTGAGATGCTCGATGAGGGCGCGGCTGGCGCGGATGCGGCGCATGGCTTCCTCGCCGAGCACGAGCCGGGCATTGCGTCGCGCGATCTCGGCGACGTCTTCCGTACCAAGCGGCTTGGCGTCGAGGACGATCACTCTGGCTGTCATCGGGCTATTCCTTGGCCTTCGGGAACGGTGGCCGAACGAATGCAGGATATCCGGCATCGGAGCCGGCCATTGTCGAAAATCCGTCGTCGCGACTGCCGTTATCTTTCTTCGATTGGCGATACGGCAGGCAAAGATCGGACGCCGATGTCACAACAGGCTGAGCCTCGCTCGCCTTGAAGTCGGCGGCGGGCAAACGGGAACTTTTGCTCTGCTGGCGATTTTGGATATGCTGCAGATCCAAATTGCCAGAAGGTCGCTGCCATGACGAAACATTTTGCAATCGCCGCGCTCACGCTTGCCGCGGCAGCCGCGATGGCCGGCCCGGTTGCCGCCGGCGAACATCGCCACCGCGTCACCGAACAGGAACGTTATGTCCCGGCCAGCGACGATATCATCGAGACGCTGTTTGGCGGGCCGCGCTATTACGATCAGCAGATGACCAACACGGCGGCGGGCGCCTGCGCGTATCACCGCGTCGGACCGGACGCGAATGCGGTGAACGACATCAACGACCACTATTGCGGGAAGTAGGGTTCCCCGACGGTATTCCTCCGGAGCCGGCGACAGCGCCGACGCGGCCGCCCTGATGAACAGCCATCTGGTCGACCTTCTGTCCGGGCTCGACCTCACCGACAAGGTTGAAAAGTCTGACAGCCTAGCGCACCTGCTGCAGACGGCGGTCCAGCCGGGTCGCTGAACCGCCGGAGGACCGGGCTAGGCCGCGGCCGCCTGCGAATAGTCCATCCGTTCGAGATCGGCGATCAGGCCGGGTCCGGACGGCTGCCAGCCGAGATGCGCGCGCGTCCATTCGCTCGAGGCCGGCATATCGAGACCGGCGAAGATGGAAAGCCATCCGAAATGGTCGGCCGCTTCTTCCTGCGAGAGCGAGACCACCGGCACGTCGAGGCCGGCGCCGATCACTTCCGCGATCTCGCGCATGGCGATGCCTTCCTCGGCGACGGCGTTGTAGCGCACGCCGGCTTCCTGCCTGTCCAGCGCCAGACTGTAGAGCTTCGCGACGTCGAGCACATGCGCCGCCGACCACCGGTTGCGGCCCTCGCCAAGATAGGCCGAGACGCCCTTGGCGCGTGTCTGGGCAATCAGCGGGGTGATCAGGCCCTGCTTCACCGTGTCATGCACCTGCGGCAGCCGCACCACCGATACTTTGACACCCTTCTCAGCCATCGCCGCACCGGTAAGCTCGGACAGGATACGCGGATTGCGGTGTTCGGTGTTGAAGATGTCTTCTCTCGCCGGCTGTCCGTGTTCGGCAGAGCCCATGCCCACGCCCGACGTGATGATGAGCAGCCGGTCCGACCCGGCGAGCGCCCCGCCCAGCGCTTCGATCACGCGCTTGTCCTTCTCGCAATTCGCGACGAAATTCGAGAAATTGTGATCGAAGGCGGTGTGGATCACCGCATCCGACTTCGCTGCGCCGTCGCGCAGGCTGTCGAGGTCTTCGATGTCGCCGCGATGGGGCTCGGCGCCTGCGGCGATAAGCGATTGCGCGCCGGCTTCGGAGCGGGTCAGGCCGAGCACCTGATGGCCCGCGGCGAGAAGCTCTGACACGATTCTGGAACCGATGAAGCCGGTAGCGCCGGTGAGGAATACACGCATGGGAGATCTCCGCTTGTTGTTCGGAGGCCTTATTTGCGCTATAGATCATTCTGTTAAAGTAGTGACTTTATCATGGTATAACGGCCAACAGGATCGCAATGCCAGCCGAGACGGCCAACAAGCTGGGCACCTTTCTACGGGACCGCCGCATGCGCCTCGATCCGGCCGCCTTCGGTTTCGCCACCGGGCGGCGGCGCACCCAAGGGCTGCGCCGCGAAGAAGTGGCACAGCGCGCCAATATCAGCCCGACCTGGTACACCTGGTTGGAGCAGGGACGGGGCGGCGCGCCCTCGGCGGACGTGCTCAACCGCATCGCGACCGGGCTGATGCTGACCGAGCCCGAACGCGAGCATCTGTTCATGCTGGGTCTCGGCCGGCCCCCGGAGGTCCGCTACAGAAACGTCGACAGCGTGACACCGCGCCTCCAACGCGTCCTTGACGCTTTGGACCCCAGCCCGGCGATCATCAAGACCGCGACATGGGACGTGGTTGCCTGGAACCGTGCAGCCGCGGCGATGCTAACCGACTATTCCAAGCTGCCGCGCGAGCAGCGCAACATCCTTCGCCTGATGTTCGGCAACTCGCGCGTGCGCGACGCGCAGGACGATTGGGAGAGTGTCGCGCGCTTCGTGGTCGGATCGTTCAGGGCGGATGCCACGAGGGCGGGTGCAGGCGCGGAAATCATCCAACTCGTCGAAGAGCTTTGCCGGATCAGTCCGGAATTCGAGGCGCTGTGGCGCGACAACGACATCGTGCCGGCCCACGGCGAGGGCGTGAAGCGCCTGCGGCATCCCGAGATCGGGCTGATCGAGCTGGAGTTCTCCGTCTTTGCGGTCGATGGCCGCCCGGAACTCGGCATGATCGTCTACAATCCCGCCACGCAGGCGGATGCAGAACGTATTCGATCACTGATCGCGGCTCGTTCCGCAGAATGATGGCCGCCATGTGCGGTGTTCCGCCAAGGTGCGGCGGCGAAGCGGAAAACAGGTCACAAAGGCGACTCGGTTAGGATAATATCCACCGTCCGATTCTTCGTGGAAGATGTCTATGACCTTGAACGAGCTTAGTTGGTCGCCCTCCGAAAAGAAAGTTGCCCGCGCCGCATATGACAAGGCTCTTGAGAGGGCACTGGCCAGCATCATGGCCGAATTCAAAAGACGGGCGAACGCCGCGACCACGCCCTCCGAGATGTGGGAGGTCGAGGACTATCTGAAGGAGCAACGTCGCGATTTGGATCGGACGTTCGACTATCGCTATTCGCAACTGACCGTCGTTTTCGCAACTCTCATCCGGCAAGGATACCTGGACGAGGACTTACTCTCGGGTCTGTCGGAAGAAAAACGCGAGGAGATCCGCAGAATGCTTGCGTGGCACAAAGGATAAGGGTTTAGAAGCGTTACCTTCGCGCCGTCGCACACTGGATCGCTTGCGGTGGTTGGCCGAAGCTCCTCATGAAGGCGCGGCGCATGCGGCCGGCATCGCCGAAGCCGCTCTGTTCGGTCGAGCGGCTTATTGCCTGGCTCAGCCGCCTTCACGGGCCTTCGAAGCGTCGGCTTTGCCACCGCCTGCCCGATCGCTTCGGGGGACGTCAGCGGCGCCCGGCTGCCGGATATGGTCGATGAAGGCGCGCAGCTTGGGCAGCACCTGGTGCCTTTCCGGGTAATAGAGAAATACGCCCGGCGTGGTCACCGCGAAGCGGCTGAGCAACGCCTGCAGGCGCCCGTCGGCGATCGGCGCCTCGGCGATAGGGCCAGGCACTTGCGCCAGCCCGACACCCTGGATCGCCGCGCCGAGCAGCGAGGGGTAGTCATGCGCGATCAACGGTCCCGAGACGATCGCCTCTATCGTCTTGTTTCCGTCGACAAAGGACCATGGCGCGACCGAGCCGTTCGAACGGCGCAGGCGCAGGCAGGCATGGTCGCGCAGGTCCTCGATGCGCTCGGGCGCCGCGCGCCGGCGCAAGTAATCGGGACTGCCGACCACCACCATCGGAAAGGAGGGCGTCAGGCGAACCGCGACCATGTCGGGCGCGATCAGATCGCCCATCCGGATGCCGGCGTCGAATCCTTCGGCGGCGAGATCGGCGAGCTCGCCGCTGGCGACGATCTCCAGCTCGATCTCGGGATAGGCCTGGCAGAAGGAGGCGACCATCGGCTCCAGCAGCATCGGCACCACGGCCGGCGGTACCGAAAGGCGCAGGAGCCCCGCCGGCCGCTGGCCCATCCCGCGCGCGATCTCGCTCGCGGCGATCAGTTCCTCGAAAGCCGGCCGTGCACGCGCGAAAAAGCGCTCGCCGGCTTCGGTGAGACCGACGCTGCGCGTGGTGCGGATAAAGAGCGCGGCGCCGATGCGCGCCTCGAGCGTTCGTATCGCCTGGCTGATCGCCGACGGGGTGACGGCGAGCTCGGCTGCCGCCTTGCGAAAATTGCGGTGCCTTGCGACGCTTAGGAATGCTTCGACGCCGTCGAGCGCGCCGTGCCTGACTGTGAAGTTCTGCTTCATGACCCATCGACATTATCGTGGATAGTGGTTCGCGGAAAGCGGCCGTATTTCTTCCATGACTTTGGAAGCCTGAAGGGAAATGGCAATGACCGATGAACTCGATCGCGTGCGCGATCACTATCGCGCGACCGGCCTGACCGATCGGTTGAAGACCGCGCTGGCGGTGTTTGGACCCGAGCAACAGCGGCTGAAGCCCGAGCAACTGGCCACGCTCGATCAGTTCCACACCCGCGGGCTGGCCGCGACAGCGGAGCTCGCCAATCTTGCCGTCATCACCGCCGACATGTCGGTGCTCGACGTCGGATCTGGCATCGGCGGGCCGGCTCGCTTCCTGGAGGCGACATATGGCTGCGCGGTGACCGGTGTCGATCTCAGCGAACCCTTCGTCGAGGCCGCGCGCTATCTGACAGCGCGAACCGGGCAGGCCGGCCAAGTGTCGTTCGAAGCCGGTAGCGCTTTGTCGCTTCCCTTCGAGGATGGCCGTTTCGACGCCGCGCTTTTGCAGCATGTGGCAATGAACATCGCCGACCGGCCGTTGCTCTACCGCGAGGTCAGGCGCGTTTTGAAGCCGGGCGGAAAATTCGCGACATTCGACGTCGTGCTGAATGGTGGCGATCCGCTCTATCCAGTGCCCTGGGCGAAGACGCCGGGCGAAAGCTTCCTGTTGACGGCCGAGGCGACCTGCGAAGCGATCGAAGCCGCCGGCTTCGGCACGCTCGTCCGCCGTGACGACACGGCTGCCGCCAAGGCCTGGTTCGCCGAGCTCCGTGCCTCCGGCCCGCCGCCTTCGCTCAATCTCGGGGTCGTCATGGGCCAGGGTTTCGCCGAATTCGCCACCAATCTCGGACGCAATCTCATGGAGGGACGTCTGGGCATTCTGACGGCTGTGTTTGAAGCCGTTCCGGTCAATTGAGCAATTCCAGGAAAATCGTTCGGCGGTCAGGCTCGGCGGCTTGGCCGTAGCCTTCCGTCCGGAATTGCGAAAAACCAACACTGAAGGAGGCGAAGATGTCACCAGCGATGATCTTCAACATCCACCTCGCGCTTGGCTACGTGCCGTGGCTGCTTTGCTTCGTCGCCTATATCTGGCCAAGGCTGAGGTCGATGGAGCCGATAGAGGCGCAGCGCGCGATAGCAACGCTGCACAGCTTCCGCTTCTTCGGCCTCGTCTTCCTCATCCCGGGCGTGGTCGGTCCCGACCTTGCTCCTGACTTCGCAAGCTTCGCCGCCTATGGCGACTTCGCCACCGGTCTGCTCGCCATGCTGGCGCTGCTCGCGGTGGCGAGGCCTGCGATCTTCTGGCCGTTGGTCGTCGCCTTCAACGTCGCGGGCGTGGTGGACCTTGTCGGCGACTACTATCTCGGCACCGTGCTCGACCTTCCTGGCCATGCCGGACAGTTGGGCGCGACCTATGCGATCCCGATCCTCTACGTGCCGCTGCTGATGATCACGCATGTCGCGGCGTTCTATCTGCTGGCGCGTTCCAGGCGCCACCAGATCGCGGCGACTTAATAAACCGGTGTCGCCATATGCTTCGGCGCCGGCCATTCGCTCGTGATCTTGGGCTGCACCGGCCGCTCGAGATAGGTCGACAGCACGACATAGCTGCGTGTCGAGGTGACGCCGGGCGTGTCGTAGAGGCGGGCCAGCAAGCCTTCCAGCGCCCGCGTGTCCTCGGTGCGCACCTTGAGCAGCATGCAGGTGTCGCCGGCGACCGTGTGGATTTCCTCGACTTCCGGATATTTGGAGACCGCCATCAGTTCCGGCGTCTTGCCCCAGCCCCTTGTGTCGATATGCACGAAGGCCAGCAGCGGCTTCTTCACCGCCCTCGGATCGATGATCACCGAGGTGGCGCGGATGGCCCCGCTGCGCTTCAATCGCTTGACCCGCTCATGCGCCGCCGGCGGCGACAGGCCGACGCGCTCGCCCAGATCGGCATAGCTGATGGTCGCGTCCTCGACCAGAACGCCTAATATCTTTCGGTCGATCGGGTCGATCTCGCGGACCGGATGCTTGTTCCGCTGAATGTCATCTGTTTCTGCGTCCATATGGAAATTCTCCATTGATGCGGAATTCAATTCGGCCATTATGGAGATATGTCGAACACCAATCAATCTGCAATTATGACCCACGCGCCTCGGGCGCCGATACCGGCCGCCGCCTATCTGCTGACCGGCTGCATCGCCGTCATCGGCTCCAATTCCCTGGTTCTGGGACCGATCGCGCCCGCCGTCGCGGCGTCGTTCGGCGCAAGCGTGCCGGCGGTGATGACGGCTGCCGCCGCCTTCGGCCTCGGCACGTCGGCCAGCGCGCTCTTCCTTGCCCGCTACATCGACCGGATCGGTGCGCGCCGCATGCTGCAGGGCGCATTGCTGCTGCTGGCTCTGGCGCTCGTCGCCAGTGCTTTGGCGCCGACGGTGACGATGCTGGTGGCCGCGCAGCTCGTTGCCGGCATCGCCGCCGGCATCGCCATGCCGGCGATCTATGCCAGCTCGGCCGCGATCGCGCCGCCCGGCCGCGAAAGCGGCACCATTGGGGTGGTGCTGACCGGCTGGACGCTCTCCATGGTCGCCGGTGTCTCGCTGTCGGCCGTGATCGCCGATCTCATCCATTGGCGCGCCGTCTTCGCGGCCGTCGCGCTGCTGGCGGGAGCGGCCGTTGCTGGCCTGGCGTTGAGTTCGCTGCATGACGTCAGGAAAAGCGGTCCGGCGCCGTCGCCGCTGGGCGCGCTCGCCATTCCCGGCATCCTGCCGCTGCTCATTGCCTGCGGCGCCTTTATGACCGCCTTCTACGGCGTCTACGGCTATCTCGGCGACCATCTTCATGAAGCCCTCGGCGAGCCGGTCAGCGCCAACGGCCTGGCCGCCGTCGCCTACGGTCTCGGCTTCGGCGCGGCCGCTTTGCTCGATGGCGTCATCGACCGGCTCGGTGCGCGCCGTGTCATGCCGTTCGCCTATCTGCTGGTCGCCGCCGTCTATGTCGCCATCGCCTTGGCAAGCGCCGGCTTCGGCCTGCTGCTTGCGTCAATAGGCGTATGGGGTCTCGCCAACCATTTCGGGCTGAACGTGCTGGTCATGCGCCTCACCGCGCTCGATCCGGCGCGGCGCGGCACCATCATGGGTCTGAACAGCGCGGTCACCTATCTTGCCGTCACTGTCGGCACCGCAGGCTTCGGCCCGCTCTACACGACCCTCGGCTTCGCCAACTGCGCCTTGATCGCCGCGGGACTGATGCTGGTTGCGGCGGGCGCCGCGGCGTGGCGGCCGGCTGGTCCTCGATAACAGGCCTGCCTCACTCTTCGCTTCCGGCCGGAATCCGTTTCGCACTTTTCCTGGGATTGCTCTAAGGCTGGCTTGCGAACCGGAGTCGCAGCCGATGAAGACGAGCCTCCAGATCACCGCCGAGCCCTTGCCGCAGGACCTCGCTTTCCTGAGCGGGAGCCTCACCGCCTTCAACGATGCCGATGTCGGCGCGTCAGGCAGGAAGGCGCTGGCGGTTATCGTGCGTGACGAACATGGTGTCATCGTCGCCGGCATTTCCGGCTACACCGCCTGGGGCTGGCTCTACGTGCAGTGGCTGTGGGTCGACGAAAGATTGCGCGGCCGGCGCGCAGCCGCCGGCATGCTCGACGCCGCCGAACGGGAAGCCATCGCACGCGGTTGTCACGGTGCCTGGATCGACACCTTCAACCCGGTCGCCGAAAAGGTCTATCGGCGTCAGGGCTACCAGCCGTTCGGCACGCTGCCTGACTTCCCCACCGGCCGCAGCCGCATCTTCCTGCAGAAGAAGCTGCCGTCCTGATCAGCCAGCCAGCTTTCCGCCGCGCATCGGCGCGGGCGCGCCGGTGGTGCTTGGAAAGCTGATCGGCAGGCCGCGCAGCACGCGCACGGCTAGGAAAGCAAAGCATTCCGCCTCCACCGCGTCGCCCTTCCAGCCCAACGTCTCGGCCTGCGCGACCTCGACGCCGGCGCGGCTTTCGAGCATTGCCATCATCGTCGGATTGTGGCGGCCGCCGCCGCTGACCGCCAGCCGCTTCGGCCGGCGCGGCAACAGGTCGAGCGCCTTGCCGACGGCTGACACGGTGAAGGCCGTCAGCAATGCCGCGCCGTCCTCCGCGCCGAGCCCCTCGGCCATCGCTGCGGTGAAGTCGAAGCGGTCGAGCGATTTTGGATAGGGTTTGGTGAGATACGGATGCTGCAGCAGCCGGGCGAGCCGCTCCTCGTCGACCTTGCCGGCAGCCGCCAGCTTGCCGTCGCGGTCCATCTCGCCGAGGCCTTTCGACTTGATGAAATCGTTGACCGGCGCATTGGCCGGGCCGGTGTCGAAGGCGACGATATTGTCCTTGCCGTCCCACCAGGTGATGTTGCCGACACCGCCGAGATTGAGCACGGCGGTGTCGCCGCTGGCGTCCGCCTCTTTAAGCAACGCGGCATGATAGGCCGCGGCTAGAGGCGCGCCTTGTCCGCCAGCCGCGACATCGGCCGAGCGGAAATCATAGGCGACCTTGGTGCCGAGCAGCGAGGCCATCAGCTCGCCATCGCCGAGCTGGCGGGTGCGGCCGATACGTCCCGGCTGCGGAGCGCGATGCAGCACGGTCTGGCCGTGGAAGCCGACGACGCCGATATCGGTCATTCGCATGCCCTGGCTCTCGACCAGATCCCTGACCGCCGCCGATTGCGCGCGCGTCAGCGCCTCCTCGGCTTCGCGAAAGATCGCCGGCTCCGGTCCTTCGAAATTCCAGGCGCGCGCCTGGCGCAGCGTCTCTTCGAGCAAGGTGCGGATCGACTGCGGGTAGGGGGCCAGCGTGTAGGTGCCGGTGTCGGCGATGCGTTCGCCATCGGTCTTGATCAGCGCCACGTCGATATTGCCGTCGAGCACCGTGCCGGTCATCAGGCCGACGGCCCAGATTGGTTCCATGGTCGTTCCTCGAATCGCCCTTCATCCACGTGTCGGATGGATCAGCCCCGCAGGCAAGTCTTTCGCCGCGCCCTTCCAGGTCGCCTTTTGCGCCAAATGGCGAAAATCGAGCAGCCACGTTCTTGCCTCTTGGCGCCAAAGGCGCGAGCCTGCGGGTTCGACATCGAGGTACCTCAAGGAGGAAACGTCATGGCAGCCAATGTTGCGGTGATCGCGGGCGCCGGCTCCGGGCTAAGCGCCTCGCTGGCGCGGCTTCTAGCCAAGGAGGGATTCCTCGTCGTCCTTGCAGCGCGTAACGTCGACAAGTTAGCGGCGCTGGTCAAGGAAACCGGCGCGCAAGCCGTCGAAACCGATGTGTCGGACGCTGCTTCCGTCGAGCACCTGTTCGAGGCGGCCGACAAGGAAGGCCCGCTCGAAATTGCCGTCTTCAACGCCAGCGGCCGCACGCGCGGCCCAATCGCCGAGCTCGATCCCGAGGCGGTCAAGCAAGCCCTGCTCGTCGGCGCCTATGGCGGCTTCCTTGTCGGCCAGCAGGCAGCGCGCCGGCTTCTGGCACGTGGTTCCGGCTCGATCCTGTTCACCGGCGCCAGCGCAAGCCTGAAAGGGTTCTCCGGCTCCGCCGGTTTCGCCATGCCGAAATTCGGCCTGCGCGGGCTGGCGCAATCGATGGCACGCGAGCTCGGCCCGAAGAACATCCATGTCGCGCATTTCATCATCGACGGCCAGATCGAGCCGGCCGGACAGGCGCCCGAGTCCGACCGGCCGGATCGTCGCCTCTCGCCCGATGCGATCGCCGAGACCTATCTCGCCGTCCATCGCCAGCATCGCAGCGCGTGGAGCTTCGAGGTCGAGTTGAGGCCGTGGGTCGAGACGTTCTGACGACCCATTGCGCGAAACGTACAGTAACACACCTCGATGCTGCTCATTATTTTAGAAAGTATGCATATTTCCTGACGCCGTTTTAGCGGTCTGCAATGTAAAAAAGCGCAAAATAAAATATACCTTTACTTAACTTCGGCATGCATACTGCGCGTTGTCAGATCTGTTGTCCGGCTCTCCTGCACGAATTGAGAATGGGCATGCCGCTTACACGTCGCACGCTGTTTGCAGCCGGAGGCGGAGGGCTGCTCATTGCGCAGGCGCAAGCCGCGGCCACGCCGGCCCAGGCGCAAGACGCTCCAAAACCCATCGTCAGCGACAACAAGCTGCGCATCGCCATGCCGGCCTTCGCGTCCGATCCGTTCTTTCCGGCCGACGGCTCGGGTGACAAGGGCATCGACATGGACCTGGCGCGCGGCATAGCCGCGGAGCTCGGCGTCGAACCGGTGTTCGACCGGTCCGCCGTGACCTTCGACGCCATGGTGCAAAAGCTGACTTCCGGTGAGGCGGACCTGGCGATCGGCAAGTTGAGCCGCACCCTTCAGCGCGGTCGCTCGATCCTCTATTCCCGGCCCTACGCCATGCTGCACCAAGGGTTGCTCGCCAACCGCGTGAACCTGGCGCGCATCGCGCAAGGCGAGCCGCCGGAGCAGATCATCCGCGATTTCTCCGGCGATCTCGGCGTCATCGAAGGCTCGTCTTTCGCCACCTATGCGGCCACCACGTTCCCGCACGCGCAGATCCGACGCTTCGCGGGCTGGAATACGGTTGTCGATGCGATCCGCAACGGCGCGATCGACCTGGCCTATCGCGACGATTTCGAGATCAAGAAGCTGATGGTCGACGATCCCTCGATGACGGTCGTCGCGCGCTCGATCACGCTGACCGACAAGGTCGACACGATCGCGGTCGGCATCAGTCCGGACAATCCGCATCTCGCGGCCTTTGTCGATCTCTATCTCGACCTGGCAAGGGGCCAGCAGGTCCTCAACACCGACGAGATCATCGCGCGCTACCGCCAGGGGAGCAAAGCCTGACAATGGCCGTCTCGGATGTAGCCGCACCCATGCCCGTCGATTGGCGCCTGGCGGCGAAGCGCATCCTGCGCTCGCCGGCGACGACGATCATCATGATCCTGGCCGGAATCCTGTGCGGCCTCTATTACCCGGCCTTCGCCCACGCGATCAGCCCCGTCGCGCAGATCTACCTGAATTTCCTCAAGATGGTCGTCCTGCCCTATCTGGTCTCGTCCGTCATCTTCTCCATCACTGCCATGGTCCAGGACCCGAAATCGGTCCGCTACCTCGGCAAGGTGGGCATAGCCGTGCTGGTCGTGTCGTTCCTCGCCGTGCTGGTGAGCGGCACCTATTCGCTGATACTCAAGCCCGGCCAGATCGAGAACCCGCAGTCGCGCATCGAGCTCGGCGAATTCATCAATTCGCAAGGCAGCGTATCCACCGATCTCGCATTTCCGTTCCAGCCGCCGCCGCTCACCGGGGATCTGAATGGCGGGCATTCGATCTTCATGGATCTGGTGCCGAACAACGTCTTCAACGCGCTGGCCTCGGGCCAGACCATCCAGGTCCTGTTGTTCTGCCTGCTTTTCGGTCTGGCGATGGGTAAGATCCCCCAGCCCTCGTCGCTCAGCCTGTCGCAGGCGCTCAACGCGGTGTACCGGGCGTGCACGGTGCTGACCAACTGGTTCGTCTGGGGATTGCCCTTTGCAACCTTCATCCTGATCGCCGACCAGACCGCGTCGACCGGCACCAAGCCGCTGATGCTGATGGGTGGCTATCTGCTGGTGATGGGTCTTTCCTGCCTGACATTTCTCGCCGGCGCGTTTGCAATTATCGCCATACGCTCGCGGCGGAGCTACTGGGCCACGATCAAGACCTGCCAACCGCTTCTGATGGTGGCCATCACCACGCGCTCCTCGGTCGCCTCGCTGCCCTGGGTCATCAACCTGTTGAGCGAGCGGCTGCGCTTCAGCCTGGTGGTCGTCGAGCTGCTCGTGCCGCTGCAGGCGGCATTGCTGCGAACGGGCCCGGCGCTGGTCTACACTTCGGGCGTCCTGTTCATCGCCCAGCTCTACGGCCATCAATTGGCGATGCCGGACCTCTTGCTTGTCGGTATCGTCTCCGCGCTTCTGGCGCTGACCACCGGCGGCATGGGCAGCCTGCTCATCCTGTCACAGATGTCCATCGTCTGCGGCTATCTGAAGCTTCCTTTCGAGGCGGCGTTCGCCCTGTTCGTCGCGGTCGACGCGGCTGTCGATACGTTCATGACGCTGTCCAGCGTCTGCACCGTGGCGGCGAGCACGGCGATGATCGCGCCCAGCCACAGGGAGGCGACACAATCTGAAGAACCCGTCGCGGACGAGCTCGAAGCCGAGCCCGTCCGATGATCGACGACAGCATCCGCCCCCAGCTTGGCATCATCGGCGGTCTCGGGCCGCTGGCATCGGCGGACTTCTACTTCAAGCTGACCCGGATGACCGAAGCGCTCGGCGACAACGAGCATGTGCCTTCCGTCATCCTCAGCGTGCCGCAACTGCCTGACAGGACCGAAGCGATCCTTGGCGGTCATGACGGACCGCTGGCGCCGCTGCAGGCCGCGGTCTCGACGCTCAACGAGCTCGGCGTCGCCTGTATCGCCATGCCCTGCAACACCGCCCATCATTGGTACGATCGATTGGCGGCGAACTCGCGGGCCGAGATCATCCATATCGGCGACGCGGCGGTGGCGGAAATCCGTCGCGGCCTGGATCGCGGCAGGGTCGCGAATCTCGCAACCCGGGGCACGCTGGCCTCCGGCTTCTACCAGGACAGGGTATCGGCGGCGGGTTTCGAGCTTTGCCTTCCGCGAGGCACGGAGTTCCAGGAGCGCGTCGACAGCGCCATCGGCCTCGTCAAGGCCGGCTCGATCGCGCAGGCCGCGACCGAGACCGAGCGGGCGCTTCATCTCGCGCAACTGGCTGGCGCCGATGCAGCACTTCTCGGCTGCACCGAACTGTCGGTGGTGGCGGCCAGCCTCGGCGACACGAACGGATTGATCGTCATCGACAGCAACGTCGCCCTGGCGCGGGCCAGCCTGACGCGATTGGGCTTCGGCATTCAGGAAGCGCGAGGCCTGCCGACGGTGCTGCGGCCAACGGCGCATGACCGGTTGCCTTGGCGCGCCGCGCAACGCGTCTGATGCGCGCTGCCGCCCGGTAGAAATGCCTGATTTGCGTCGGCCGAAGCCCATTTGAACGCGATTTGCCGCAAAACCCGGGAATTGAGCGCCGGCTTGCGCCGTTTGCAATGAGATTGGTCGGCGCGTTTCTTCACCCGCAATGGCGCACATGTCATCTTGCGGCGGGGGCGCTAGAGCAATTCCAAGGAAAGTGTGCAGCGGTTTTCCGTCCGGAATTGCGAAAGACAAGAGTTGCCGTAGGAGGAGCCTGTCCATGCCCAGAATAATTCCGGTGCTCGATCTCGATCGCTTGGAGCAGGGTCCGTCGGAGCTTCGAACTTTTCTGTTTGACTTGCGCACAGCCGCCCGCGACGTCGGCTTCTTCTATCTCAGCGGCCACGGCATCACCCAACCGGAGATCGATGCGGTGCTGGGCGCCGCCCGCCGCTTCTTCGCTCTGCCGGAGGCCGACAAGCTCGGCATCGAAATGGTGAAGTCGCCGCAATTCCGTGGCTATACGCGCGCCGGCGGCGAGCTGACCAGGGGCAAGGCCGACTGGCGCGAGCAGCTCGACATCGGCGTCGAGCGTACGACCATTGCTCAGGGTCCGGGAGTGCCAGCCTGGACGCGGCTGCAGGGTCCAAACCAGTGGCCGGCCGCATTTCCCGATCTGAAGCCCGCGCTGCTCGCCTGGCAGGCAAAGGCGACCGACGTGGCGATCCGGCTGCTCAAGGCTTTCGCGCTGTCGCTCGACCAGCCGGAGGACGCTTTCGATCCGATCTATCGCGGCGAACCGAACCATCGCATGAAGATCGTGCGCTATCCCGGCCGCGACGCCACCGGCGACGACCAGGGTGTCGGCGCGCACAAGGATGGCGGTTTCCTGACCCTCCTGCTGCAGGACGAGAACAAGGGCCTGCAGGTCGAATATGACGGCAGCTGGGTCGATGTCGACCCGATCCCGCAGACGCTCGTCGTCAACATCGGCGAACTGCTCGAACTCGCCTCGAACGGCTATCTCAGGGCTACCGTGCATCGCGTCGTCACGCCGCCGGCCGGCGTCGAGCGCGTTTCGGTTCCGTTCTTCTTCAGCGCCCGGCTCGACGCCACGATCCCGCTTCTCGACCTGCCCGAGGAATTGGCGGCCGAAGCGCGCGGCCCGGCTAGCGACCCTGACAATCCGCTCTTCCGCAACGTCGGGACCAATGTGCTGAAGAGCCGGCTGAGGTCGCATCCCGACGTGGCGCGGCGTCACTATGCCGATCTGTTGGAAAAAGCATCGGCCGCTGGCTGAAGATTTCGCGCAGTCGAGCGAGTTTTTTTCGCAATTTCGATCTTTTTTGGAATTCCGTTCGTGGAAAATGTACCGCTCAGGCCCCAAATAAAGGTCATCGCTCGGTGTTTTCCTCCCATTGCGCCGGGCGATGTTCCCCTCTGAAGGTTATGACCTTCATTACTTGGCCGGGCCGCTTTCGCGCCCGGCCTTTTTCTTTCCTGTGCTGGGAATAAGCCGAAGCTTAAACGGATGGTTCCGTATGGGCCGAAATCCGAGACGATCCGGTCGCCATGCCGGCATTCGACCGGTCGGATGAAGGAGCCCGACAGCACGACCTGACCGGCCTCGATGCGCATGCCGTACTGATGCAGCCGGTTGGCGAGCCAGACGATGCCCTTGGCTGGATGATCGAGCACGCCGGCGCCCAAGCCCGTCTCCTCCACCTCGCCGTTGCGCGACACGATGGCGCCGATCCAGCGCAGATCCGCCTCGCGCGGGCCGGCCTTGCGGCCGCCGACGACGATGCCGGCATTGGCGGCATTGTCCGAGATCGTGTCGAAGAAGGTCCTGATCTTGCCGGTCTCCTTGTTCATCCGCTCGATGCGGGTGTCGAGGATTTCAAGCGCAGGCGTGATGTGATCGGTGGCGTCGAGCACATCGTCGATCGAGATGTCAGGACCGGCCAAAGGCGCCTTCATGACGAAGGCGATCTCGGCCTCGATACGCGGCTGGATGAAACGATCGGCCGGCACCGTGCCGCCGTCCGCGAAGAACATGTCGTCGAACAGGATCCCGGAATCGGGAATGTCGATGCTGAGCGCCGACTGCATCGCCTTCGAGGTCAGGCCGATCTTCCAGCCCTTTATCGTCAGTCCCGATGCGGCCTTCCGCTTCACCAGCGCCGCCTGCACGCGATAGGCGTCGTCCATCGTCGCTTGAGGAAAATCGAGGCTGAGCAGCCTGATCTGCCGGCGGTCGCGCTCGGCTTCGAACAGCCTGCGGGCGGCGTCCTCGACTTGGCTTTCCGTCATCATCGGCCGGTTCCCTCGTCGGCGACGCCGTTGCGAAGCTTCCCGATGCCGTCGGCCTCGACCTCGACCACATCGCCCGGCTTCAGCCAGACCGGCGGGTCGAAGCGGGCGCCGGCGCCGGTCGGCGTTCCGGTGACGATGACGTCGCCCGGCACCAGCGTGGTGAAGGTCGAGATGTAATTGATGATCTTGGCGAACGAAAAGGTCATGCGCCCAGTGCGGTCCTGCTGGCGCAGCTCGCCGTTGACGCGGGTGGTCAGCGAAATGTCGGCGATCTGCGCTTCGTCGATGAACGGCACCAGCCAGGGACCGATCGAGCCGGTCCGGTCGAAATTCTTGCCTTGGGTGACGTTGAACTTGGCGTGACGCACCCAGTCGCGGATCGTGCCTTCGTTGCACAGCGAGAGCGCCGCGATATGGCCGAGCGCATTGACCTCCGGTATGCGGCGGCCGCCCTTGCCGATGACAACGACCACTTCGCCCTCATAGTCGAGCTGCGGTGATTCCGGTGGCCGCACTAACGGCGCGCCATGGCCGACGAAGGAACGCGGGAAGCGGATGAACAGCGACGGGTTCGAAGGCGCCGCCTGCCCGTCCTTGTACTCCTCGTTGCGGTCCGGATAGTTGACGCCGACGCAGATGATCTTTTCAGGTGAGGGGATCGGGATTTCGTAGGCGATGTCCTTGACGCTGAAATCGGCTGCTAGACCCTCGGCCTCTTCGGCGAGTTTGCCGAGCGCGCCGGCCTCGATCACTTCGCGCAGCGTCGGCCATTCGGGATGACGCGCCGAGAGGTCGACGACACCCTTGTCGGTGATGGCGCCGTAGCGCGTCTTGCCGTCGGCGGTGAAGGTGGCGAGGCGTCCCGCGCTCATGCTGATGCTCCGTTAGGGTGCCACGATCGGCGAGGCCGCCAGATCGGACTTGCGCGGCTCGACACCCGCGAAAACGCTGCCTTCCTCGAACCAGCTTCGCGGCGCCGGCGCGCCCCACAGCGTCTGGCGCTGCGGGTCCTTGAGGTCCCATCTGATCGGCTCGAGATCGGGATCGACCGTCTGGTAGTCCGAGCAATAGATCTCGATGCGATGGTTGTCCGGGTCGCGGATGTAGAGGAAGAAGGCGTTGGAGATGCCGTGCCGTCCAGGCCCGCGCTCGATATTGCCGACATAGCCGGTGGTCGCCATCAGGTCGAGCAGGTCGATGATGTTGAGCGGCGTCGGCACCCAGAAGGCGACATGGTGCAAGCGCGGGCCGAGGCCGTTGGTGAAGGCGATGTCGTGCACGCCGCCCTTGCGGTGCGTCCAGGCGGCCCACAGTTTTCCGGTCTCGGCGTCCTCGGTGTATTCGGTCACGCGGAAGCCGAGCTCGTTGTAGAAGGCAACCGATTCATCGACATTCGGCGAGAAGCAGTTGAAGTGGTCGATGCGCAGCGGCTTCACGCCCTTGTAAAGCGCGTATTTCTGGTGGATCGGCGGCAGCCGCTCCATCTTCGAATAGAATTCGAGCGGGATGCCGTGCGGGTCACGGGTGCGGAAGGTGCGCGACTGGTACGGCCGCTCGACCCACTCCACCGGCAAGCCCTTGGCTTTGAAGAAATGCTCGGCCTTGTCGAGGTCCTCGTCGGAGAAGACCTTGAAGCCGAGCTCGCGCGCTTCCGGCGCCGTCGCCTTGCGCAGCACGATGCAGTGATGGCCGCGCTCTTCCATGGCGCGCAGATAGATGGCACCGCTGGTCTCGTCCGTCACCTGCAGGCCGAGCGTGTCGACATAGAAGGCGCGGGATTTCGCCAGGTCGGTGACGGCGAGCTCGACATGGCTGAGCCGCACGATGTTGAAGGCAGGGTAAAGGTTGGGTTGGGGCAGGGCCATCATGTGTCTCCGGTCAGCCGCCGAGCTTCTGGATCGAATGCGGCGCCGTGGCGAACGCAATGTTCTTGGTTTCCATGTAGAAGTCGAACGACCAGTCGCCGCCGTCGCGGCCGATGCCAGAACTCTTGACGCCGCCGAACGGCGTCGGCAGATGCCGCACATTCTCCGAATTCACCCAGATCATGCCGGCGTCGAGCGCGTCGGTGAATCGCAGCGCGCGGGTGACGTCGGAGGTCCATAGATAACCGGTCAGGCCGTATTGCGTGTCGTTGGCGAGAGCCAGCGCATCGGCCTCGTCCTTGAACGGGATTGCCGTCAGCACCGGCCCGAAGATTTCCTCCTGGGCGATGCGCATCTTGTTGGTGGCGCCGACGAACAATGTCGGGCTGACATAGCAGCCGCCGCCCGGACCGGCGAACTTGCCGCCGCCGGCGGCGACCACCGCGCCCTCCGATTTGCCGATCTCGATATAGGAGAGCACTTTTTCCTCGTGCACCGGATGGATCAGCGGGCCTACCACCGTCTCGGGATCCAGCGGATGACCGATTTTGATGCGCTTTGCCTTCTCCGCCACCAGTTCGGTGAATTTGTCGTGCACCGAAGCCTCGACCAAGAGGCGCGAGGACGAGGTGCAGCGTTCGCCGTTCAGCGAATAGATCATGAAGACGGCGGCGTCAGCCGCGCGTTCCAGGTCGGCGTCGGCGAAGACGATGACCGGGTTCTTGCCGCCGAGCTCGAAATGCACGCGCTTCAGCGTCTCGGCGCCCTGCTTCATGATCATCGAGCCGGTGCGGCTTTCGCCCACGAAGCCGATCGCCTTGATGTCGGGGTGCTCGGTCAGCGCCCGGCCTGCATCCTCGCCAAAGCCGTTGACGAGGTTCCACACGCCCTTGGGCAGGCCGGCTTCCTCGGCGATCTCGACCAGCAGCCGTGCGGTAAGCGGCGACAGCTCCGCCGGCTTGTGCACGATGGTGCAGCCGGCGGCCAGCGCCGGCGCGATCTTCCAGGTCGACAGCATGAAGGGCGTGTTCCACGGCGTGATCACGCCGACCGGGCCGATCGGCACGCGCGTCGTCAGATTGAGCTGATTAGGCGCTCTCAACGAGCGGCCGTCACGCGCTTCCGGCGCGCGGTCGGCATAGAAGCGGAAGTTCTCGGCGCCGCGCAACGCCGCCTTGGCCATGAATTTCAGCGACTGCCCGGTGTCCATGCATTCGACGAAGGCGATCTCTTCGGCGCGCGCGACGATGGCGTCCGCTATTCTATGCAGCAGCTTCTTGCGTGCGTCGCCGGGGATCGCCGCCCAGTCCTTGAAAGCAGCCTTGGCCGCTCTTGCCGCGCGGTCGATGTCGGCGGCCTTGCCGCGTGCCACAATGGCAATCGGCTTGAGGTCGACGGGCGAAAGCGTCTCGAAGGTCGAGCCGTCCGCGGCAGGCGCCGCTTCGCCGCCGATCTGGTTGAGCACGCCGTCCTTCCGGAAGCGTTCCAGATAGGCCTCGGCCTTTCTCAGATTGTCGTCCAGTGCCGCCATGATTTCTTTCCCGTTCTAGATCACTTGCCACGCAGGCGCGGATGGATGGCGTTCTTCTTCCAGCTCAGTTCGGCGTCGATCTCACGGATCTCCAGCGACAGCGCGAAATGCGGCGTGGCAAACAGCGATGCCAGGTGATCTGTCACGGCCGCGAAGATCGCCTCGCCGGCGCTTTTCTTTTCCGCCGCGCTGCGGCCCTTGCCGATGCGGAAATTCATGTCGATGAAGCCGTTCTCCGGCAGCCGGTCGGCAATCGCGTAGGCTTCGGCGCGGAACGCGCGGACCCTGACCGCGCCCGGTTCGAACAGCCCGGTTTCGAGAATGGTTCGCGAGATCAGCGCGCAAAGCTCGTTCATGTCGACCTTCGCGTCGAGATTCGCCGAATATTCGATCGCCATATGGGGCAAGGTTTCCTCCACCTTGTAGTTAACATGTGAATTACATCTTGACGACCGAATGTCAAGCGTCGTTCTCTGCGCGGATGCAGCTTCCGGGTGGGATTGCCGCTCTCGGCAAAATCGCGGATATAGCTGCGATCCGGGCCCTAATCCTTGTTGCGAGTCGTACTGGTCTGGAATTTTTCGGAGACCTGATTTTGCTACCGCCCAGCACCCGCCGCTCCTTGCCCATGGCTCTGCTTCGCGCCCGCGAAGTGATCATGGCGCATTTCCGGCCGATGCTTGCACGCCACGATATCACCGAGCAGCAATGGCGCGTGCTGCGCGTTCTCGCCGAAACCGGGCCGCTGGAGGCGACCGAGCTCGCCAACCGCGCCTCGATCCTGCCGCCGAGCCTGACCCGCATCATCAAGGCGATGGAAGAGCGCGAGTTCATCTCCCGCAACAAGGTCAAGGACGATGGCCGCCGTGCGCTGCTCGCCATCAGCCCGTCCGGCGTGGCGCTGATCGAGGAACTGGCGCCCGAGCGGGTCGCCATCTACGACGCCATCGAGAAGCGCTACGGCGCCGAAGAGCACGAGCGCTTGCTGGACATGCTGGAGAGCCTGATCCAGTCGGAGTCGGTGGACGGCTGAGAAGCCTACCCTCCAAAACTCCCCACCGCGCTCGGCTGCATGTAGTTGCGCCCGACATAGAGCAGCGCCGCCTCGTCGCTGCCGTGGCGGATGTCGACGACACGACCGAACATCACGTGGTGCGTGCCGACCTTGTTCACCGCGCCGATCTCGCAATCGAAGCTGACGATGGCGTCGAGCAGCGCCGGCATGCCGGACGGCATGGTCTGCCAGCGCGCGGCTTGATAGCGCTCGGCCATGTCGCGGATCGCGCCGGCGAATTTTGCCGCCAGATGCATGTGCGATTGGGTCAGCACATTGACGCAGAAGCGTTGGTTGGCGAGGAACATGCCGGTCTGCGCCGAACGCTCGTTCATGCAGACCAGCAGCGTCGGCGGATCGTCGGAGACGCTGCACATGGCGGTCGCGGTGAAGCCGCCGCGCCCGGCCGGACCGTCCGTGGTGACGATGTTGACCGGCGCGCAGACCCGCGCCATGGCCTCGCGGAATTCCAGCCTCGCGACTTGTGTTGTCATGGCCGCTTCCATCGCCCGCCCCCGTCAGTTGGGCTGGGCGGCAATCGGCGGCAGCCAGGTGTCGCCGGTCCAGCCCTTTTCGTCATAGTCGGCCATGCATTGGTCGACCAGTTCCTCCATCTGCTTCAGCCGGCCGCCGCGCTCGGCGCCCTTCAGCACCTGCAGCCGCACCTCTTCCGGCGCACCTGCATAGTTGAGCTCGTAGAGCGCGTGGCGGCCACCGAATTCGGTGCCGGTCGCGTCCCACAACAGCTTCATGATCTTGATGCGCTCGACATGGCCCATGTCGTTGGAGCCGCGCACATATTGCGCGAGATAGCGGTCGATCTCGGGATTGTCGAAGTCGCGCGCCGAGGACGGCAGATAGATCAGCCCCGAGGCGATCACCCGGCGCACCGTGTCGATGACGCGCGGATACGCTTCCGACATGAAGGTGCGGTAGGCGAGCGCGGCCTCGAGATTGGGCAGCACCGCGCCATTCGCCCACGGTATCGGATTGTGCGCCATCGCATTGGAAAAGCTCCAGAACATGTGGCGCAGCGCAATCACCTCGCCGAGCGCCGCCTGGTTGCCGCGAAAGGCATCGCCGCCTGTCGCCCGCAGCGCCTTGGCGAGCAATCCGGCGAGGAAGTCGAGCTTGACGGCAAAGCGTGTGCAGCCCTGGAAGCAATAGCCATGCATGAAGCCCGACGCCGGATGGAAGGACAGGATCTTCTGCGCATCGCGCAGCACCAGCACGTCCTCCCAGGGGATAAACACGTTGTCGAGCACCAGGATCGCGTCGTTCTCGTCGAAGCGCGACGACAGCGGATAGTCGAAGGGATGGCCGACTGTGTTGGCCGTCTGCTCATAGGAGACGCGGCAGAACATCTTAATGCCAGGCGCATTCATCGGCACGATGAACATCACCGACAGCGATGGATCTTCCGTCACTGTCGCCGAGCTCTGCGCCAGGAAATTGTAGTGGGTGAGCGCCGACGACGTCGCCACCACCTTGGCGCCGGACACCCAAATGCCGGCGTCGTTCTCCTTGGTGATGTGCACGAACACGTCCTTCACCTGCTCGGCCGTCTTGTGGCGATCGATCGGCGGGTTGACGATGGCGTGGTTCATGAACAGGACCGCCTCCTGGGCCCGCTTGTGCCAGGCGCGCGCATTGTCCTTGAACGGGCCGTACCATTCGGCATTGGCGCCGAGCGTGTTCATCAGCGCCGCCTTGTAGTCGGCGGTGCGGCCCATCCAGCCATAGGTCATGCGCGCCCAATGGGCGATCGCGCTTTGCTGCGCGGCAAGATCGGCAGGGGAATGGGCGACGCGGAAATATTTGTGGGTGTAGCCGCCCGAGCCGGTATCGGTCGGCGAGGTCAGCACAGGCTGCTGGTTCGGATCGTGCAGCGCGTCGTAGAGGCGGGCCAGCGAACGCACCGAATTGCGCATTGCCGGATGGCTGGTGACATCGGCCACCCGTTCGCCATTGATGTAGACCTCGCGCCCGTCGCGCAGGCTCGCCAGATATTCGGCGCCAGTGAACGGCCGCGAATTGTCGGCCCGGAATTCTTCCGATCGCATCATGATCCTCCCTTGGATTGTTGGAGAGTAGCCGCAAGCCGCTGGATGGTTTATGGACGAAAGCGTAAAACCGATTGGACTTTTTCGGGCGTCCCATGAGCCAGACCGCCATCCCGGAATTCTTCGTCTACGGCGAGCCGGCGCGGGCGCTCGACGTCGGCTTCCTGCATGTCGAGACCGTGCAAGCCCGCGCTTCCGTGCACCGCGGCCGGGTTCTGGCGCACAAACATCCGCAAATGGCGCAGATCACCTTCTGGACGAGCGGACAGGGCGTCTATCGGATCGAGGACAAAACCTGGAGTTTTTTGGCACCGACGGTGAGTTTCATGCCGAGCGGCGTGGTGCACGGCTTCGACATCGAGCCGGGCACCGACGCCATCGTGGTTTCGGTCGCTGATGCGGCGCTGGCAGCCGTCGCCGAGCACTCGGCCCTAGCGCTTGACCAGCCCGTCTTCGTGACGGGGCGAGGTGACGCGGCGCCGTGGAAGCGGCTTAGCGACACCATCAAGATGATCCAGGCCGAATATCTCGAGGCTCAAGCCGGCGCGGAAAAGATCCTGCCGCCGCTGATCGCGGTGGCACTGTCGCAGATCGCCCGCCTCGACGCCCAGTCGCATGCAGTTACCGTGCCGGCCGTGGTAGCGCTGGGCGGCCGTCTCAGGCGGCTGATCGACCGCCACTTCCGCGACGACTGGGCGGTCGAGCGCTATGTCGGGGAGCTCGGCACCACGCGCCATCTGCTCGACAAGGCGGCGCATCAGGTGCTGGGCTCGGGCGTGCGTCAGGCGATCGGCGAAAGACGTGTGGTCGAGGCCAAGCGCCTGCTGCTCTTCACCATCCGCACGGTCGAGGACATCGCCTACGAAACCGGCTTCAACGATCCCGTCTATTTCTCGCGCTTCTTTCGGCAGGCGGTTGGCGTGTCGCCGGCGGCGTGGCGCAAAGCGAGATTGCAGGCAGTAGGCAGTAGGCAGTAGGCAGTAGGCAGTAGGGCTTTCTTTCCCTACTCTATTCCCTACTGCCCAAGCCCTATTCCCTAGGCCGCGGCAGCGGCCAGCCCCGCATCCAGCCCCTCGGCAATCTTCGCCACATCGGCGGCGGTTATGATCAACGGTGGCGACAGGATGATGTTGTTGCCGGAGACGCGCAGCATGACGCCGGCCTCGTAGGCGCCGTCCGCGACGGTGGCCATCGTCTTCTTGTCGACCGGCTTCTTGGCGGCGCGGTCCGAGACCAGCTCGAGGGCCGCCATCAGGCCTTGGTAACGAACATCGCCGACCAGTTGGTGCTTGGCCTTCAGCGCCTCCAGCGCCTTGCCGAGCTCGACGCCGCGCGCGGCAGCATTCTCGTTGACGCCCAGCCGCTTCGTCTCGGCCAGAGCCGCCAGGCCGGCCGCGCAGCCGACCGGATGACCGGAATAGGTATAGCCGTGGCCGATCGCCCCGAAGCTCGTCTTGTCGGCCTCGAAGACGTCGGCGACCTTGGCGCCGATCAATGTCGCGCCGAGCGGGAAATAGCCTGATGTGATCGCCTTGGCGATGGTCATGAAATCCGGCTTCGTGCTGGAGAGCCGCGAGCCTGACCACGCGCCGGTGCGGCCGAAGCCGGTCACCACCTCGTCGGCGATCAACAGGATGTCGTGGCGGTCGCAGATCGCCCGCACCATCGGCATGAAGCTCTCATGCGGGACGATGACGCCGCCGGCGCCGAGCACCGGTTCCATGATGAAGGCGGCGATCGTATCGGCGCCCTGAAAGGCGATCTCTTCCTCGATCGCCCGCGCGCAGAGTTTCGCAAGCTTCGCCGGGTCGGTCTCGTCGAACGGGTTGCGGTAGGTCATCGGCGCCGGCGTGTGGAAGACGCCGGGCAGGAGCGGTTCGTAGTTGCGCCGGAAATTGGCATTGCCGTTGACCGAGGCGCCGCCGAAATGCGTGCCGTGATAGCCCTTCTTCAGCGCCAGGAATTTCGTGCGGTCGCCCTGGCCGCGGATCTTCCAATATTGCCGCGCGAGCCGCAGCGCCGTCTCGACCGAGTCCGAGCCGCCCGAGGTGAAGAAGGCGCGCGCCATGCCCTCCGGCGCGAACCACTGGGTCAGCTCGTAAGCGAGCTCGATCGATGGCCCGGTCGAGGTGCCGCGAAAGCCTGAGTAATAGGGGAGCGCGTCGAGCTGTCCCGTCATCGCCTTCTTGATCGAATCGCAGCTGTAGCCGAGGTTGACGTTCCAGAGGCCGCCGACGGCATCGAGCACCGTGCGGCCCTCGGCGTCGGTCACCGAAACGCCTTCGCCCTTCATGATGATCTTCGGCGGGCTCGCCCGCATTTCGGCCGGATGCGCCATCGGATGCCAGATCGGCTTGGCATTGTTTTCGGTGAGGAAGTTGATGTCACGCATCGGGAGGAACTCCGGTTTTGCAATCAGGAGAGCGTCAGGCCGAAATGGCTGAGCGCCTCGGCATAGCTTTGCGCCGGTCGGGCGACGTCGAAATGAACGGTCGGCATGCCGGCGGCAATCGCACCGTCGACATTGCGCTTCTGGTCGTCGACGAAGACGCAGGCCGCAAGCGGCAGCCGCACCGCTTCGCCGACCATCGCATAGGCGCGGGCATCGGGCTTGAGGATTTTCGTATAGGTCGCATCGACGATCGTCTCGAAAAGCGAAAGCAGCGGCAGGCGCTGGCGAAAATCAGCGCCATAGAACAGGTCGAGCTCGTTCGACAGGATGGCGAGGCGGACACCGGCGGCATGCGCCGTGCGGATGGCCTGGTCGGCCTCCGGTCGCACCACTTTTTCCGGCTCCGCTCCGCGCGCCCGCTGCACGAAGGTTTGCATGTCCTGCCAGTCTTCTCCGACCAATTGGCCGACTTCGCGCGTACGCGTTTTCCAGTAGTCGCGTTCGCTGATCTCGTCGGCCTGCATCGAGCGCCATAGTGCATCGGAAAGCGGGTCGAATGGTCCGCGCCAACCGAGCGTGCCGGGCTTGAGCCCAAGCGCCTGCTCGGTCAGCGCATGCGTCTCGAACAAAGTGCGCGTGACCACGCCGCCGAAGTCCAACACCAGCGCCTGCGGCTTCACCGGACTCATGCCACGCGCCTGCCGGTCACGCCGGGCGGAACGATGCCTTCCGCCACCCAGCGGTCGAAGATTTCCAGCGCCTTGGCGCTGAAGGCGTCGTCGTTGATATGCCCGACGATCTCATGCAGCTCGGCATTGTCCGGCACGCGCGCCCTCATCTCCTCGACGAAGGCCGACAGCGCTTCCGGCTCGTAGAGCGGCTCGCCTTGCTGGTCCCATTGCTGGATGCCGCCGGCGGGCAGGATGAAGGCGGTCGGACCGGTCGCCGCGGCGAGCTTGTCGCCGATGGCGCGCGCGATCTCCCGGCGTGTCGCGCCGTCGGAGGTGACCGAGGCAAGCAGGCGGTTATGCGCGTGGTACGGCCGTTCCGTGAAGCGCGACGGCACCGCCTGCCAGGTCGGGAAATCCACCATGTCGATGGCGCCGGGCGCGACGATCTGCGGGATGCCTTGCCGCCCGGCATTCTCCAACCGGTCGGTTCCCGAATTCACCACCGAGCCGGTAAGCTGGTTGGCAAGCTCCTGCAGGCTGAAATCGAGCACTGCGACGAAGCCCTTCTGCGCGGCGATCGCCTCCAGCGCCCGCCCGCCCATGCCGGTGGTGTGGAAGACGATGACCTCATAGCCGCGCTTTTCCAGCTCAGGCTTCAGCGTCACCATATATTGCAGGCAGCTTTTGCCCAGCGAGCTCATGCCGACCTTCGGCCGCGACATATCGGGTTTGACGACAGCCCGCGCGGCGCCGACCACGGCGCCGCTGGCCTGCGACAGCACCGCCTTGCAGGCGCTGTTGAGCCCGTAGAGGCCGCCGGCCCACAGGATCATCATCAGGTCGGTGGCGATGCGCTCCGGCGGCACGAGGTGCGAATAGGCGATCGTCGAGACGACGAATTTCGGCACGCCGAGCGGCAGCGCCAGTGCCACGTCGAGCGCAAGGTCGGTGCCCATCGAGCCGCCCAGTGCAATGAAGCCGTCGATTTCGCCCCTGTCGTGCAGCGAGCGCGCAAGCCGCGAGGCGCCAAGCGCCATCAGCGTCATCGCGGTATTCTCGTCGCCGGTGGCGATGATTGCCTCGATGGTGGTGTCCGCCGCGCGCGCCACCGCATGCTTGTCATGTTCCGGCTTGTAGGGCGGGTCGCCAAGCACGCTGACGTCCATCATCACGGCAACGCCGCCGACGGCCTCGATGCGCTCGCGCATGAACAGAAGCTCGTCGGCCTTGGTGTCGCCGGTGCCGATAACCAGGATTCGGCGTTTCTCCTCCACATCAGTCTCCCTGCAGTCTCTCGTTGGTTGTCAGGCCCGCTTCTGGCCGGTCAGCCGGCCGAACAGCCGCTCGCCGATCTCGCGACCCGCGGCGGTCACGCTGACGCCAAGCCGCTCGATGTCGGCCTTTTGGGTGCGCACTCTCGGCGCCGCCACCGCGATGGCGCCGATGGCGTAGCCGTCGGTGCCGAGAACCGGGGCGGCGACGCTCATCACGCCCTCCTCGAAACCCTGCGCGCCGATGGAATGCCCGCGCGCGCGGGTGGCGGCGACTTGTTCGGCCAAAGTGTTTGCATCGCCGATGGTGAAGGGCGTGAAAGCCGGCATCGGTCCGGCAAGGATGGACTCGCGGATGCGTTCCTCGGTGAAAGCCAGGAATGCGATGCCGGACGCCGTCGCATGCATCGGCAGCACGTCGCCGAGTTGCACGCTGACACGATTGGCCTTGGCCGATTCGATGACCTGGACGGTGATCAGGCCGCGCTTCGAATATTCCGAGAGATGCACCGTCTCGCCGGTCTCGGCGGCCAGCATCTCGACCACCGGCACGGCCATGCGCAGGAACGGAAACTGCGCCTCGCGCATTAGCGCCAGCCGCGTCAGGCCGGCTCCGAGTCGGTAGAGGCGCGTCGCCTCGTCCTGCTCGACCAGCCCTTGCGCAATGAGCGAAACCAGCAGCCGGCGCGTCGTCGCCTTGTCGAAGCCGGCGCCCCTGGCAAGGTCGGCAAGCGCCGCCTCGGGCGCGCCGCCGCCCAGCACCTCCAGCAGCGAAATGGCTTTGGCCACCGTGCTCATCGCGTGTCCGATCCTCCGTCAGATACTTAACGTGCGAATTAACTTGACAGCAAGTCGATTCCTTTGCAAGTCTAATATCGAAATGCCGTTGCAAATAATGAAATGCGCATTGGCCCTCTCAGAAGGCCCTCGGCATCTCAGGGACACTTGGTTTCCGCAATGCGGAATGGAGGGAAAAATGACCACAGTTGAAGTCGGAGAAGTGAACCGGCTGAGGAAGAACAGTCTTGGCGTCGGCGCCATCACCTTCATGGTGATTTCGGCCGCCGCACCGCTGACGGCTGTTGCCGGCGGCACGCCGCTCGGCATGCTGATGGGCAACGGCGCCGGCTTTGCCGGCACCTATCTGATCGTGACGCTGTTGCTGCTCCTGTTCGCGGTTGGCTATGTCGCCATGTCGCGCCACATCGGCAATGCCGGCGCCTTCTACGCCTACGCCGCGCGTGGACTGGGCGGCCTGGCCGGCGGCGCCGTCGCGCTGATCGCGATCCTCTCCTACAACGCCATGCAGATCGGCGTCATGGGCCTGCTGGGCGCGGCCACCGCCGGGCTGTTTGCCGGCTGGGGCATCAATCTGCCCTGGTGGGTGTGGAGCTTCATTGCCATCGCCATCGTCGCCGTGCTCGGCTACCGCCAGGTCGACCTGTCGGCCAAGATCCTGACGGTGCTGGTGCTTGCCGAATACGTCGTCGTGCTGATCCTCGACCTCACCATCCTCAAGACCGGCGGCGACAGCGGCCTGTCGGCGGCGCCCTTCAGCTGGAGCCAGATCGCCAGCGGTGCGCCGGCCATCGCCATCCTGTTCTGCTTTGCCGCCTTCATCGGCTTCGAGGCGACCACGATCTATGCTGAGGAGGCGCGCGACCCGAAGGTCACCATTCCGCGAGCGACCTATTTCTCCGTCATCCTGATCGGCCTGTTCTACATGATCACCGCCTGGCTGATGGCGGTCGGCGCCGGCGTCGACAAGCTGTTGCCGTCGCTGCAGGCTTTGCAGGATCCGACCACCTTCCTGTTCGATCTCTCCGACCGTTACGCCGGAACGCTGCTCACTCACGCCATGAGCATCCTCTTCGTCTCCAGCCTGTTCGCCGGCGTGCTCGCCTTCCACAACGCGGTCGCCCGCTACATCTACGTCGCCGGCCGCGAAAAGCTCCTGCCGCAGTCGATCGGCGTGACGCATTCGGCGCATCAGAGCCCGCATGTCGCCTCGATGATCCAGACCGTGCTCGCGGCCGTCGTTATCGGGCTGTTCGCGGTGCTCGGCCTCGACCCGGTACTGGCGCTGTTCTCGTGGCTCACCAACGTCGCCACGCTCGGCGTCATCGTCATGATGGCGGTGGCCTCGCTCGCCGTCGTGATGTACTTCCGTGCCAACCCGTCCAACCAGGAGAACGGGCTCAAGACCACGATCCTGCCGGCGCTGACCTTCATCGCCTTTGCCATCATCATCTACCTGATCGTCATCAATTTCGGCAGCCTGTCGGGCGCCGGTGGCTTCCTCGGCGTGTTCCTGCCGGCGCTGGTGCTGATCGCGGCCGTGGTCGGACTGTTCTTGGCAGGTGCCTTGAAGAACCGCGATCCGGTTGCCTTCGAAAGCCTCGGCAAGCCACTCGGCGATTGATGGGCAGGTGATTGATGGAGAAGGGGCGGCGTCCGCGCCGCCCCGCCTTAACGGAACGGGAGCAGCGGCATGAGCTTTGCCGATGGTATCACGGTCGAGGCGCTGGAAGCCGACCCCTATCCGATCTACGCCGAGCTCAGGCGCAACGCGCCGGTCGCCTTCGTGCCGGCGGTCAATCTCTGGTTCGTCACCCGCTGGAAGGACGTCGAGACCGTCGCCAAGTCGCCCGACATCTTCTCGGCGGCTGTCGGCACCTCGCCGGTCGAGCGCTCTTTCGGCAAGCCGACCATCCTGACCACCGACGGTGAGACGCATAAGCAACTGCGCCAGGGCGTCGATCCGAAATACCGGCCCCGCACCGTCGCCTCCTATGCCGGCGATCTCGTGCGCGCGATCGCCGAACCCTATCTCGACAGAATTGCCGCGCACGGCTCGCCAGAACTGATGGCCGACTATTTCGAGCCGGTGTCGACGCTGAGCCTGGCGCGCTCGCTCGGGCTTGCCGACGTCGATATGCCGACCTTGCGGCGCTGGTTCTATGGCCTTGCCCAGGGCGCCATCAATTTCGAGAACGATCCGAAGCGGCAGGAAACCGCCGACGCGATCAGCGCCGAGGTCGGCGCCGCCGTCCGGCCAACGCTCGAGCGGCTGATCCGCGAGCCCGACGACTCGGCGCTCTCGCATATGCTGCATGACGGCATGCCTGAGGGCTCGACCCGCTCGATCGATTTCCTGATGCCGACCATCAAGGTCATCTTGCTCGGAGGCATGCAGGAGCCTGGCCACGGCGCCGGCTCCATCCTCGTCGGTCTGCTGACGAGCCCTGAGCAGTTGCGGCAGGTGCTCGACGATCCTGAAACCTTCGTGCCCAGAGCAGTGGACGAGGGTCTGCGCTGGGTGGCGCCGATCGGCACCCAGACGCGTGAAACGACCCGTGCCGTGGAGATCGGCGGGGCGACGATACCCGCCGGAGCTCCCGTTGCGGCGCTCGTCTCCTCGGCCAGCCGCGACGAAAGTCGCTTCACCGATCCCGACAGCTTCGATATCCATCGCAACGAGGGCAACCACGCCGCCTTCGGCTTCGGCCATCATTTCTGCTCGGGCCGCTTCTTCGCGCGCGAGCAGATGTGCCTCGCGCTAAGGTTGCTGCTGGAGCGTTTTCCGGATCTCAGGCTGGTGCCGGGCAAGGAGCCGGTGTTCCGCGGCTGGGAGTTCCGCGCGCCGGCGGCACTTCATGTAGAATTTGGAGCAAATTGAGAATGATCAGCCAGGACACCATCGACACGCTGCGCAAGACGGAGGTCGGCGCGCGGCGTCTGTTCATCGATGGAACTCCGGTAGACGCGCAAAGCGGCGGCAGTCTGCAGGTGATTTCGCCGATCGACGGCCGCCCCTTTGCCAGCATTGCCGACGGTGGCGCCGCCGATATCGACCGCGCCGTCGCTTCGGCGCGCAAGGCGTTCGCCAAGGGCTCCTGGTCACGCGCGGCGCCGTCTTTTCGCAAGAAGGTGCTGACGAAATTCGCCGAGCTGGTCGAAAAGCGCGCGCTGGAGCTTGCCGTGCTCGGCGTGCGCGACAATGGCACCGAGATCGGCATGGCCTACAAGGCCGAGCCGCTGTCGGCTGCCGGCACCATCCGCTACTATGCCGAAGCGATCGACAAGGTCTATGGCGAGATCGCGCCGACCGCTGACAATGTCCTTGGATTGATCCACAAGGAGCCGCTCGGCGTCGTCGGCGTCATCGTGCCGTGGAACTTCCCGCTGATGATCGGCGCCTGGAAGATAGCGCCGGCACTCGCCGCCGGCAACGCCATCGTCGTCAAGCCGCCGGAGATCGCCTCGCTGACCTTGCTGCGCCTGGCGGAGCTTGCCGCCGAGGCCGGCTTGCCCGAGGGCGTCTTCAATGTCGTCACTGGCCGCGGCTCGGTCGCGGGCGAGGCGCTAGGCCTGCATATGGATGTCGACGCCATCGCCTTCACCGGCTCCGGGCCTGTCGGCCGCCGCCTGCTCGAATATTCCGCGCGCTCGAACCTCAAGCGCGTCTTCCTCGAGCTTGGCGGCAAGTCGCCCAACATCGTCTTTGCCGATGCGCCGGACCTGAAACAGGCGGCGGTCGTCTCGGCCAACGGCATCTTCCGCAATTCCGGACAGGTCTGCGTCGCCGGTTCGCGCCTGCTGGTCCAGGCCTCGGTCTACGACCGCTTCATGGACGAATTGCTCAAGGCCACCACGAAGCTCAAGGTCGGCGACCCGCTTGATCTCGGCTCCGATGTCGGCGCGGTGTCGAGCGCCGAGCAACTGACCAAGAATCTCGGCTTCGTCGCCAAGGCTTCGGAGGAGGGCGCCCGTCTCGTCACCGGCGGCGAACGCATCCTGGCGGAGACCGGCGGCAGCTATATGGCGCCGACGATCTTCGAGAACGTGACCGAGAAAATGCAGCTCGCCCGCGAGGAAGTGTTCGGGCCGGTGCTCGCCGTCACGCGCTTCGAGACCGAGGAAAAGGCGGTGCGCCTGGCCAACGCGACCGTCTATGGTCTTGCGTCGGCGGTGTGGACCTCGAACCTGTCGACCGCGCACCGCATGGTGCGCGCCATCAATGCCGGCGTAGTCCATGTCAACACCTATGGCGGCGCCGACATCACCGTGCCGCTCGGCGGCTTCAAGCAGTCCGGCTTCGGTCGCGACAAGTCGCTCCACGCCATCGAGAAATACACCGACCTCAAGACGGCGTGGGTAGCGCTCTGAGCGGAGTGCCTGAGAACAAATGGCCACGATCGTACCCATACTGAGCGCGCATGAACCTCGACTATCCACTTGGCAAGCGGTGCCGCGCCGAGCCAAACTGGTCAATCTGCATGCCTGCCTCAAGGAGACTTCGAAATGACCGCCAATGTTTTTTCCGGCTGCATGCCGGCGCTGATGACGCCTTGCACCGATGACCGCCTTCCCGACTTCGACGCGCTGGTGCGCAAGGGGCGCGAGCTGATCGCCGCCGGCATGTCGGCGGTCGTCTATTGCGGCTCCATGGGCGACTGGCCGCTCTTGACCGACGCGCAGCGCATGGAAGGCGTCGAGCGCCTGGTGAAGGCGGGCGTTCCGGTGATCGTCGGCACCGGCGCGGTCAACACCGCCAGCGCCGTGGCGCATGCCGCCCACGCGCAAAAGGTCGGCGCGCGGGGCCTGATGGTGATTCCGCGCGTTCTGTCGCGCGGGCCATCGGTGACGGCGCAGCGTCATCACTTCAAGGCGATCCTTGCCGCTGCCCCCGACCTGCCGGCCGTCATCTACAACAGCCCCTATTACGGCTTTGCCACGCGCGCCGATCTCTTCTTCGCGTTGCGCGCCGAGCATTCGAACCTCGTCGGCTTCAAGGAGTTCGGCGGGCCGTCGGATCTGCGCTACGCGGCGGAAAACATCACCAGCCGGGACGATGAGGTTGCGCTGATGATCGGCGTCGACACCGCCGTCTTCCACGGTTTCGTCAATTGCGGCGCGTCCGGCGCCATCACCGGCATCGGCAATGTCCTGCCCAAGGAAGTGCTGCATCTCGTCGGCCTCAGCCAGGCGGCGGCCAAGGGCGATGCCGAAGCGCGCCGGTTGGCGCAGGAACTGGACGCGGCGCTGGCCATGCTGTCCTCTTTCGATGAGGGACCGGACCTTGTGCTCTATTTCAAGCACATGATGGTGCTGAAGGGTGGCCCCGAATACAGGCTGCACTTCTACGAGACGGATGCGCTGAGCGACAGCCAGCGCGGCTATGCCGAACAGCAGCTCAAGCTGTTCGACACCTGGTACGCGCAGTGGTCGAGGCAGCCGGTGATGGCGAGATACGCGGCCTGAGCAGACATCTCGGCCGGACCTGCCGGCCGGGACGAACAGGCCCGCGCTTGTCGCCGGCCTGTTCGTCCATTCGGCTCAGGCGGCCTTGACCTTCAGCTCTTCCGCGCCGCGCACCATCCTGGTCACCCCGGCGAAGTCGAGCTTGCCGGAGCCGAGCACCGGCACTTTCTGCACGACGCGCACTTCGGACGGCACCATCAGGTCCATGGCGCCGTTTGCCTTGGCGAAGGCGAGGAAGTCCGCGCGGGTGGCACCCGAAGCTTCCGTGATCAGGATCAGCTTCTCGCCCTTGCGCGCGTCCGGCACCGTGGCGACGGCCGACAGCGAGCCTTTCCACAGATCGCCGGCCAGCGCTTCGATCGCGGCAAGTGAGACCATTTCGCCGGCGATCTTGGCGAAGCGCTTGGCGCGGCCGCGGATCGAGATGAAACCCGCATCGTCGACGGTGACGACGTCGCCGGTGTCGTGCCAGCCGTCGGCCAGCGGTTCGATCACGCCGGGGTTCTCGGCGCGCAGGTAGCCAGCCATGACGTTCGGACCGCGCACGAACAGCCGGCCGCCTTCGTCGACGCCGGGCACCGGCTCGAGGCGGTACTCCATGCCGGGCATGATTTTGCCGACGCTGCCCGACTTGTTGTACATCGGCGTGTTGATGGCGATCACCGGCGCGGTTTCGGTCACGCCGTAGCCTTCCAGGATACGCAGGCCGAACTTCTCCATATAGGTCTGGCGCGTCGCGGCCTTCACCGGCTCGGCGCCGGCGAAGCAGTAGCGCACCGAACGGAAGTCGTAGGGGTGTGCCGTGCGGGCATAGCCGGACAGGAAGGTGTCGGTGCCGAAGATGATCGTCGCGTTCGAGGCATAGATCAGCTCCGGCACGATGCGGTAGTGCAGCGGCGAGGGGTAGAAATAGACCGGCACGCCGGAGATCAGCGGCAGCACCGTGCCCGCCGTCATGCCGAAGGAGTGGAAGATCGGCAGCACGTTGAACACCTTGTCGCCCGAATGGAAGTCGATGCGCGAGGCGGCCTGGGCGGCATTGGCCAGGATGTTGCGATGGGTGAGCACCACGCCCTTCGGCGTGCCTTCCGAGCCCGAGGTGAACAGGATCGCCGCCGGATCGTCCGCTTTGCGCGCCACCCGCGGCGTCGCCTTGCGCAACAGGCCGAGCAGCTTGTCCTTGAGACCGATCGTGGCCCGCAGATCGTCGAGCCAGACGATGTCGACCGAGCGGCCGATCTCCTCGACCATCGGCCCGAGCTTTGCCTGTTCGACGAAGGCGCGGGAGGTGAGCACGGTGTGCACCTCGGCCGCCTTGCAGGCCGACAGGATGTTCGCGGCACCCGCGGTGAAGTTGATCATCGCCGGAACCTTGCCGGCCGACATGACGCCGAGAAGTGCCGCGCAGGCGCCGTTGGCGTTGGGCAGCATGATGCCCAGCGTCTGCTGTCCGGCATAGAGATGCTCGAACTTCTCGCCGAGCACGGCGGCGGCGGTGAGCAGCTTGCCATAGCTCAGCGAACCGGTGACCGGATCCTGCACGGCGAGCTCTTTCATGCCGCGCTCGTTGGCCGTCTCGATGATCTTCTCCAGAACGGTCTTGTCGATGTCCTGGGTTCGGAAGACCAGGTCCGACATCACCTGATAGAGCGCGGAGCCCGCTGCGGCGCGGCGCTGGCGGCCCTTCAGTTCCTGCGGCACTTCGAGCTTCACCGGCTCAAGGATGGTCACCTTGACCTTCGGGAACAGGCGGCGGCGCACATGCTGCGAGGAGAGCCGCGAGAAGTAACTCTTCTCAAGCCCGTCGATGCGCACCGGCACCACCATCGAGCCGGTCTTGTCGGCGACCATGGCGGCGCCGTCATAGACCTTCATCAGGCCGCCGGTGACGGTAATGCGTCCCTCGGGGAAGATGACCAGCGGATCGCCGCCCTGCACGATCTTGATCAGCGTGCGGGTCGACATCGGCTTCGCCGGATTGAGCGGCAGTGCGCGGGCGAGCTTCATGAACGGCTTCATCCACCAGGCCTGGGCGATCGTGTAGTCGATGGCGAAGACCGGCTCCTCGTCGGTCAGCGTCAGCGCGAGCGGGCCGTCGAGGAAGCTGACATGGTTGAGCGCCAGGATCGGCGCCTTGCCGGCCGCCTTGAGGTTCTCGATGCCCTCCACCTCCAGGCGCAGGAAGGCGCGGAAGAGGATGGAGACGAAGTCGCGGAACGGGTTGGTCGGCAGGTATTTCAGCATCAGCCAGGCGGCGACGGCGTTGGCCGCGACGAGGCCGAACAGGATGCCCGCGATGGAGACGCCGGCGGCCTGGATGGCAGCGACGAGGATGCCGCCGACGGTCATGAAGCCGGCATTGACGATGCTGACCGCCGCGACGACGCGGGCGCGGCGTGCCTCGGGCGACCAGGCCTGCACGGCGGCGAAGGTCGGCACCACCAGGAAGGCAGCCGCAATCGCCATGCCGGCGAGGTCGATGGCGACGCGGATGGTGTTGGGGCCGGCGAAGAAGGCCGAAAGGCTAGCGGCTGTTGGCGAAGGCTGCATGCTGCCGATGGTCCATGCGAGATGCAGGCCGAACAGCGCCATCAGCGCCGTGCCGACCGGCGCCGGCAACAGCACCATGCGCCCTTGCGACATCCAGGCGGCGATCGCCGAGCCGATGGCGATCGAGACGGCGAACACGGCGAGATAGGCGGTGACCGCGATCTCGTTGCCGCCGAGCGAATCCTTGATCAGCGCCGGCAGGATCGAAAGCACGATCGCGCCGACCAGCCAGAACCACGAGGTCATCAGGCCGGCGCGCCAGATGCGCGTGTCGGTGCGCAGTTCCGCGACCTGCCGCCAGGTCGAGCGGAGGATGTTCTTGTCGATGGTGAGGTTGGGTGCGGCCGAACCGGTGGCGGGGATGTAGCGGCTGACCAGCCAGCAGCCGACGGCCAAAGCCATCATGATCGGCCCGAACACCGCGACCCCGATGCCGTCGGCGGAGACGACGCCGCCGGCGATGGTGCCGCCCAGGATCGCGGCGAAGGTCGCCGACTCGATCCAGGCGTTGGCCTTGGGCAGTTCCTTGCGCTGCAGGTGATCGGGCAGGATGCCGTATTTGATCGGCCCGAACAGCGCCGAGATGATGCCGAACATCAAGAGTGCCATCATCAGCACCGGGATCGAGGACAGCGCGATGCCGACGACGGCGACGGCGGCCGCGGCGATCTCGGTGAATTTCAGGCGGCGCGCGATCAGCGCCTTGTCGAAGCGGTCGGCAATCTCGCCGCCCAGCGCCGAAAGCAGCAGGAAGGGGGCCATGAAAATGGCGCCAGCCAGCGTCACCAGCGACGCGGCCTGATCCTTCGCCAGCGTGAAGAGAATGAGGAACACCAGCGTGTTCTTCAGGAAATTGTCGTTGAAGGCCGAGAGGAATTGCGTCCAGAAGAGAGGCGCGAAGCGCCGCGACATCATCAGATGGGTGTTCATGGCAACTTCCATTGGGCAAGTCCGGCTGGCAATCCGATTGGACTGAGCGGACACTTGCGCGGTTTGAGCCTTGTTTATCGGGAAGCGGTTAAACTTCGTTATTGCGGTTCAATCCAATCCATTTGTTTCTTGTTCTTGGCGCCTGGAATCCGTCGTCCATGATCGGTCTCCAGGCCTTCCAGGCACTTGACTGTTTGCGGGCTTGGCTGTCGGCGAGCATCGATATGATCCTTTCGTTTCGGCGTTAAGCCGCATCGGCGCCGGTCTGTTTCAGGCTGGATACATCGCTTTGAACGTTGTTCACGGATGCACCATAGCACACCGTGAACGGCGTTCAAGAGAAAAGTGAACGACGTTCACAAGCGGAACACGTGGGTCAAAAATGCCTCAAAGCAAAAGTCCGTGGCTTTGAGCGCCGGTGGGGCGCCTCACGCCTCGCCGGTCAGCCGCGCCGAGATAAGCCTGGCTGCCCTGACCGCCGCCTCGCCTTGTCCGGCCGCTGTTGCGTCGTCGATGCGCGAGACGGGCGAGGCCACGGCCAGCGTGCCGATCGGCTGGCCCTCGGCGCCGAGGATGGCCGCGCCTATGCTGTGCACGCCTTCCTCATAGCCTTGGGCGCTGCGCGAATAGCCGCGTGAAGCGGCAAGCGCGATGGCTTTCACAAGGTCGTCCGGCTGCGTCATCGTGAACGAGGTGAAGGCCTGCAGTGGCCTCCCCAGATAGGCGCCGACCGCTTCGAGGCGTGAGGCGGCGAGGAACGCGATGCCCGAGGCGGTGCCGTGCAGCGGCAGCACCTGGCCGACATCGACATTGACGCGGTTGGCCTTGGCCGACAGCTCGACATGCAGCGTAAGCAGCGCGCCGGCGCTGAACTCGGACAAATGCACCGTCTCGCCGGTTTCGAGCGACAGCTCGCGGATGACTGGCGCGGCCAGCCGCACGAAGGGGAAATGCGCGTCGCGGATGCGCGCCAGCCGCGACAGGCCGGCGCCCAACCGGTAGCGGCGGCTGCGCGGCTCCTGCTCGATCAGCCGGTGCGCGGCAAGCGCCATCAGAAGCCGCCTGGCGGTGGCCTTATCGAGGCCGGCGCGGCGCGCGAGGTCGGAGAGGCCGATCTCCGGTTCGTGTAGCGTGAACAGCTCCAGCAGCGACACCGCCTTGCCCACCGTGCTCATCGCGCATTCTCCAAGATACTTCGCATGTGAATTAACTTGACAGACGCCCTTCCTGCCTTCAGTGTTGTCTATAACATACAAAACGCTGGTTCAAATAGTGAACCGAATTGGGAACAGCTACGCGCTCCGGAATTTGGCGCGCCAGGGAGAGTTCAGCGCCGTGACGGCCGCCAGCAAGACCGCTTTGCAATCAGCAACGATCGAAGACCTGCTCGACCGCGAGCAGGCGCGGTTCCTCGATACGCATCCGCGCTCGGCGGCGGCCTGGGAAGAGGGCAAGACGCATTTCCTCTACGGCGGGCCGTCGCACTGGATGCGTCGCTGGGCAGGCGGTTTCCCGGTCTATGCCGCCTCGGCCCGTGGCGCGCATATCACCGACATCGACGGCCACGACTATGTCGACTTCGCGCTTGGCGACACCGGCGGCATGTGCGGCCATGCGCCCGAAGCGGTGACCCGCGCGGCAATCCACCAACTGCAGAACGGCACGACAATGATGCTGCCCACCGAGGACAGCCTCTGGGTCGGCGCCGAGCTCACACGCCGCTTCGGCCTGCCTTACTGGACGCTGACAACCTCGGCCACCGACGCCAATCGCGGCGCCATCCGCATCGCGCGCATGATCACCGGCCGCCCCAAGGTGCTGGTCTTTTCCGGCTGCTATCATGGCGGCGTCGAGGAGGCGCATGTCGAGATCCGCGACGGCAAGATCGGCATGCGCAACATGATCCACCCGAACGGCGTCGATCATTCGGCCGTCTCCAGGGTGGTCGAGTTCAATGACGTCGCGGCGCTGGAAGAAGCACTGTCGCATGGCGACGTCGCCTGCGTGCTGACGGAGCCGCTGATGACCAATTTCGGCATGATCCCGGTCGCCGAGGGTTTTCACACCGCACTGCGCGAGATCACGCGCCGCACCGGCACGGTGCTGATCATCGACGAGACGCATACCATCTCCAGCGGGCCTGGCGGCTACACCGCGCTGCACGGGCTGGAGCCGGACATGCTAGTGGCCGGCAAGGCGATCGCCGGCGGCATTCCAGCCGGCATCTTCGGCGTCTCGCGGGAGATTGCCGAGCGGCTGTGGAAGATCGTGCCGATGGTCAATCCGCGCGTGCGCCAGTCGGCGCATCTCGGCATCGGCGGCACGCTGGCCGGCAACGCGCTCACCGTCGCCACCATGCGCGCGGTGCTGGAAGAAGTGCTCACGCCGGCCAATTTCGAGCGGATGATCGCCAACGCCACGCGCCTTGCCGAAGCCGCGAGCAAAATCATCGCCGGGAACAAATTGCCTTGGCACGTGACGCAGACCGGCGCCCGCGCCGAGATCATGTTCATGCCGAACCCGCCGCGCAGCGGCGCCGACGTTATCGCCGGCCGACGCGGCGACCTCGAGACGCTGCTGCATGCCTTCTACATGAACGAAGGCATACTGGTGACGCCCTTCCACACCATGTTCCTTATGTGCCCGGCGACGTCGCCGGCCGATATCGACCGCCATACGGAGGTCTTCAGCCGCTTCGTCGATCTCGTCCGTAGCGCGGGCGTCGTCTAAGCGATGGCGACCCCGTTCGATCTCACGGGCAGGGTGGCGCTGGTGACCGGCGGCGGGCGCGGCATCGGTGCCGCCATCGTCACGCGCTTTGCCGAGGCCGGCGCCTCGGTGGTCATTGCCAATCGAACGCTCGATGTCGCCGAGGCGCTTGCCGCGGAGCTCTCCGCGCGCGGCCTGTCCGCACGCGCCGTTGCGCTTCCCGGGCTCGACCGCGCCGCGCTTCACACACTTGTCGGCAATGTCGCGCGCGAGGCCGGCCGGCTCGACATCGTCGTCCACAATGCCGGCGGCTGCCCCTGGGCCTCGGTCGAGGAGCTCGATGAGGACAAGCTGGAAGAGGCACTGACTATCAACCTGAAAGCCTGTTTCTGGCTGGCGCAGGCGGCGGCGCCCGCAATGCGCACCAACCGTTTCGGCCGCATCCTGGTCACCTCGTCGGTTTCGGCGCGCGTTGCCATGGCCGGCGGCGCGCACTATTCGGCCGCCAAGGCCGGCGTCAACGCCTTCATCCGTGGCGCCGCCTTCGAACTTGCCCGCGACGGCATCACTGTCAACGGCGTCGAGCCGGGCTTTATCGCCAAGCCCGGCCGCGGCACGATGAGCAAGCCGGAGGTGGCGGACCGCCTAGGCCAATTCATTCCCATGGGCCGTCTCGGCGAGGCGGACGACATCGCCTACGCGATGCTCTACCTCGCTTCGAGCCAAGCGAAATACACCACGGGCCAGACCATCGTCGTCGACGGCGGCTCGACCCTGCCGGAGACCGGCTACGCTGTCGAACGGCATTGGGGGCTGGCATGAGCCGGCGCCTCGAAGGCCGCACGGCCCTGGTTACCGGCGCCGCC
The DNA here is from genome assembly GCF_006439555.1 of Mesorhizobium sp. B3-1-6. Lineage (NCBI taxonomy): Bacteria > Pseudomonadati > Pseudomonadota > Alphaproteobacteria > Hyphomicrobiales > Phyllobacteriaceae > Mesorhizobium > Mesorhizobium sp. B3-1-6. The sequence goes on along the minus strand of NZ_VFTM01000030.1, from coordinate 26,002 downwards.
ACCGGCATGGGTCGCGCCACCGCCGAGCTGTTCGGGCGAGAGGGCGCCAGGGTCGTCGCCTTCGGGCATGGCGGCAAGGTGCTGGAGGAGGCGGCCGAGGCCAGCGGCGGCACCGCCGTGCGCGGCGACATCACGGATGCCAACGATATCGCTCAGGCCATCGATGCCTGCGACGGACGTCTCGACATCGTCGTCAATGCCGCCGGCGTCATGATCCTCGACGAGCCTGAGACGCTGAGCGACGAGACCTGGACCAAGAGCTTCGCCGTCAACGTCACCGGCTCTATGATGGTCTGCCGCGCCGCGCTGCCGCTGCTCAAGGCGCGCGGCGGCGCGATCGTCAACATCGCCTCGGTCGGAGCCTTCAACGCCAGCGGCCAGAACGCCGCCTATTCGGCGAGCAAGGCGGCGCTCGTCTCCTACACCCGCTCGCTCGCGTTCGCGCATGGTGTCGACGGCATCCGCGCCAACGCGGTAGCGCCCGGCTGGGTGCGCACGCCGATGAGCGTCTACGAGATGAAGGTGGCAGCAAGCGCCAACGGCTCGACTCCCGACGAGGAGTTCAAGGCGCTGACCAACCGCATCGCCCTGCGCCGCGTCGCCGAGCCGCAAGAGATCGCCTCCTGCTGCCTGTTCCTTGCCTCGGACGAAGCGTCCTTCGTCACCGGCGCGGTGCTGGTCGCGGATGGCGGCGGCCGCGCCCCGACACAGAACAGGGCGGTGTGACGTGAATTGAAACTTGCCCGCTCGCCAGCATGGGGGTGCGGTTAGCGGAGAGGAGGAGAGAGAATGCCCGACAGAAGCGCCGACCTGGTTTTCACCAATGGCCGCATCTACACGCTCGACCGCAAGCGGCCCTGGGTCTCGGCTGTCGCCGTCAAGGGCGGCCGCATCGTCGCGGTCGGGGAGGGCGCCGACGTTGCCGCGCTGAAGGGCTCTGCCACCCGCCTCGTCGACCTCAAGGGCGCGATGATGATGCCTGGCATCGTCGACGTGCATGCGCATCTTATGATGGGCGGCCAGGCCGAACTTTTCGAACTGCGCTTCCCGCCGACGGGGAGCTTCGAGACGCTGATTGCGCGCGTCGACGAGGCCGCGGCCAAGGCGCCGGCAGGCTCCTGGATCATCGGCGGACAATGGGGCAGCGACCTGTTGCCGAAGCTCAACCGGCTGGAGGCGCTGGCGGCGCTCGATCGGGTGAGCCAGGGCCGGCCGGTGATGCTGCGCGACGACACCTATCACAACCGCTGGGTCAATTCGCAGGCGCTTGGCTTGGCCGGCCTTTCCGCGTCGTCGCCCGATCCGGAGAAGGGCTCCATCGGCCGCGATCCGGCCACCGGCGCGCTGACCGGCATGATGATCGAATCCGCCGCCGGCATCGTCGAGCGCACCATCGCGCAATCCGGGCACTACACCGAGGAAATGGACCGCGCCGCGATGGCACGCTCGATCGCGACGCTCAACTCCTACGGCGTCACCGCATTCCTCGACGCCGCCGCCATGCAGCCGATCCTCGCGGCGCTTAAAGGCCTCGACGATCGCGGCGAGCTGACCGCCTGGTCGGTGTCGGCTATGCCGGCCGTCGAGCCCTCCTTCATGTTCGGCATTGCCGGCGACGAGCTGATCGCGCTGCGTGAGCAATATCGCGGCGTTCACGCGAAGCCGGATTTCGTCAAGATATTCCTCGACGGTGTGCCGGGCGCGCGCACCGCCGCCTTCCACGAGCCCTACACCAAGGACGCGGTGCTGGGCTGCTGTTTCCGCGGCTCGACCATCGTCACCGTGCCGGAGCTGATCCGCTGGATCGGCAAATGCGAGAAACTCGGGCTCGGGGTAAAGATCCACTGCGCCGGCGATGCCGCGGTCAGCCAGGCATTAGACGCGATCGACGTCGCACGCTCCTTCAATGGGCCGACCAAGCTGAAGCATCACATCGCACATGCGAGCTACATCGCGCCGGACGATATCGCCCGCTTCGCCGAGCTTGGCGTCGTCGCCGACCTTTCGCCTTTCCTGTGGTATCCGACGAGCTTCCTCGAAGGCCATAAGCAGACCATGGGCGAGGCGCGGGCACTGCGCTTCTGGCCGAACAAGGACCTGCTTGCCGCCGGCGCGCTGCTGGCCGGCGGCTCCGACTGGCCGGTGATGCCGAACCCCGATCCGTGGGACGGCATCGAAGGCCTGGTGACGCGCCGCAACCCGAGCGGCGAATTTCCGGGCGCGTCGCTTTGGCCGGAGCAGGCGATCGATATCGCTACCGCGCTCGAAATCTTCACCATCAATTCGGCCCGCGCCATCGGTCTCGCCGAGACCGTCGGCTCGATCGAGATCGGTAAATCGGCCGACCTCATCGTGCTCGACCGCAACGTGCTGGAGACGCCGGCCGAGGACCTCGCCGACACAAAAGTGCTGACGACCTGGTTCGAGGGGAGGGTGGTCTATGAGCGCGCCTGATACTTCAAGCGACGCGAGTATACCGGTGACAATCCTTACCGGCTTCCTCGGCAGCGGCAAGACGACGGTGCTCAACCGCCTGCTGCGCCAGCCCTCGCTTGCCGGCGCCGCCGTCATCGTCAACGAGTTCGGCGCCGTCGGGCTCGACCATCTGCTGATCGAGGCCAGCGAGGAGCAGTTCACGCTGCTCGACAATGGCTGCGTCTGCTGCACTGTGCGCGGCGATCTCGTCGCCACGCTGAAGGAGCTCGACCGCAGGAGCCGGGCCGGCGAAACGCCACCGCTCAGCCAAGTGATCATCGAGACCACCGGTCTTGCAGACCCGGCGCCGATCCTGCACACGCTGATGGCCGAAGCTGAGCTCACGGCTCGCTTTCGCATCGGTGGTGTCGTCACCACCGTCGATGCGGTGAATGGCGCGGCGACGCTTCACCGTCATCCGGAAGCCGCCAAGCAAGTCGCCGTCGCCGACCGGCTGCTGATCACCAAGACCGATCTCGTCTCGAACGAGGCACTCGGCGGCTTGCAGCACCGGCTGGAGCATCTGGCCCCGGCCGTCGAGCAAACCGTTGCCCGCAACGGCGAAGTCGAACTCGATCTGCTGAAGAGCCTGTCCGCCGATGCTGCGGCGGATGTGAACCGCATCGCCGCGCGGCTCGAAGAGGCTGATCACCACGACCATGAATGCGGACCTGATTGCCACCATGGTCACAATCATCATCGCGACACACACCACGGCATCCGGTCCTTCAGCTTCATCATCGACAAGCCAGTCGAGTGGGCCGCTTTCGCCCGCTGGCTGGACTATGTCGCGGCGCTGAAGGGCGAGGATCTGCTGCGCTTCAAGGGCATCGTGCGCACCACGGACGAGCCGGAGCAGCCACTGGTGCTCCACGGCGTGCAGCACGTCTTTCATCCGCCGGCGCGGCTCGACCGTTGGCCGTCGGCGGACCGTCGCACCCGGCTGGTGTTCATCGTCCGCGACATTGAGCGCGAGACCATCGCCCGCACGCTGGTGAAATTCGCCGCCATCGATGCCGCCAGCATTGCCGCGCCGGCGCTGGCTGCCGCCTGAAACGAATAACGCATGACAAAAATGGGAGACTGAAACATGCATTGGAAATCGAGACTGCTCGCAGCGGCATTTGCCGGCATCGGCCTAGCCGCCATGGCCGGCACGGCTTCCGCCGCCGGCCCAACCTGCAAGGATGGCGCCATCAAGGTCGGCGCCGTGTCGACCGTCACCGGCCCGGCCGATTTCTCCGAAGTGCCGAAGCCGACCCAGGCCGCCTTCGATGCGGTCAATGCCGCCGGCGGCATCAATGGCTGCAAGATCGACTACACCATCGCCGACGACAAGGCGGATCCGGCGGTCGCCGCGCAAGCCGCGCGCGACCTGATCGACAACAAGGAGGCGGTAGCGCTGGTCGGTTCGGCCAGTCTGCTCGACTGCGCCGTCAACTCCGCCACCTACAGCCGCAAGAAGATCCTTTCGGTGCAGGGTCTCGGCGTCGACGCCGCCTGCTTCTCCTCGCCCAATGTCGCGCCCGTCAATGTCGGCCCGTATACGCTGTCGACGGCCATGGCCTACTACGCCACCAACGAATTGAAAACGAAGAAGCTCTGCGCCTTCTTCATCATCATTGGTGGCACCCAGGAGGCTTACAAGAAGGCGATCGTGAACTGGGAAAAGATCAGCGGCCAGAAGATCCACCTGATCGATCTGACGCTGCCCTTCCAGGGCGATCTGACGCCTTATGTCATCAAGGCGCGCGACGCCGGCTGCGACGCTGTGCTGACCAACCAGGTCGAGCCGCAGGTGGTGCAGCTGATCAAGACCGTCGATGCCCAGAAGATCACCGGCATCAACTGGCTCTTCCTGGCGCCCGGCTATACCGAGCAGGTCGCCAAGGCGCTGGCCGACACCAAGCAGCCGATCTATGTCGGCACCGAGTGGGAGCCCTACACGGAGAAGAACTCGGCCGCCAACGCGCAATGGATTGCCGACATGCAGAAGGCGAACCGGCCGCTCACCGCCTTCTCGCAGGGCGGCTATCTCGCCGCGGAGCTGTTCCTCAAGGTGGTCGCCTCGATCGACGGCGAGGTCACGCGCGAAAGCGTTGCCAAGGCGCTGCACGACATGCAGCCGCTCACCAACCCGCTCGCCGGCTCGCCTTACGTCTTCGGCACGGCCAAGACGCATTCGCCGATGCAGGCCACCAAGGTGATGAAGCTCGATGCCGGCGCCTGGAAGGTCGAGACGCCGGACTGGCTCGTGCTGCCGCAGGCCAAGTGATGGCCGCTTGAACCGGACGGCGCGGCTGGCCGCGCCGTCCCTCCGGATCGGGATACGAGATGAACGCATTGCTCACATCCGCCGTGGCGGGACTGACGGCCGGGGGCACCTATGCCCTGCTCGGCGTCTGCGCCGTCTTCACCTACCGGCTCGTCGCCGTGGTGAATTTCACCGGGGCCGCCATCGGCACCGCGGGCACCTTCGTGCTGATCGCGCTGTTCGAGGCCGGGTTCCCCATCTGGCCCTCGGTGCTGGCGGGGATTGCGGCGGGCACGGCGACCGGCGTCGCAATCGGCTACATCATGACGCGGTGGTTCGGCGAAGCGAGCGCTTCGACCAAGGCGGCGGTGACGGTGGCGCTGCTCGTCGGGCTGATCGCCGTCGGGCTGCGTCTCACCGGTGGCCAGCACCCGCACAACATGCCCGAGCTGTTCCCAGGCTCGGCCTTCCGTCTCGCCGGCGTAGAGGTGACCATCGCCTCGGTGCTCACCATCGGGCTCGCGGTGCTGTTCACCATCCTTTCCGACCTCTTCCTCAACCGGACAAAGGTCGGCCTCAATCTGCGCGCGCTGGCCGACCGGCCGATGGCGGCGGAACTGCTCGGCGTGCGGGTGCAGATCCTGTCGCTGCTGGTATGGGGCATGACGGGCGCCTTCACCACTTTCGCGCTGATGATCATCGCGCCGCAGCGCTCGCCGAACTTCATGACGCTTAGCCTGCTTGTCGTGCCGGCGCTCGCCGCGGCACTCATCGGCGTCTTCAGCAGCTTCTGGTGGACGCTGGCCGGCGGCATTGCGCTCGGCATCGTCGAAGGGCTGGCGAGCTCCATCGACAGCATCAGCCAGTATCGCAGCGCCATTCCCTTCCTGGTGGTGCTTGCCGTTCTTCTCTGGTCGCAGCGGGAGGCCCGTTGGGATGAAGCGCGCTAGTTTTCGGGCCTCATTGACCCTCATCGTCGTGGCGCTTATCGCCGGCGGCGTCGCCTATGCCGGCCTCCTGCCGTCTTATTGGGTGTTCCTTGCAACCTCGGTCCTGATCACCGGCGTCGCGCTGCAGAGCCTCGGCCTCGTCGCCGGCCGCACCGGCATGATCGCGCTCTGTCAGATGTCCTTCGCCGGCGTCGGCGCCTGGACGGTCGGCTATCTCAACCTCGCCGAAGCGCCAGGCGGCCTCGCCACATGGATCCTTGTCGGCGGCCTTGCGGCCGTGCCGTTCGGCGTTGCCATCGGCCTGCCGGCGCTGCGGCTGCGCGGCATCAACCTCGCCATCGTCACGCTCTCCTTCGCCACCGCCTTCGACACCATCCTGGCCACCATGACCTATCCCGGCCAGACCGACTTCCTGCAGGTGCCACGGCCGGAACTGTTCGACAGCGACGAGGGCTATTTCGTCTTCGTGCTGCTGTTCTATGTGGCGATCGCGGTTTCGCTCGAATTCATCAGCCGCTCGCGGCTCGGCGCCTCCTGGCTGGCCGTGCGCCATTCGGAGCGCGCCGCCGCCGCGCATGGCGTCCGCATCGCCACCGCCAAGCTCACGGCTTTCGCGCTCAGCGCCTTCGTCGCCGGCATTTCCGGCGGTCTGCTCGCCGGCTATCTCGGCACGCTGGTCGCCGAGAATTTCAGCATGATGCAGTCGCTCTCGCTCTACGCGGTGTCGGTGATGGCCGGCGCGCATTTCGCCGAGGGTGCGATCATCGGCGGCCTGCTCGTCGTCATGTTCCCCGAAATCCTGCGCCGGCTGGACTGGCCGCAGGACATCGGCAATGTGCTGTTTGCCATCGGCGCAACCCAGGCGCTGTCGACCGGCGAGACGATGAGCGAGACCTTCCGGCGCCAGTTCCGCAAGCGGCTTTCGGCGCGCGCGCCGAAAGCCGCTGCCGCGTCTGCCTCCGACCTGCCGGCAGCAGTCGAGCGTGCCGCCGGCCCGGCCCTTATCATCGAGGCTTTGACGGTCCGCTACGGCAGCGTGGTCGCGCTGAACAATGTCAGCCTGAGCGTTGCCGCCGGCACCGTGGCCGGACTGATCGGCCCCAACGGCGCCGGCAAGTCGACCTTCATCGATGCGGTCGCCGGCTTCCTGTCGTCCTATCAGGGGAGCGTGCAGCTGGGCGGCAAGCCGCTCGAAGGCGTGCCGGCGCATCTGCGCGCCCGCGAGGGCGTGCGCCGCACCTGGCAGACCAACCGCATCGCGCCGGAACTCACCGTTGGCGGCTATCTGGCGCTTGCGGCCAAGGGCCTGTCGGTGATCGAGACCAAGGCCGTGCTCGACTGGCTCGACTGTCCGCATCCCGACACGCTGGTGGCTTCGGTCGATGCCGGCACAAGGCGGCTGCTCGACGTCGCGGGCGTCGTCGCTGCCCGCCCGGCCGTCGTGCTTCTCGACGAACCGGCTGCCGGCCAGTCGCATGAGGAAACGCTGCGGCTTGGCCGGCGCATCGCCGAGATCCCGAAGCTGTTCGGATCGGCGGTGCTTCTGGTCGAGCACGACATGGACCTGGTTCGGGCCGTCTGCTCGGAGGTCACCGTGCTCGATTTTGGCCAGGTCATCGCCTCCGGGCCACCGGCCAAGGTGCTCGGCGAACGCGCGGTGAAGAAGGCCTATCTCGGCATCGAGGAAGAGAGCGTGGCGGCATGAGCAGGCTCGTCGTTTCCAACCTGTCGATCAACCGTGCCGAGTTGCCCGTCGTCACGTCGGTCGATCTCACCGCCGAAAGCGGCGCGATCAGCGTCGTGCTCGGCGCCAATGGCGCCGGCAAGACGACGCTGCTCGAAGGCCTGTCGGGCATCATCCCGGTTGCCGGCGGCTGCATCGCCATCGATGGCCGCGAGTTGCAGAAAGCGCGTCCGGGCGCCCGCTCGCGCGAAGGGCTTGCCCATGTCGAGCAGGGCCGCACCGTCTTCCGCCAGCTGACGACCGAAGAGAATTTGCGCGTCAGCCTGCAGCCTGGCGCCGACATCGCGGAAGCCTATGCGCTGTTTCCCGAGCTGGTGCAGCGCCGTTCGGTGAAGGCAAGCCTGCTTTCGGGCGGCGAACAGCAGATGCTGGTCATCGCGCGCGCGCTCCTCACCCGGCCGAAGGTGCTGCTCATCGACGAGATGTCGGCCGGCCTGGCGCCGGTCATCGTCACGCGGCTGATGACGGCCGTGCGCAAGCTCGCCGATGACGGCCTGGCCGTCGTCCTCGTCGAGCAGTTCGCGGCGCTTGCGCTGTCGATCGGCAACCGCGCCTATGTCATGCGCCGCGGCCGCGTCGTCTATGACGGCGATTGCGCGAAGTTGCGCCAATCGCCCGACGAACTGCACCGGCTTTATCTCGGAGGGGCGGAGATGGCTGCCACATCCTGATCCTGCTCAGGACGAATTCTCGCCGATCACGTCGAAGCGCTCGACCGTGCAATGTTCACCGACTACGGCCAGCACTTCGGTCGAAGGCCTTTCCGCGTCGGGCTGCTTCCATTGCACCTTGAAAGAGAATACGAAGCGTTGGTGGTCGACGTCATGTTCCATGCCCACGAAGCGGGCATCGTAGCCAAGCGGCCGCACAATGTCCGGGAGATCGGGCGGCGAGCTTTTCGGCCATGAGACCGACAGGATCGCCTTGTGGTTGCGCGCGATCTTGAGGTCGACCCATTTCAGCGCCTGCAGCGTCACCAGCGTCAGTACCGTCGCGATCGCGCCGAGGCCGTACTGGCCGCCGCCGAAGGCAAGGCCGATCATGGTCATGATCCACATCGTCGCGGCTGTGGTGACGCCGGTGACCAGATCGCCACGCCGCAGGATGGCGCCGCCGCCGATGAAGCCGACACCGGTGAGCACGCCCAGCGCAAAGCGCATGACGTCCATACGCACGAAGGAATCCGGCCCTTTGCCGGAAACATCGAGCAGCATGTTGGCCTGGACCATGGCCACGCAAGCCGCCAAGCCGACCAGAATGGTTGTCCTCAGCCCGGCGGAATGCCCGCGCGCCTCGCGATTCAAGCCTATGAGAAAGCCTGCCAGCAGCGTGACCAAGAGCCGCCCGACGAGGTCCGGCCAGGTCGGATGAAGCGGCATGTCGCAGCAAAGCGTCTCGAACATGGTTTCGACACGGCGGTGAACGGGCGCCGCGCCTCAGTTTCGTCTGCGACGTTCAACCGGCGGAGCCGGTGATGGTTCCTTGGCGCAAGCCCGGCTTTTCGCGGGCGACAACCCTCAATGCGCGGCGAGACTGACCACCAGCGCCAGCACCACGATACCGACCAGCCCTGCGATGAAGATGATGCGTTGCGCGCGCCTATGCAGGATGATCTCGCCCTGCCGGGCATCCTGGCCGGAGAAAACCGGCCCTTCGTCGTCGCGATCCTTGCTCATGACGTGCTCCTTCCCTTCGATGGGTGCGGAAGGTCTCTGAGCAGGAACCACTTTGTTGGCTTGAAGTTCCGCCCCGCTTTGGCGGGGTACATGCCCGCGACCGGGATCGAACCGGTCGCGGGGATTGATCGGCTCAGCCGAATTTCGGATCCAGGCTGCCCGACTTGTAGCGCTTGGCCATGTCCGCCAGCGGGATCGGCTTGATCTTCGGCGCGTTGCCGGCGGTGCCGAACTGCTCGAAGCGCTCCTTGCAGAGCTTCTTCATGGCCGCCATGGCCGGCGTCAGATATTTGCGCGGATCGAACTCCGACGGATTCTCGGTCAGCACCTTGCGGATGGCACCGGTCAGCGCCATGCGGTTGTCGGTGTCGATGTTGATCTTGCGCACGCCATGCTTGATGCCGCGCTGGATCTCTTCCACCGGAACGCCCCAGGTCGGCTTCATCTGGCCGCCATATTTGTTGATGATCTCCTGCAGATCCTCCGGCACCGAGGACGAGCCATGCATAACCAGATGCATGTTGGGCAGGCGGCGGTGGATCTCCTCGATCACGTTCATCGCCAGCACCGCGCCGTCCGGCTTGCGCGAGAATTTATAGGCGCCGTGGCTGGTGCCCATGGCCACCGCCAGCGCGTCGACATGCGTGTCGCGCACGAATTGCTCGGCCTGCATCGGATCCGTCAGAAGCTGATCGTGGCTGATCGCGCCTTCGACGCCGTGTCCGTCCTCCTGCTCGCCGCCGCCGCTCTCCAGCGAGCCGAGCACGCCGATCTCGCCTTCCACCGACACGCCGCCCCAATGCGCCATGTCGACGACGCGCCGCGTAATGCCGGAATTATAGGCGTAGTCGGCCGGCGACTTGCCATCCTCCTTCAGCGAGCCGTCCATCATCACCGAGGTGAAGCCGTACTGGATCGCGGTGACGCAGGTGGCTTCGTTGTTGCCGTGGTCGAGATGCATGCAGACCGGGATGTCGGGATGGATTTCGACCAGCGCGTCGATCAGCTTGGCCAACACCACGTCATTGGCATAGGCGCGAGCGCCGCGGCTGGCCTGCAGGATGACCGGCGACTTGGTCTCCTCGGCCGCCTCCATGATGGCGAGGCCCTGTTCCATATTGTTCATGTTGAAGGCAGGCACGCCATAGCCATGTTCGGCGGCATGGTCGAGCAATTGTCTCAGTGTGATGCGAGCCAACGAATAGTCTCCCGTATCTGGTTCGAGCCCGTGTTTGAAAAGGCCGCCCGACGCCCGGGCGACCCGTTGCTTCTGGCCGGATTTCGGAGCTACCGCAACCTTTTGAAGCCTTTTCGGCCGCAATTCTTGTTGCAGGGCTGAAATCCGGCCTTGGCGGGCTTAGGCGGCGATCCGCGCACGCGCGGCGAGGATTTCGACGCAGGCCTTGGCCGCCTCCTTGCCCTTGACGGTGAAATGCTCGTGGAAGAAGTGGTGATGCTCGGCGCTGTCGTGGTAATTGTGCGGCGTCAGCACCGCCGACAGCACCGGCACGCCGGTCGCAAGCTGCACATTCATCATGCCGTCGATGACGGCGCTTGCCACGAAATCGTGGCGATAGATGCCGCCATTGACGACGAAGGCGGTACCGAGGATCACGGCATAGCGCCCCGTCTCGGCAAGCGTCTTGGCGTGCAGCGGAATCTCGTAGGCGCCCGGCACGTCGAAGATGTCGACGGTGAAGCCGCCAAGCGCGGCGAGCTCCGCCTCGAAAGCTTGCACGCATTGATCGACGATGTCGGCGTGCCATCGCGCGCGAATGACGGCGATGCGGCGGGTTTCATAGGCTTTTGGGGAATGCTGATTCATGGGTCCATCCTTCCGTTTCGAACCAGAATCAGGACGCACGACGCAAAAACCGGCCCGCGCGAGCGGACCGTCTTCTGCGTACGTTCTCTTCCATCCGGACTGTAACCGTCGGCTCCGGAATCGCACCGGATCTGCTGACCCTTCCGATAGGCTGGAAGGCGCTCGCGGGCTTGAGCGATCGAAATCGCCCTTACCGCCGGTGGGGACTTTCACCCCGCCCTGAGAACATTAACGCGGGTTTTATGGAAGAGGAGGGCAACAGTGTCAATTGGCGATGACATCGCGGTCGTCATTCTAGGGCGGAGCAAGGAGCGAAAGCGACGCGCGCAAACCCTAGAATCCATGCCGTGACGCTAACGTGTTGCAACGGCTACAGAATTCTGCACCACTGCGCTCGATGACGGAGGTCATGGCGTGGATTCTCGGGTCAAGCCCGAGAATGGCGACGTGCTGGGGGAGATCAACTGACTACCCCCGTTCCGGAAACATCGCCTTCAACCCCTCGCGCGAGGCCTTGGCCACGCCGCGCTCGGTGATCAGACCGGTCACCAATCTTGCCGGCGTCACGTCGAAGGCGGGGTTCGCCGCCGGTGTCGCATCGGGCGACACGCGCACCTGCGCGATCTTGCCATCGGAAGTCTTGCCCCAGACCAGGGAAACCTCGTCGCCCGAGCGCTCCTCGATCGGGATCTCAGCGAGCCCGTCGGCGACGGTCCAGTCGATGGTGGGCGAGGGGAGCGCGACATAGAAGGGCACGTCATTGTCGGCGGCGGCCAAAGCCTTGAGATAGGTGCCGATCTTGTTGCAGACGTCGCCATTGGCGGTGGTGCGGTCGGTGCCGACGATCACCATGTCGATGTCGCCATGCTGCATCAGATGGCCGCCTGCATTGTCGACGATCAGCGTGTGCGGCACGCCGTGCCCGGCCATCTCCCAGGCGGTGAGCTGGGCGCCCTGGTTGCGCGGCCTGGTCTCGTCGACATAGACATGCACCTGGATGCCGGCCTCGGTCGCCAGATAGATAGGCGCCGTGGCGGTGCCGTAATCGACCGTCGCCAGCCAGCCGGCATTGCAATGGGTAAGGATGTTGACGGTCTCGCCCGGCTTCTTGCGCGCGGCGATCTGCCTGATGATGGCAAGCCCGTTCTCGCCGATGGCGCGGTTCAGCCCGACATCCTCATCGGCGATCTCCGCGGCGCGCTGGTAAGCGGCTTCCGCGCGCTCCGCGGGTGCAATCGGCTTGAGATGCCGTCGCATCTCGTCCAGCGCCCAGCGCAGGTTGATCGCCGTCGGCCGCGTCTTGTGCAACCTCTCCCATACGGCGTCGAGCGCTTCGTCCGACGGATCGTCTTTCATCTGTATGGCGACGCCATAGGCGGCGGTGACGCCGATCAGCGGCGCGCCGCGCACCCACATGTCGCGGATCGCGGTGGCGATGCCGGCAACCGTTCCGATCGTCTCGATGCGGAACTCATGCGGCAGCCAGCGCTGGTCGATGATCTCGACCGACCGCTTGTCGTCGCTCAGCCAGATGGTGCGGTAATGGCGTTCGCCGACGTTCAAATTCTCTTCTCCTGTTCGATCAGCGCGGCCAGATTGTTGACCTCGTCGATGCTGTGGATCTGGCGCCGGTTGACGGCGATATGGCGGCCGAAGCGCAAAGCCTTGGCCTCACATCTGGCGCGCAGGTCTTGATCGGCAATGGTCTCGAAATCGGCATTGTGGGCGAGGCCGAGGATGCGCCGGTGCACCTCGATGCCGGCGAAGCCGAGCAGGTCGTCCCAGATGGAATGCAGCATATGGTCGAGCGCCTGTTCGGAGCCGAGCAGGTCGCCCTGATCCTCGAACAAGCTCCGCTGGTAGAGCATGCCGCTGCGCTCGGTCCGCCACAGATGCGAGAACTCGGCGCGGAAGGTCGCCCAGGTCTCGCCAGTGACGCCGAGCAGATAGGCGCGCATGGAGTCGCGGCCGCCTTTCTCCTCGTGGCCGCGCTGCGAGAAGAAGGCTATCCAGAAATTGGCAAGCAGCATCCCGACGTCGAAGGCGATCGGGCCGTAGAAGGCGAATTCCGGATCGATCATCCGGGTTTCGCTGTCTGTCACCATGATCGAGCCTGAATGCAGGTCGCCATGCAGCAGCGTCTCGGCATTGGCGGCGAACAGATGCTTCAGCCGCTGCGCCTCGACCTTGAGATCGCGGTCGGCGCGCAGCTCGGCGACTAGGCCGTCGAGCTGCGGCGAGGTATGCCGGTTCATCTTGGCGTCGAAATAGGGGTCGGAGAACACCAGGTTCTCGGTGATGTCGCACAGCTCGACATTGTCGGCGAACAGCGCAAGATCGGCCTTGCGCTCCTTGGCTGCCATCGACAGGTCGGAGCCGCGGAACAGCGTGCGCGCCATGAACAGGCCGATGTCGCGTGCGATGTTCGGCAGCTCGCGGCCGTCGATCAGCGCGCGCCTGAGAATGACGTGCGGCGGCGCCAGATACTCCATGACGATCAGCGCCTGGCTCTCGTCGAAATGGTAGATCGCCGGTACCGAGCCGGGCGCACGGCGCTCCTGCCTGGTCAGCGCATGATATTCGAAGAAGGAGCGTTTGAGCGGCAACGGCCAGCTGTCGCCGACCAGCCGCACATAGGGCAGCGCCTGCTTGACCACCGCGGCACCCTTGTCGCCTTCGACGATGAACACCAGGTTGAGATTGCCGTCGCCGACCTCGCGTACCTTCCAGTGGCTGGCGTCCTTGCCGATGCGCTCGGTCAGCGCTTTGGTCTCGCCAAGGCGTTTCGGCAGCGTTTCCACCGACAATGCTTCGAACTTCCCGGTCATTCTCTCCCTCCTGCGCGTGGTTTCCGACGATAGCGGAGCCACGGCGGCGAGGCCAAGCTAGGAAGCGCTCTGGCAAATGTCAATCGTGTTGACAATTGCCGAATGAGCCCATAGCGTCACCATCCGGGAGGAACGGATGGGCGCAGATGCCGTGTTCCATGTGGAGGGCCTGAGGAAATCCTTCGGCCAGAACGAGGTGCTTGGCGGCATCTCGCTCGACCTCTTTGCGGGCGAGGTGACCGTGCTGATGGGCGCCAACGGCGCCGGCAAATCCACCCTGGTCAAGATCGTCAGCGGCGTCTATGCGCGCGGCGCAGGCTCAATGCAGCTCGCCGGCGAGGCCTTCGATCCGCAGACCCCAGCCGAAGCGATCCGCGCCGGCGTCGTCACCGTGCACCAGAACATCAACGACGGCGTGGTCGCCGACCTCGATGTCGCCACCAACCTGACGCTCGACCGGCTGAGCGGCAAAGGCGCGTCCTTGCTCTTCAAGCCTGCCAATGTCCGGGCCGAAGCCAGGGCTGTCGCCGACCGCATGGGGCTCGCCATCGACCTCAAGGCGCGCGTCAGCGACTTGTCGTTGGCCGACCGCCAGATGGTGGCCATCGCCCGCGCCATGGCGCATCGGCCCAAGGTGCTGATCCTCGACGAGCCGACCTCGTCGCTGTCGAGCGCCGAGGCCGACCGGCTGTTTTCGCTGATCGACAGGCTGCGCGGGCAGGGCGTCGCCATCCTCTATATCTCGCACCGCATGTCCGACATAAGGCGGCTCGCCGACCGCATCGTGTCGATGCGCGACGGCGTCGTCTCCGGCGTCTTCGACAAGAAGCCGCTCGACTATGAGGGCGCGGTCAACGCCATGCTTGGCCGCAAGATCCATCTCGACCGGGTGGTGGCGAGAAGCTCGGCTCGAGCCGTCTTCACCGCCGAAGGGCTGCAACTGGCGCAAGGGTCGAGGCCGATCTCGATGACGCTCGGCGCCGGCGAGGTGGTGGCGATCACCGGCCTGGTCGGCGTCGGCAAGACGGCTTTGGCGGAGACGCTGTTCGGCGTGCGCCGGCCGCTCGCCGGCACCATGCATATGGACGGCAAGCCCTATGCGCCGGGCGCGGCGCGCGAGGCGATCGCCGCCGGCGTCTTCCTGGTCGCCAAGGACCGCGTTGCGAGCGGCATCGTCGGCGGCTTCAACATCGAGCGCAACATCAGCCTGCCGTTCCTCAAGCGCATGTCGGGTCTCGGCGTGATGAAAAAGCGCGCCGAGCGCGTCGTTGCCCGCCGCCAGATCGACGAACTTGGCATCGTCTGCCGCTCGGAGAAGGACGAGCTGTCGGCGCTTTCCGGCGGCAACCAGCAGAAGGTCATGGTGGCGCGCTGGATGTCGCAGGCCTCGCGGCTCTTCATCCTCGACGAGCCTTTCCAGGGCGTCGACATTTCGGCGCGCCGCGACATCGCGGCGAAGCTTCGAGCCAGCGCCGACGACCGCGCGACGCTGATCTTCGTCACCGAAATCGACGAGGCGCTGGAGACCGCCGACCGCATCCTGGTGATGTCGGAACACACGATCGTCGGCGAGCACCGTAACGCCGATATCGATCTCGACCTGCTGCTGGCGGAAGTGGCTGGCGGACCGCTCCACAGCGCGGCATGAGGTCGAGGGATTTGCATGGAGTGGAGTTGGAATGAGCTTTTGTCGGACAGCCGCGCGGCGGGGCGCTGAGTGATGTTGCGCGACTACGCCATCCGCTACGGCTTCATCGTCCTGTTGGTCGGGTTGATCGCCTATTTCGCGGTCGCCGCCGATGGTTTTGCTTCGCCGCAAAGTGCCGTCTTCATCTTCCAGTCGGTGGCCATCACTGGTGTGCTGGCGCTCGGCGTCACCGCGACGCTGGTCGTCGGCGGCTTCGACCTGTCGATCGGCTCCGTCGCCACCAGCGCCATGATGGCGGCGTCCTACGCCATGGTCGTGCTGGAGCAGAACGCGATCGTCGCGGTGATCGCCTGCCTTGTCATCGGCGTCATCGTAGGCCTGATCAATGGCTGGCTGATCGTCTATATGCGCGTGCCCGATCTGCTGGCCACGCTCGGCATGATGTTCCTGCTGCTCGGCCTGCAGCGCATCCCGACGGAAGGCCGCTCGATCGCCACCGGCATGACCATGCCCGACGGCTCGGTCGCCAACGGCAAGTTCTCGGAAGCCTTCCTCGCGCTCGGCCGCCACCGCATCGACTTCTTCATCCCGAATCTGATCCCGGTTTCGGTGGTGGTGCTCGTCGTGCTCGCGGCGCTGATCTGGTTCTTCCTCGAATACACGCGCTTCGGCCGCATGATGTATGCCGTCGGCAGCAACGAGCGGGCGGCCGAGCTCGCCGGCGCGCCTGTCAAGGCATACAAAATCTGGGCCTATGTGATTTCGGGAGTTTTTGCCTCGATCGGCGGGATTTTGCTCGCCGCCCGGCTTGGACGCGGCGACATCGCCTCGGGTAATAATCTGTTGCTCGACGCTGTCGCCGCGGCGCTCATCGGCTACGCGGTGCTCGGCGCCGCCAAGCCCAACGCCTTCGGCACGGCCGTCGGCGCGGTGTTCGTCGGCGTCTTGCTGCAAGGCCTGACGATGATGAACGCCCCCTACTACACGCAGGATTTCGTCAAGGGCGCGGTGCTTGTCGTCGCCCTTGTCTTCACCTTCGCCCTTTCCGGCAGGGGCAAGAGATAGTTTCGACCGGGGCATTGAGACAAAACGGAGGAAAACGAAGTGAGCATCACAAGAAGATTTTTGGGGAAGGCAGCACTCGGCCTTGCCGGCGCAGCGCTGCTGATGCAGGGCACGGCGCTTGCCGCGGACCGTCCGGCGCCGTTCGACAAGCCGGGCGTCAAGATCGCGCTGGTGCGCTATCTGTCGACCGGCGACTTCTTCCAGGCCTATCTCTCCGGCGTCGAAGCGCAAGCCAAGGCGCTCGGCGTCGACCTGCGCGTGCTGGACAGCCGCCAGGACGCAGCACTCCAGGCCGACATGGTCGACCAGGCGATCGCGCTCGGCGTGCAGGGCATCATCATCCAGCACGGCCTGACAGAATCGATGAAGGACGCCGCCCAGCGCGCGGTCGACGCCGGCATCAAGGTCGTCGCCTTCGACGTCAATGTCGAGAACCCGAAGATCCCGCAGGTCGAGCAGTCGGACAAGGATCTCGCCAAGCTCGCGCTCGAGCAGGCGGTGAAGGACAATGGCGAGAGCTGGAAGGCCGGCTATGTCTATGTCGCCGGCATCGCGCCGCTCGACCGCCGCAACGAGACCTGGGTGGACGTGAAGAAGAAATATTCAGGCATCAGCGAGGTCGCCCAGTTCGGCACGCTCGACAACCCGATCGCCAACTCGGTCGCCAACCAGGCGCGCTCGGTGCTACAGGCGCATCCCGACATCAAGGTGATGTTCGCGCCCTATGACGAGTTCGCCAAGGGCGTGAAGATCGCCGTCGACGAGGCCGGCCTGAACAAGGGCATCAAGATCTATTCGGCCGATATCTCGACCTCGGATATCGCCGCGATGCGCGAGCCGGACAGCGCCTGGGCGGCCACCGCCGCCACCAACCCGGCCGTCGTCGGCCAGGTCTCGGTGCGCGCGCTGGCGCAGCTTCTCGCCGGCGAGGATCCCGGCCACAACGTCATCGTGCCGCCGACGCTGATCACCCAGAAGGAACTGATCGACAAGGACATCAAGAACATGGAAGACCTGTCGGCCAAGCTGCCGCAGTTCGCCCATGCCGATGTCGCGATGCCCGCCTGGATGCCGAATCCGAACGCCAAGTAAGGGTTCTGCCCGTTGCTGATGAAGGGAGCGGTCCAATGGGCCGCTCTCTGTCTTTTCCAAGGGACTGTTGCGACTTCACCGCTGCCAGAAGGGCAGTTTGGCGATTTCCGCCTCGACCTCTTTCCTTGTCAGCCCGATGTCGTCGATCAGATGCGGATTGTCCGTCGCCATGCGCTTGAGCTCGAAACGGAAATAGGCCTGCTTGCGGCGCTCGGCGAGGAGGCCTCGCAGGGCTGAGAGGCTGTAGCGCCGGCGGCCGTTGATCTCGGCTGGACGCGCCGCCAGAGATGCGCAAGGCGTAAGGATATCGTTCATGGCAACCTCCATGCGGCAGAGAGCTTGAAGGCCCTCGCCCTGATTGAGATTGCAGTGTGCCGCTGGTGGCCGGCGGCGTAATTAAGCCCTCCCAAATAGTTCTCAAAACTTCCAAATCGGCTAGAGCGTGTCACCGTTTCACGGAAAAACGCCGAACCGCTCTATCCCTTTGTTTTTACGCAATTCCGGACGGAAGGTTACGGCGAAGACGCCGAACTTAACCGCTTCACACTTTTCCTGGAATTGCTCTATAGATCGCCGCATGCAGGGATCGCGCTTTGCTTTTGGACCGTTCGTGTTTGATCCTGGCGCGGGAACGCTGCTCCGGGGCGACGTTCCCGTTGCCGCCGGTCACCGTGGGCTGAAGCTGCTGGAAGCGCTCGTTGCGCGTCCGGGAGAAATCCTGGCCAAGGCCGAGTTGATGGACGCGGCGTGGCCGGGCACCGCGGTCGAGGAAGGCAATCTCACGGTGCAGATCGCGCAGCTCAGGAAGCTGCTCGGTCAGGCGACCGGTGGTGGCGAGTGGATCGTCACGGTGCCGCGTGTCGGCTATCGTTTCATCGGTGCGGTCGAACAGCCCGACGCGACGCGCAAACCCTTGCCGCTGCCCGACAAACCGTCGATCGCCGTGCTGCCCTTCATCAATCTGAGCAACGATCCCGAGCAGGACTCTTTCGCCGATGGCCTGACCGAAGATTTGATCACCGATCTCTCGCGGATCCCGGGCCTCTTCGTCATCGCGCGCAACTCGGTGTTTGCCTATAAGGGCAAGGCCATGGACGTGCGCGCCATCGCCGGGGAGCTTGGCGTGCGCTATCTGCTGGAAGGCAGCGCAAGACGGGCCGCGGGACGCGTGCGCATCAACGCCCAGCTGATCGACGCGCTGAGCGGCGAGCATCTGTGGGCCGAGCGCTTCGATCGCGGCCTGGAAGACATCTTCGCCGTTCAGGACGAGGCGACGGCCAAGATCGTCGAGGCGCTGCTCGGTCGATTGCGCGCGCCGCCGGCGCGCAACCGGCCGAAGAACCTCGAGGCCTATGATCTCGTCGTACGCGCGCGAAAACTGTTCGACGAGTCGCCGCAGATGGCGCGCGAAGCGCACCTGATGCTGACGCGCGCGATCGCTCTCGATCCGGATTACGCGGAGGCCTATCGCTGGCTTGCGATGAACCACTGGATGGGATGGGTGCATTGGGGCGAGCCGTTCGAGCCTGCCCGCAGCACGTCCCTGGAACTGGCGCGCAAGGCCGTGGCGATCGATCCCAACGACGCCGGTTGCCGCTGGGTTCTGGCGAACCTTCTTGCCTATGAACGCGATTTCGAGCAATCCGATGCGGAATTCGCCAAGGCAATCGAGCTCGACCCGAACGAGGCCGATATCTGGGCGACATTGTCCGACATCGAGGTGCTTGCGGGAAAGATCGAACAAGGCCTGGAACACATTCGCAAGGCGTTCCGGCTCAACCCCTTTCCGCCGAGCTGGTATTATCTGACGCTCGGCCAGGCGCAATATGCGGCCAGCGACTATGAAGCCGCCGTCGAGACGCTGCGCCGCGACGAGACCTACCGCACCAGCTCACGCCGCTTCCTGGCTGCAAGCCTGGCGCAGCTCGGCCGCCTCGACGAGGCACGCACAGAGGTTGCGCTGTTCCTTGTCGGCAATCCGCATTTTTCCACCCGCCGCTGGGTCGAGACGGAACCGTTCCGCGACGCGGCGACGCTCAAGCATTTCGAGGATGGCTTCCGCGCGGCTGGCCTGCCGGAGTGATGCGACCGACGTGATCCGTCGGTCGCGTCCGAGATTCCGATCCTCAGACTTCGGCCTCAACGGCCGGCGCGCGCCAGCCCGTGCGCCACCAGGCGCTCGATAACCTCCGGATAGCTGACGCCACTCGCCGCCATCGCCTTGGCGTACATGCTGATATTGGTGAAGCCCGGAATGGTGTTGAGCTCGTTGATCAGGAAATTCATATCCGGCATCAGGAAGAAATCGACGCGGGCCATCCCGTCGCAGCCGAGCGCTCTGAACGCCCTGGCGGCCATATCGCGCATGGCATTCTCGACTTCCAACGGCAACTCGGCCGGCACGGTCAGGGCCGCGCCATTCTCGTCGATATATTTGGCGTTGTAGTTGTAGAAGCCGTGACTTTCCGCGGGCACGATCTCGCCCGGCCGCGAGACGAAGAGTTCGCCCGTGGGGCTCTCCAGCACGCTGAATTCGATCTCGCGGCCACGAACGAATTCCTCCGCCAGGACCTTGCGATCGTGCTGGAAGGCTTCCGCCAGCGCGCGCTCGAACTCCTGACTGCCATTGACCTTCGCAACGCCGACCGACGAGCCCTGCCGCGCCGGCTTGATGAATAGCGGCAAGCCGAGCTTGTCTTCCAGTTGGGCAAGCGAAGGCAGCCGACCTTCATCGATCGTCACCGAGCGCGCGACCGGCAGTCCCACCGCCTTCAGCAGCCGCTTGGCGATGTCCTTGTCGAGGGCCGTGGCCGAGCCCAGAATACCGCATCCGGCGAGCGGCACGCGCGCCACTTCGGCCAATCCCTGCACCGCGCCGTCCTCGCCATGCAGACCGTGCAGCACTGGAAACAGGATATCGATGACGGGCAGGTCATGGGGTGCGCCGCTGGTAGGGATCGCCAGCATCCGCCCTTGCCCTCCCGGCACCAGGCACAGCTGTATGCCAGCCGACGGTGTCGCCAGGGCGCCGTCCTCGAAACGGCTGAGCAGCCATTGGCCGTCGCGCGTGACGAAGATCGGCACGGCGTCGTATTTCGCCGGATCCAGCGCCTGCATGACGTTGGCCGCCGAAAGCAGCGACACCTCATGCTCGGCGGATCGACCGCCGAACAGCACACCTATACGCAGTCTTTTCGCGGGCATCGACAACTCCACTAATGATCGGGGTTGGAGCTCGCACGCGAAACACCAGACATGCCCCTTCAACCGTCCGAGTAGTAACCGAAGGATTGGAGTGGGACTTTGACCGGTTGAAGCAGTTTTTCAGCAGAAGCGCGAAAGGCCTTCCGTTCGGAACCGTGTCAAGACTAGGAGCGGTTCATCCGCTTATGAAACGATGAACCGCTCCAAGGTTGTGTCTTTACTTCGTCAGCGCAACGCCGCCGCGATGTTGCCGCCGTCCACCGTCGTCACGTCCGCTGTGGTGCGTTCGGCCAGCGCCTGGTGCAGGAATGCCTGCGCCACGTCGTCGGCGGTCACTTCCTGTCCGAGCAGATTGCCGGACATGTATTCCTTTTCCGACACGCCGCGCGCGCCGGACCGGCTGGCGATCATCGTGTCGGTCAAGAGCCCGGAGCGGATGCGGTCGGCGTTCACCGCATTGGAGCGTATGCCATAGGCGCCGTAGTCAAGCGCATATTGCCGCGACAGGAACAAGGTCGCCGCCTTCGGGATGCCGTAGGCGCCGAATTTCGGGCCGGGGTTGATCGCCTGCTTGGAGGTGTTGAACAAAAGCACGCCACCGGTGCCCTGTTCCAGCATGATGCGCACCGCATTCTGCGCCGCCGACTGGTGGGCGAAGAAGTTGAGCTCAAAACTCTTGCGCAAAGTGGCGTCGTCGAGCTCGCCGATGCGGCCTTCCCAGGCCGCGCCCGCATTCGAGACCAGGATGTCGACGCCGCCATAGACGGCGACCGCCTTGTCGAAGGCGGCGCGCATCTCGGCCGGATTGGTGATGTCGGCACCGACGCCGATCGAATTGTTACCGGCCGCCTTGGCCGCGTCCGCGGCCTTGGTCGGATCGAGGTCGACGATCACCGCATGCGCGCCGTTGGCCGCGAATAGTTTTGCCGTAGCAGCGCCGATGGCGCCGGCGCCGCCGGTGATCAGCACGACCTGGCCGGTCAGCGGCTTCGGCTTGTTCGAGGCGAGCTTGGCCTGCTCCAGCGACCAGTATTCGAGCGGAAAGAGGTCGGCCTTGGACAGCGGATGGAAATTGCCGACGGCCTCGGCGCCGCGCACCGCCTCGATCCACATCTCGCCGACATCGGAGGCGATCTTCGCGTCCTTCAGCGTGCGGCCATGGCCGAACATGCCCAGCCCCGGCACCAGCGTCAGGCGCGGCATCGGGTCGAGCATGGTGCGCTTGACGTCGTCCAGCGCGTCATTGGTCTCGAAATAGGCGGCGTAGTCCTTGACGAAGGCCTCGACATGGCTGCGCACCAAGCCCTTGTAATCGCCGAGCTTGCCGGCATCGGGAGCCGGCACCGCCATCGGTCCGGTCTTGATGCGGATCGACAGATCGGGCGTCGACACGCCGCGGCCGGCATAGTCGGCGATCTTAGCCGAATTGATGAAATCGACGATGGCATCCGAGGTGCGGAAGTCGCTGATCATGCGGTCGAAACGGCCTTCGCCGCGCGCCACCGCGACTGCGCCGCGCAGCATTGGCGCGATGTCGCTCGGCCGGGCGAGCTTTGCCGGCAGCGCCGCCTTGACCGCCTGCGGCTTGCCGTTCCTGGCGACGTAATCCTCGGCCATAGTCACATAGTGGATCATGCGGTCATAGGCCTGCCTGGCATCGTCGCCGAAAGTGAAGATGCCATGCTTGTCGAGGATCAGGCCCTCGACGTTCGGGTCGGCGTCGAACACCTCCGCGGCGACCTTGGCGAGGTCGAAGCCCGGCTTGATGTAGGGCACGTAACCTAGTCTGTCGCCGAACACGGTCTCGATCAGCGGCTTGCTGTCTTCCTGGTCGACGATGGCGAGGATGGCCGTGGAATGCGTGTGGTCGACGAATTTGTGCGGCAGGAAGGCGTGCAGCAACGTTTCGACCGATGGGTTCGGAGCGGCGGGGTCGACGAGGTTGGAGCGCTGCAGCGCCACCATGTCCTCGTCGGCGAGCTGGTCCAGGGAGCGCGCCTTGAGCAGCGCGCCCATCTTCACCGCCGGCAGGCCCTGCGGTTCGATGACGGCCATGTCCCAGCCGCTGCCCTTGACGCAGAGCACGTCCCATTCGTCGCCGACCAGATCTGTGGCCTTGGTCTTGCAGGAGGTGTTGCCGCCGCCATGCAGCACCAGCCGCGGCTCGCCGCCAAGCAGACGGGTCGTGTAGACGCGCAGCGCAAGGTCGCGGGCGACGCCTTTCTTGGCATAGTCGGCAACCATCTTTTCCGCGTCGGCGTCATTCCAAAGGTTCTGCATGTCGTTCCGTCCGGTTCCGTCTTTTTTGCTCATGAACAGAAAGCCGCGACGTCTTGATGACAGAAGCGGCGAGGGTGGTTTTTCTAGGATGCCTTTTTGCCGGCTTCGCCCGCGTGATTGATCAGGCGCTCGGCCATGTGCGCGCCGATCACCAGATGCGTGCAGAGCCCGCCGGCGACGGCCGCAAGCAGCGGCTCGAATTTGGTGTCTTCCTGCACCACCATCAGCCGCTTCTCGATCGCGCGCAGCGAGGCGAGTTCGGCGGAAATGACGCGCCGGTTGTAGCTGCAGTCGAGCACCTCGCCCTTGGCGTCGATGATCTGCCCGGCGATAACGCCGGCAGCCCCTTGGCTGCGCAGCGCTTCCATCTCGCCTGCGGACAATGCGCCGCATTTCACCAGATGGCTGTCGGCGTCGACCGCGCCGACGGAATAAAGCGCGAGGTCGCAGTCGGCGATGCCGGCAAGCTGGTCGCGGATCACCGGCTCGGCGCGCAGGCCTTGCGCCAGTTCCTCGGTGGAGAGCACCAGCGGCGCATAGAAATTGAGGCCCTTGGCGTTCAGCCGCCGCGCGATCTCCATCGTGCACTGGTCGGGCCGGTAGGAATAGGGCGCGCCGAGATTGCCGCAGAGCTGCACCACGGTGACGTCCTGCAGGTCGGCATAGGACATGATGTCGGCGATGGTGTAGACGGTGCGGCCCCAGGCGACGCCGATACGGTCGCCTTTCTTCACCAGCTCGAGAAAGACGCTCGCCGCCAGCACGGCGATATCGGCCGAAGGATCGGCGAGATAGGCATTTTCCGGCGCGATCCAGACGGCGTCGAGATCGAAGGCGTCTTCAAGTCGGCGCGCCGTGACGTCGTCGGTGAAGAGCTGCGTCGAGGTCGAGATGTTGACGATGCCGGTCTCGCGCGCCTTGCGCAGATACATGGCGACCGAAGCGCGTGAAATGTTTAGCTGGCTCGCCACTTCGTCCTGACGAAGGCCGTGGGCATAGTAAAGCCAGGCGGCCTTGTGGATGATCTGTTCTGCCGGTCTGATCGCCATGCCGCCTCCTCGGCTGACATTAGTCACGGCTCTCGACAAAAGTCAAATTTGCCTGCGTGAGCTGCGATCGCCTCACGGTGGGGCTTCATCCGGATCGCCATTCCACCAAGCCGGCGCAGCATAGCATTTTCAGCCGCGGAAGGGGGATAGCGTGACGAAGGGCCTAAGGTTAGAAGGTTCGAAAAGAACCTTGGGGAGAACGGGATGGCCAATCCCTACGAACAGGATCTCGACAGGAACGCCGCCAACCACCAGCCGCTGACGCCGCTCACCTATCTCGAGCGCGCGGCCAAGACCTATCCCGACCATGTCGCCATCATCCATGGCAACCAGCGCATCACCTATCGCGATTTCTGGCGCCGCTCGCTGAAGCTCGCCTCGGCGCTGTCGAAGCATGGCATCGGCAAGGGCGATACGGTGACGGTGATGCTGTCCAACACGCCGCCGATGCTGGAAGCGCATTTCGGCGTGCCGATGACCAAGGCGGTGCTGCATTCGCTGAACACCCGCCTCGACGCCGCCGTTATCGCTTTCCAACTCGACCATGCCGACTCGAAGGTGCTGATCGTCGACCGCGAGTTCTCGGGCGTTGTCAGGGAAGCGCTGGCCTTGGCCAAGGTGAAGCCGTTGGTCATCGACTATGACGATCCTGACTATGCGGCCGACGCGCCCTATCCGAAAGGAGAGCGCATCGGCTCGGCCGATTATGAAGAGTTCGTCGCCGGCGGCGACGAGGCTTTCGCCTGGTCGATGCCCGATGACGAGTGGGACGCCATCTCGCTCAACTACACTTCCGGCACGACGGGCAACCCGAAGGGCGTCGTCTATCATCATCGCGGCGCGGCGCTGATGGCCTACACCAACACCATCCATGCCGGCATGGCCAAGCACGCGGTCTATCTGTGGACGCTGCCGATGTTCCACTGCAATGGCTGGTGCTTCCCCTGGACTTTAGCCGTGCAGGCCGGCACCCATGTCTGCCTGCGCTGGGTGCGGGCAAAGCCGATGTATGACGCCATCGCCGACCATGGCGTCGCGCATCTGTGCGGCGCGCCGATCGTCATGTCGGTGCTGATCAACGCGAGGGAGGAGGACAAGCGACAGTTCGCGCAGACCGTCACCTTCAACACGGCAGCGGCGCCGCCGCCGGAGGCCGTGCTCTCCGGCATGGCCGACGCGGGCTTCGCCGTCACCCATCTCTACGGCCTGACCGAAACCTACGGTCCTGCCGTCGTCAACGAATGGCACAATGAGTGGGACGCGCTGGAGAAGGGACCGAGGACGGCAAAGAAAGCGCGCCAGGGCGTCCGCTACGCCTCGCTCGAGGGTCTCACGGTGATGAACCCGCAGACCATGGCGGAGACGCCGGCCGATGGCGAGACCATCGGCGAGGTCATGTTCCGCGGCAACATCGTCATGAAGGGCTACCTGAAGAACAGGAAGGCGACCGACGAGGCCTTCGCCGGCGGCTGGTTCCACTCCGGCGATCTCGGCGTCATGCATCCCGACGGCTACATCCAGCTCAAGGACCGTTCCAAGGACATCATCATCTCGGGCGGCGAGAACATCTCTTCCATCGAAGTCGAGGACGCGCTCTATAGGCACCCGTCGGTCGCTTCCTGCGGTGTCGTTGCCCGCGCCGACGAGAAATGGGGCGAGGTGCCGGTCGCCTATGTCGAGCTGAAGCCGGGCAAGGCCGCGACCGAGGCCGAGATCATCGAACATTGCCGAGGTCTGCTGGCGCGCTTCAAGGTGCCGAAGACAGTGGTGTTTGCCGAAATCCCGAAGACGTCGACGGGCAAGATCCAGAAGTTCAGGTTGAGGGAAATGGCGAAGGAGGCATGAGCCTCAAATGGGCGATGCCGAGTTCCCGCCCACCCCCCTCTGGCCTGCCGGCCATCTCCCCCGCAAG